>CBCSNG010000066.1:0-1540 GCA_965141635.1 uncultured Collinsella sp. | reverse complement strand
GACGTTCTTGTACCAGTACGCGCTCGCCTTGGGATAGCGCTTCTGGGTCTCAAAGTCGATGTAGAACAGGCCATAGCGTTTGTTATAGCCGTTGGTCCAGGAGAACTGATCCTGCAGTGACCACACAAAGTAACCGTCGACGTTCACGCCGCCGTCGATTGCCTTGAGGATCCACGCGAGATGCTGGCGCATGTAGTCGATACGAGGGGCGTCGTCGATAAAGCCGTCCTCGAAGTCGTCCTTATAGCCCATGCCGTTCTCGGTGATATAGATCTTCTTGTAGTTGGGGTAATCGTTCTTAATTCGCAGCAGCAGATCGTACAGGCCCTCGGGATAGATGATCCAGTCCCAATCGGTGGTGGGTACGCCTTCGCGCACGCATGACTCGCCCACGCCCTTGAGGAACCAGCGCGAGGAGCCCTTGTCGCCGGTGCCATTGTGGTTGATGTCGTTTTCGCCCTCGGCGGCACGCAGGAACTGGCACTTGTAGGTGTTGACGCCCAAGCAATCGTTGTAGGGGAGCGCGGCGGTCAGCGCGGCGATGTCCTCGTCGCGGACGTCGAGCTCGCCGCCGGCGATATGGGCCAGCTTGGTCGCAGCCTCCATGGTGTCGGCTGCATAGTGGCCGCGGAAGGTGGCGTCGAGTACCCAGCGGTTGTTGATGACGTCGGCCATGCGAGCTGCCTCGCAGTCGGCGGCGTTGTTGGGGTCGAGGGGATACTTGGGCTCTAGGTTCTGGACAATGCCGATCTCGCCCTCAAAGCCGCCCTCATGGAAGGCGACGACGGCCTTGGCGTGGGCCACCATCATGTTGTGCATGAGCTGGAAAGCCTTGTCCAGGCGATACTTCTCGCCGTGCGGCCAGTTGCCGACGATAAAGCTGCCCTCGGCGGTCGCGGGAATCTCATTAAAGGTGAACCAGTGCTTGACCTCGGTGAACTCGGCAAAGCAGAACTTGGCGTACTCGACAAAGGCGTCGATCGTCGTGCGCGTCAGGAAACCCTCGCCGCCGTTCTGGTAAAAGGCCTCAGGTGTATCAAAGTGATCGAGCGTGACATAGGGGATAACGCCGGCCTTATTGCAGGTGGCGAAAAGCTTGTGATAGAAAGCGACGCCCTCGGGGTTAATCTCGCCGGTGCCATTGGGGAAGATGCGGCTCCAAGCGATGGAGACACGGATACCGTTGATGCCGAAGCGCTGGCACAGGTCGATATCGACCGGGTACTTGTTGTAGAAATCGCTTGCGGGGTCGGGGGAGAAGCGACCCTGGGCTGCCAGGAAATCGTCCCAGGGCACTTTGCCCTTGCCGTGCGTACGGGTCTCGCCCTCAACCTGGTAAGCAGCGGTGGCGCCGCCAAACACAAAGCCGTCGGGGAACTGCATGGGGTTGGTCATGAGTCATCCTTTCTGTGGGATTCGAATAGGGAGAGGTGCCCGAACTGGGGATCCGGGCACCAACAGAGGGAGGAACCTAGTCGAGGTTCTCGCGGAGCCACTTGATGGCGCCAGCGGGGTCGCGAGTAAGGTCGATATATTCCTT
>CBCSNG010000065.1:0-1571 GCA_965141635.1 uncultured Collinsella sp. | reverse complement strand
TCTCGGAAGGCACGTGCAGACCTTTCGTCATGGCCTCCTACCTTTCTTTCGGGCCCCTGTCAGGGCCGATTCGTTAGCGCCCCTCCGTGTGAGGCGTTATTGCTGACGACATATTTATATCCAAAATCAGTTCATACTTCCACCTCGCCCCCGAACGGTTTTATATGAGGGGTGAACGGCATACACATATACTTCACGCATGGCACACTTTGATTTAATAAAGTTTATTTACGTGCTTAAACGCGTTTTCAATCCAGATAGCAAATGGAACTAAACTTTATTAAACCACCCTCAAATTGCATATTTCCAATAAAGCTATGAATAGAATTAGCGATTCATACCGCGTCTCAACCATTTTCATTTTTATTCAGAAAAAAGTTTGTCCTATTCATTTCTGGTAACATATTACCGTTTACCAGACGCTTGATACCGTTCACCGGAAGCTCAGTATAAGGCCCAGCGAATACCGGCTCGCCTTACGGCCTCATTTGTAACAACTTGACTTCTCGGTATAGAAAAACAGTCCCGCTCCCCTCATGGGAAACGGGACTGTTATCGATAATCGTAGACAGATTTGAGCGGCTTTGAGAGCCGTCGGAATCCTAGCGATCGAACACCGCCAGTGCCTCGCCCAGAAGCCTCAGACCCTCGCGCAGAACGTCCTCGCTCGCGCAGTAGCCCAGGCGTGCGCCGCAGGGAAGCTCGAAGCGGCTGCCGGGAACCAACAGCACTCCCCTCTCGGACAGCAGGCGCTTGCAGAACTCCTCGTCATCCCCGGGAATATCAAGCTGGATAAACGAGGTG
This sequence comes from uncultured Collinsella sp., assembly GCA_965141635.1. Classification (GTDB taxonomy): domain Bacteria; phylum Actinomycetota; class Coriobacteriia; order Coriobacteriales; family Coriobacteriaceae; genus Collinsella. The sequence goes on along the minus strand of CBCSNG010000065.1, from coordinate 767 downwards.
GACACGCCCTGCGGGGCCGTCCAGGAAACGCGGTGCTGCGTATCGATCCAAGCCTGCGCGATATCGCGGTTTCCAAACACGATCTTGCGATTGCGCTTGAGGATCTTGTCCTTGTGCTCAAGCACATAGGTCGCTAAGGCGTCGTTGAACACGCCGCCGCAGATCATGGTGTAATCGCGATAGGTGCGTATGCGGTTGGACACCTCTTCGTCGGCCACGACCCAGCCCACGCGGGCCGCGGGCGTCGAATAGGTCTTGGACACGGAGTTGGTGACGATGGCCTTCTCGTACACGTCGGCCATCGACATAAAGGCCTCGGTGTTCTCAAGCGGCAGGTACACCTCGTCGCAAAGCACATAGGCGCCCACCGAGCGGGCGATCTCGGCAATCTGGCCGAGCGTATCGGCATCGAGCACGGTACCGATGGGGTTCGATGCGTTGTTGATGCAGATGAGCTTGGTGGTGGGGCGAACCAGACGCTTGAGCTCCTCGATATCGGGCTTCCAGCCAAGCTCCTCGCGAAGCTCCCAGTACTCGACTTCGGCGCCCAGCGTGCGCGGAATCTCGTAGAGCGGCGCATAGGTGGGCCACTCGGCAATCACATGGTCGCCGGGCTCGACTACAGCCATGATGGCGTTGAGATTGGCACCCGTGCAGCCATTGGTCTGCAGAATGTGATCGGGATTGGCCTCGCGACGATACAGCTTGGCAACCTCGGCCTTAAACTCCGGCGAACCCTCGATCCAGCCGTAGTTCATCTTCTCGCG
>CBCSNG010000064.1:0-2149 GCA_965141635.1 uncultured Collinsella sp. | reverse complement strand
GGGTCAGCCCGTGGGAGGCCAGGGCGCCGCTGACCGGTGGACGGCACCGAGCCGTCATCGAACTTGGAAGGGGGAGGCCTCGCGGCCTCCCCCTTTTTTGCGTTAAAGGCGGCATTCACTAAGCAATTAAATCACTTCAATCATCCACCGGTGAATATAAACGTTCACCGTTCTGTGGTCGGTTCTTTGTTCTCAATGGACTAATATTTGCTTTAGCGCACTGCTGCGCTTGTCCTGTTTTACACGGGTCGTTTTATTGATTGTGACGGAAGGACTCATATGGCAGATGTTCATGAGCTGCTTGATACTTGGATTGCCAATGTCAAGGACGAGGAGCTCCTCGCTGAGCTTAACACGATGAAGGAGCAGGGTGATGAGGACGCCATCACCGACGCTTTCTTCCAGGATCTCGCCTTCGGTACTGCCGGCCTTCGCGGCACTATCGGTGCGGGCACTAACCGTATGAATATCTATACGGTCGGTCGTGCGACCCAGGGATTCGCTGACTACCTCAATGCGACCTTCGAGCATCCGACGGTCGCCATCGCTCGCGATAGCCGCAATAAAGGTGAGCTGTTCGTCAAGACGACGGCTGCCATTCTTGCAGCAAACGGCGTGACTGCCCTCGTGTATCCCAAGATTTCTCCTGTGCCGACGCTCTCCTGGGCCGTCCGCGACCTTAAGTGCTCCGGTGGCATTTGCATGACCGCTAGTCATAATCCGGCGCCTTATAACGGCTATAAGGCCTATGGCCCCGACGGCTGCCAGATCACCAGCGAGGCCGCCGATGCAATTTCTAAGGCTATCGCCGAGACCGATACGTTCACCGGCGTGAAGTCCATGGACTTCGATGAGGCTCTTGAGCAGGGTCTGGTCAAATGGATCGATGACTCGTGCCTCGAGCGTTATTACGACGCCGTTCTCGCCCGCGGCGTGACTAACCTTTCTGCCGAGGAGATCGCTGGCGCTCCGCTTAAGCTCGTCTACACTCCGCTTAACGGCACTGGCCTCATTCCCGTCACGACGGTGCTCGAGCGCGCTGGCATCACTGATGTCACGGTTGTTCCCGAGCAGAAGGAGCCTAACGGCGATTTCCCGACCTGCCCGTATCCTAACCCCGAGATTCGTCAGGCCATGCAGAAGGGCATTGACCTGTGCGAGCAGGTTCACCCCGATCTGCTGCTTGCAACCGATCCTGACGCCGATCGCGTTGGCGTTGCCGTTAAGAATGGCGATGACTATCTGCTGCTGACCGGCAATGAGATGGGCGTTCTGCTGCTTGACTATATCTGCAAGACCCGCGCTGCTCGCGGTGAGGACCTCACTAAGAAGGTTGCTGTCACTACTATCGTTTCTTCCGCCATGGTTGACGCTCTGGCCGACGAGTACGGTTTTGAGCTCCGCCGCTGCCTGACGGGCTTCAAGTACATCGGCGACATCATTACTTCTCTTTCCGATGCTGGCGAGGTCAATCGCTTTATCTTCGGTTTTGAGGAGAGCTACGGCTATCTGGCCGGTGACCACGTGCGCGACAAGGACGCCGTGAGCACTTCTCTTCTGATTTGCCAGATGGCGCAGTATTACAAGCTCCAGGGCAAGAACCTTGCAGATGCGATGCACGAGCTGTACGAGAAGTATGGCTACTATCACAACAAGACGATTTCGCTGAGCTATCCGGGCGCTGAGGGTGCGGCAAAGATGGCCGGCATCATGGCTGGTCTGCGCGAGAACCCGCCCGCGGAGCTCGCCGGTTCCAAGATTGAGGCTGTCGTGGATTACAACACCTGCGTGAACGGCCTGCCGAAGGCTAACGTCATTGAGTTCGATCTTGAGGGCGGCAACAAGGGTATTGTTCGTCCTTCCGGCACCGAGCCCAAGATTAAGCTGTACATCTTCGCTAAGGGCGCGGATGCCGCCGAGGCTGATGCCGCACTTGACGCGATTGAGGAGTCTGGTCGCAAGTTGTTGGCCTAAGGCTTTGAAAGCCTATTTCTACAGTTAGACGGAGGAGGGGATCTCGGAAACGAGGTCCCCTCTTTATTACCGGCAAACACAGCTGAGAATCACAAAATGTGTAGGAAATGTGTACGCCCAGATTCCCGCCCCCGGGGCCCCTCCGGTCTGGCAATATATCTCCTTGCCGCGCGGC
>CBCSNG010000063.1:0-2673 GCA_965141635.1 uncultured Collinsella sp. | reverse complement strand
CGTCCACGCCGCCGAGCTTTGCCGCGGCGAGCGTGTAGGGGCTGATCAGGCCGTCTTTTTGCGGCGGGGTCACCATAACCACGCGCTTGACGCCGGCAACCTTGGCGGGAATGGCGTTCATGAGCACCGTGGAGGGATACTGCGCGCGACCGCCCGGCACATAGATGCCAGCCGCCGCGAGCGGGGTCACCTTAACGCCGAGCATCGTGCCGTCCGGGCGCGTGGTAAACCAGCTCTGTTCGACCTCGCGCTGGTGGAACTCGCGAATCTGGCGCGCGGCCTTCTCGAGCGCGGCGACAAAGGCCGGATCGAGGCCTTCGAGCGCGGCATCGATCTGCTCTTGCGGCAGACGGAAGCTCTGCAGCTCAACGCCGTCAAAACGCCGACAGTAGTCGCGCACCGCGGCATCGCCATTGGCGCGCACGTTGGCCACGATATCGCGGGCGGCGTCGACGATGTTTTGCGGCAGCACGCCCTTACGGTTGAGTTGGTTGGTAACGAGGCGCTCACCGGGAGCAAGTTTGATGGTCTTCATATCGGTATCCCCTATCGGTCGAGGTTATGTTCGAAAAACGAGAGACCGGGCGGCGGCGCCAATCGGCCCGCAGCCCGTACGTTGGGGCGCCCGTGCGCGCTCGCGCTATTGTGCCGAGCCCGCGACGGGCTCAAAATGCTTGTCCTTAACGGCCGCGGCCAGGCGATCTGCCAGATTGCGTACGCGCGGATCAAGGCGCGCGGCACCCGGGTTGACAAAGAAGCGGGCCGTGCAGTCCATGATGCGACCGGTGATGACCAGGTCGTTGTCGCGCAGCGTGGCGCCCGTGGCGGTAATATCCACGATGCGATCGGTCATGCCGACGATGGGGCCCAGCTCGATGTTGCCGTGCAGCGAAACGATGTCGGCGTTCACGCCGCGCTCGGCATACCAGGCACTCGCGATGCGCGGGTACTTGGTGGCCACGCGAAGCGACCCGCGACGGGCATAGTTGCGCTCGGCCTGGCCGGCGCGCCATGCGGGCTCCGCCTCGATAAACGTGCACAGGCCATAGCCCAGGTCGACCAGCTGCAGCAGGTTAAGGTCTGCCTCGATGAGCGAGTCCCAACCGCAGATGCCGCAGTCGGCGCCGCCGCAGCCCACAAAGGCGGGCGCATCGCTGGGGCGCACGATGACAAACTCGATATCGCCGACCGTGCCCTCGTCGGCACGCGTGTCGCGGCCGCGCACGATTAGATGACGGCCGGGGTCACGCAGCTCAGAGACATCCAGGCCCGCGGCCTCGAGCACGTCGAGCGTGTCGGCCTTAAGCGAGCCCTTGGGCACGGCGATGCGCAGCGGGCCCTCGGCGCCACGGCCCGCGGCGTGATCGCCGTCGGAAGCGGCATCCTCGGCCGAGGTGCGCGCGGCCTCCAGGCGCTCGAGCGAAAAGGCGAAGCCCGCCGCCGGCACCTCGATACCGTCGCCAAATGCGCCGGTAAAGATGGAGTCATAGCGTCCGCCCGAACCGACCGGATCGGGCAGTCCGCCGGCATAAGCCTTAAAGACCAGGCCCGTGTAGTAATCGAAAGAGTTCATGATAGAGAAGTCGAACGACAGCACCTGGGCGTCCTCGGGTGCCAGGCCCTCAACCAGGGCACGCAGTTCGCGCGTGAGCGGCGCAGCGATACCGGCAGCCGCCAGTAGCGCATCCACACGGTCGAGCACCTCGGCACCACCGTGCAGGCGCGGCAGCTCGCTAATGGCGGCCTTGACGGCATCGGACTCGACGCTTGCTGCCACGCGGGCATCGAGGCCCACAAAGTCGTTGGCATGCACGCAGCGCAGAGCCTCGGCAGCCAGCTCACGATCCTCGCATACCGCGAGCAATTCCTTAAACGGACGCACGCTGCCTGCGATAATGTGTGCACCGGGAAGTGCCAGCTCGCGTACGGCCTCGGCAACGAGCGAGACAATCTCAACATCGCCCGCGGTATCTCCCGCACCGATGAGCTCAAAACCCAACTGCGTAAACTGACGCGAGCCACCGGCATTGCGCTGGCACTCGCGGACCACCGGCGCCTCGTAGCGCAGACGCAGCGGCAGATCGGCCGCGTGCATGCGGGTCGAAACCAAGCGCACGATCGGCAGCGTGTTGTCGGGACGGACCACCAGCAGGCGACCGTCGTCATCAAAGAGCTTAAACGGCGTGTCCGCAATACGGCCGCCTTCCTCGAGCGAACCCTTGTCCTCGAGTAGCGGCGTCTCGACCGGAAGGTAATGATGCTCCCTGAAGCAGCCCTTCACCGTCAGCGCAATCTCCTCGCGCGCCTGAGCCTCCTCGGGCAATATGTCCCGGAATCCCCACGGTGTGGCCGTCATCTGATGAGCCTCCTCATGCTGTGTTTCATATAGAACAGAAGACCGGCATAGCTCCGCCGGTCTTCTGGGTACTTTAGCATACTAGAGTGTTTGCGGGGAAAATCCGCCGCAACCGCTCATAGCGTATTCATTTGGAAACATAGGGCGAGCGGTTAGCAGCAGTCTCTTGTCACAACGCAAAAAGGGCGCCCGCGCAAATGCGGACGCCCTTGTGCAGGGTCGAGATATCAACCAGCCAAGATATCGGACCCGTGACCAGCTCTTAGTAGTCGAACTGGTGGTAGTAGCGGCGGTACTTGAGGTTGTGCTTGGTGACC
>CBCSNG010000062.1:0-3045 GCA_965141635.1 uncultured Collinsella sp. | reverse complement strand
GGGGTAATCTGCTTGGCAAGCTGCTTGCCCAGCTCGACGCCCCACTGGTCGTAGGAGTCGATGCCCCAGACCGTGCCCTCGACAAACGTGATGTGCTCGTACAGGGCGATGAGCTCGCCGAGTGCGAACGGGGTCAGCGTGTCGCCGAAGATCGAGGTCGTCGGGCGGTTGCCCTCAAAGCAGCGGGCCGGGACGATCTGCTCGGGCGTGCCCTCGGCGCGCACCTCATCGGCCGTCTTACCAAAGGCGAGCGCCTTGGTCTGGGCCAGGAAGTTGCCCAGGAACAGCTCGTGGACATCCTGACCGCTGTCGGTTGCGGGGTTGGCAGTGTTGGCGAAAGCGATAAAGTCGGCCGGGACCACCACGGTGCCCTGATGCAACAGCTGGTAGAAGGCGTGCTGACCGTTAGTGCCGGGCTCGCCCCAGAAAATCTCACCAGTGTCGGAGGTCACGGCGCTGCCGTCCCAGCGGACGTGCTTGCCGTTGGACTCCATGGTGAGCTGCTGCAGGTAGGCCGGGAAACGGTGCAGATACTGGCAGTACGGAAGCACGGCGTGGCTCTTGGAGCCGAAGAAGTTGACGTACCAGACGTTGAGCAGGCCCATCAGCGCGACGGCGTTGTTCTCGAGCGGCGTGTTGCAGAAGTACTCGTCGATGGCATGGAAGCCCTCGAGGAACTGCTGGAAGCGCTCGGGGCCGAGGACGACGATCAGCGACAGGCCCACGGCGGAGTCGACGGAGTAGCGGCCGCCGACCCAGTTCCAGAAACCGAAGGCGTTGGCGGGGTCGATGCCGAAGGCCTCGACCTTGTCGAGTGCGGTGGAAACGGCGACGAAGTGCTTGGCCACGGCCGCGGCGTTCTGCTCATCGGAACCGTCGATGGCACCCTGAGCCTTGAGCTGCTCGAGCATCCAGGTCTTGACCTCGCGGGCGTTGGTGAGGGTCTCGAGCGTGGTAAAGGTCTTGGAGACGATGATTACGAGCGTGGTCTCGGGATCAAGGCCCTTGAGCTTCTCTGCCTGATCGTTGGGGTCGATGTTGGAGATATAGCGGCAGTCGATACCGGCGTCGGCGTAGGGACGCAGGGCCTCGTAGGCCATGACCGGGCCCAGATCGGAGCCGCCGATGCCGATAGACACCAGGTGCTCGATCTTCTTGCCGGTAACACCCTTCCACTCACCGGAGCGCACGCGCTCGGCGAAGGCATACATGCGGTCGAGAACCTCGTGCACGTCGGCGACGACGTCCTGGCCGTCGACGATGAGCTGGCCCTTCTCGCTTGCCGGACGGCGAAGCGCGGTGTGCAGAACAGCGCGGTCCTCGGTGGTGTTGATGTGCTCGCCGGAGAACATGGCATCGCGGCGCTCCTCGAGTTTCACCTCGCGGGCAAGATCGCACAGCAGCTTGACGGTCTCATCGGTCACCAGGTTCTTGGACAGGTCGAAGTGCAGGTCACCGGCGTCAAAGCTCAGCTTGTTCACGCGCTCGGCATCGGCGGCGAACCAGGCCTTGAGGTCGATACCTTCGGCCTCGAGCTTCTCCTGATGGGCCTCGAGTGCCTTCCAAGCGGCGGTCGACGTAGCATCGATAGGTGCGGCAACAGTTGCCATAGAGTCCTCCTCAGCATACGGGCGCACGCCTCCATGCGCCCGGACATTCAGATGTCACTATTCTAGCGCAGGTCAAGACTATAATCAGCGAGCGTTACCAATCGGCCCCCAAACGGCAACCGACCAAAAAGGGACAGGTTTATTTTGGCAGGTCAAACACTTTACCAACCAAAAATAACCCATCCCTTTATGCAAAATATTAGGCCGCGGCGCAGACGCTACCGAGCAACTCACGCAGAGGAGACCCGATGCCCTCCAACAGCTCGGGTGCGATAATGGCAAAAACGGGAACCTCGCCGGCGCCCACGACAGCAGGCACCTTGCCCTCCGAGACAATGCATCCATAAGGCACAAAGCCGTCTTCGCCGGCATCGAGCGCCGCCATGCGACGGGCGAGTTCGCGTGCAAAGCCGGCAGTATCGGCATCGCCAATCGCCAAGACAAAGTCCACGCCTTCGTCGGTCGCCAGGGCCACGGCTTCGTCGATCAGCTCGTCTCCCCCGTCGCCCTCAACCGAGCCGCAGCGGAAAAGCACGCGCTCGAGCAGAGCTCGATCAAGCGAGCCGAGTGCCGCCGAGACAAGCTCATCGCGCGTATGCTTTTCACCGCCCAGCACGACCAGCGCCTTGGTGCCACCGTAGTGAGCTACCAATCGTCCGCACCAGCGAGCCACGTCTCCATCCGCAACAAGGCGCGTCGGCATACCAAACCCATAATTGACCATCTTTCCCACAGCCCTTCCGTGCGTATAGGCGGTATCAATCGTTAGACCCATGCTACGAAGCGAGGTTTTCCGAGCTGTTTCGCACTCTTTAGAGCTGCGTTAAAACCCCGATGCAACCGCACGACCATACCTACCAAAACAAACCAGTCCTTTTTGGCAGGTTTTGACGATGTCCGGACGAGCGGCTATTATCGAACAAGTATTCGATAAGAACATGTGTTTGATGGGAGGACGCGTGGGGCACGAGCGTCACACCTATATCTGCATCGACCTTAAGACGTTTTACGCTAGCGTCGAGTGCGTCGACCGCGGGCTCAACCCGCTCACCACCAACCTGGTCGTTGCCGACGAATCGCGCGGGCGCACGACCATCTGCCTCGCCATCACGCAGGCCATGAAGGACCTCGGGATACACAACCGCTGCCGCCTGTTCGAGATTCCCGACGGCATCGACTACATCAAGGCCGTACCGCGCATGCAGCACTACATGGAGGTGTCGGCGCAAATCTACGGTATCTATCTGGAATACGTGAGCCCGCAAGACATTCACGTCTATTCAATCGACGAATGCTTTATCGACGTGACACCCTATCTGGACCTCTACCATACCGACGCCGAAGGCTTCGCCTGTATGCTGCGTGACGAGGTCCTGGGGCGCACCGGCATCACGGCGACGGTCGGCATCGGCCCCAACCTATTCCAGGCCAAGGT
>CBCSNG010000061.1:0-3324 GCA_965141635.1 uncultured Collinsella sp. | reverse complement strand
TTGCCGTGGTCCCGGGGCGCACGGCCTTTGTGGAACATCGCCGGGGCGCCGCGCGCTGCGAGAACCCTGCGCCTAGATCTCGGTCTCCGCATGGCCTCGCTGCGCCTCGGGCAAGCTCCCCGTAGAGCGGATGGTCTTCGAGCCTAAAGCGCTCGACCTGTTCGGGAGTGCGACCGCGTACAAAGAGCCACGAGCGATCGATCGGCGTCGCCATGAGCGTGCTGGGCAGTGCGTCGGCGCGGTCGGAAAACACCCGGGCACTCTCGGGATCCTGGAACGCCAGCACCAGATGCGTGTCGCAGTTGCCCATGATGGAGCGTGCGCGTGCCTCGCCATAGAGTGCATCGAGCTGATTGGTCGACTGCAATAGCAGCGTTGCCCAGATGTTGCGGCTTCGGATAATCGAGAGCACGTTGTCGATCTGGGGGATCTGCAGATTTGCGAAGTCATCGAGCATAAAGCGCACGGGCACGGGCAGGCTGCCGTCGGGCTGCCTATCGGCCTCACGAATGAGGCCCATAAACGCCTGCGAAATAAAGAGGCCGGTCAGCGGATCGAGATTGCGGTCAATATCGCTCACGGTTACAAACAGGGCGCAGGGGGTGTGTCCCATGGAAGCGAAGTCCACCTGATGGCACTCACGATAGAGCTGTGCCGCACCGTCGAATCCCAGACACATGACCTTTTCGGCAAGGATGCCGACGATGCTCGCGTGCATGCGCTCGGCATTTTGCGTAATGGCGTAGCGCCGCCATAGCGAGAGGGCATAGCTTTGGGGGTCGGTCGTGATCAGGTCGTCAAACAATCGGGCCGTGGCACCGTCCTGCAGGTGCTCGATCAGCTTGATGACCGAGCTGATCGTCTGCTCGTCGGCGGGTAGCTGTTCGGTGACGTAGGCGATAAGACACGACAACAGGTTTGCCGCCGCATGATCCCAAAAAGGCTGGTTGTTGTCCTCGATGGGGCAGATGGCCTTTGCCACCGAGAGGATGTCCTGCTGGTTGGGCCTGCCGTCCGCCTTGCGGCGAATGTGCCTCAGGGGGTTGTAGCCGCAGCGCTCGATGCCGGGCGCAAGGGCCGGGACGGTGTTGAGGTCGGCGAAGTTGAGACATTGCACGCGGTAACCATGGGCTGCCAGCACGGGTCCCACTTCGCGACAGAGCGTGCCTTTGGTGTCGAGCACGATGTAGCTTGCGTTCATTTGCAGCAGGTTGGGCTTGAGGACGTTTCGGGTCTTGCCGGCTCCCGAGGGGCCGATCACAAGTGCGTTGTTGTTGAGTCCCGTTTGGCGGGTGTCGCAGGAGAGCGTTCGATCCTTGGCGAGGATGGTGGACGATGCGGACTCAGATGCGGCGAGGCGGCTGGCGAGGTTAGACATGGGCGACCTCCTTGGTGGTCGAGAGAATTTCGTGGGCAAAGCCGAGCTCGACGGCGCGCTCGGCCGAAAGGTAGGTGTCTTTTGCAGTGAGGGACTGGATGCGCTTGGGCGTGAGGCCGCTGCGGCCCGAGAGGATTTGCGTGAGGGTCTTGCGGGTCTGCATGAGACGCCGGCTGGTTTCCTGCAACGCAAGTGCCGAGCCGCCTGCCCCCTGGGGGATCAGCGGGTCATGAATCATGAGCTCTGCATGGGGCGCCATACGGCGATCGTCGCCGCCCATAAAGATCACGGCGCCCATGGACGCGGCGAATTCCAGGCAGACGGTGCGGATGGGGCACGATGCGAGGCGCATGGCGTCATAGATCGCAAGACCCGATCGCACGCTTCCGCCGGCGCTGGCGACAAATATGGTGATGGGGCGGCTGGGGTCGGTGGCATCGAGCAGACGAATCTGCTGGCATAGGTCGTGGGCCATCGGGGTTTCGATGTTTCCCATGACGGAGAGCTCGCGACGGGCGAGCATCTCATCGTAAATGCTGGTGAGCGTGATACCTCGGGCGGATTCACGCATGGTGAGGGGGCTGATGATGGGGGAATGATTGGTGTCCATGAGGACTCCTTTCTGTTGGTTGTGTTGTGGAATAGGATTGTTGCCCGCGGAGGGGCTGGCGGGCTACAGGGTTCGTCCGAGCCTGAGATCGAGCTCGGTTGTGGGGCAGGCTGCCTGTTCGTGCGGCTCGCAAGCGCCAAGGGCTCCAAAGCGATGGAGCGTTGCGACGGGCGTGGTGTAGGCGAGCCGCAGCTGATGCTCGATAGGGGCACATCCGTCATTTTTGTAATGAGCCGCGTAGTACTGCGCGATGCTGGCGTTCATCTCGCTGCCATTGCGATGGCGCTCAAACTGGCGTCTGCAGGTCTCGATGATCTTTGCTACCGACTTGGGTGCCGTCGCGGGAACAAGGGCGAGATAGCCCTCAAATAGTTCGTTGATGCTCAGGAGGCACAGCAGGTCGATCAGCGTCCTTATGGCTGCTCCCTCGGCAGAAAAGTGCGCGGTCATGCGGTTATATCGGTTGCGGTCGACGATGGCCACATGGGGTCTAGGAGTTTTCTGCCCCGTGGTCCCGGGCTTTTGCCGCGCCTGTGTATTGAGCTCGACGTTGCAGCGCTTGAGGCCGTCCAACGGAAGGAACAGTGCGGTGCGCAGGGTGTTCCGCTTGCTTTCGAGTTCATGACGCTCGTCGGGTTCCCATTCGAGCTTGAGTTTCGTGTCGAGCGCCGTAAGCATATGGGCTAGGCAGCCTACGGTAAGAATGTGCGAATCGTTGTCGCGTTTTGGGGCATAGGGGTCTGTCAGCTTGCGAATGTCGGGGTCGCCCATGATCTTTGTGCAGCGCTTCAGCAGTTGAGGGTGATCGGCCAAGATCGTCGCGAGCGGTAGCGACGCGTAGTTCTTGATGGTCGCGGCGGCAAAGGCGGCGTCATATTCGTTTGCATATGCTCGCTCAATGCGGGCATCCAGAATGCTTTTCTTATCGCCGTCTTCAGCGTGGTGGTTTGTCATAGCTTCTCCAATCGGTTGATGTTCGTGCTGTTTGTTGATGTGTTGGTTGTCGTGAGTGATGTGCTTGCCGTGGGTGATGTGCTGACGTTGGGGTGCTATGCGGTTTTCAATGAGCCCGTGAGGCAGTTGCTGCAGGGGCGGGATGGAACGGCCCATGCAAGGCGGAAGGCATCGTGCTCAAAATCGAGACAGCAATGCCCTGGGTGCCTCACATGTGGCAGTTACCTCATTAAGTTGTCATTGCGTTTGGGGTTGTACTTTGCCGATCTTCCTTCTCTTACACGCTAAAACTCAAACTTCATATGCTCGATCTACTTAAAACCGCAACGGCGGTCTTTTATCAACTTATATGTCGGAACGCGTCTTTGCAAGTACTTTTTTG
>CBCSNG010000060.1:0-3667 GCA_965141635.1 uncultured Collinsella sp. | reverse complement strand
CGGCAATACGCTTGAGGATCCTTAAAAGAAAGTCCAGTTTATCCTTCCCACTCCACTTCATGGTGTCCTCCTTTATCGAACGAAACCCATAGAAGCAAATGCGGGGGTGGCGGACCTCCCCGCCAATTACCGGATAGAGGGGCTAGGGCCTGGGCGTTCCGCAGTTGCTGCAGAACTTGCCGCCGTTTTCGCTGCCGCAGTTGGGGCAGAACCACTTGGCCGGTGCCGGGGCGGGTGCGGGACTACCGCACTCGGAGCAGAACTTGCCGGTGTTGGTGGCGCCGCAGCTGCAGGTCCACGTGCCGGCCGCAGGTGCGGCGACAGGAGCCGGGGCGGGTGCCGGAGCCGGCTGCGGGGCAGCCTGCTGCTGTGCCTGACCGGCGGCGAACAGCTGGCTAGCGTTCATGCCGCCCATGCCACCTGCCATGCCCATGCCCATAAAGCCTGCCATCGCGCCGTTGGGGTTGGCGGCTGCCGCGCGCATCGCATCGCTCTGGGCGCTGGCGATGTTGGCTGCCGCCATGGTGGGATCGCGCATGACCGCGGCTTTCTGCAGGTCCTTGATCATCTGCTCGTCTTCTTGCGAGGCGGCGATGGAGTTGACGCCAAAGCTTACGATCTCAACGCCGCGCAGGTCACGCCAGTCGGCAGAGAGGACCTCGTTGAGCGCGCGGGCGAGCTCGGTGGTGTGGCCGGGGATGGCGCTGTAGCGGATGCCCATCTCCGAGATCTTGGCAAAGGCGGGCTGCAGGGCGGTGAGCAGCTCGGACTTAAGCTGGCTGTCGATCTTGTCGCGCGTATAGCTATCGGTCACGTTGCCGCACACATTGGTGTAGAACAGCAGCGGGTTGGTGATACGGTACGAATACTCGCCGTTGCAGCGAACGGAGATGTCGACATCCAGACCGATATTGTTGTCGACTACGCGGAAGGGCACGGGAGAGGCGGTGCCGTACTTGTTGCCGATGATCTCCTTGGTGTTGATGAAGTAGACGCGCTGGTCCTTGCCCGCGTCGCCGCCAAAGGTAAAGCGGCTGCCGATATTGGCGAAGGTCTCCTTGATGGAGTCGCCCAGGTTGCCGCTAAAGACGCTCGGCTCGCTGCCGGTGTCAAAGACGAACTCACCGGGCTCCAGCGCGACTTCGATGATCTTGCCGTTTTGCACCACGAGCATGCCCTGGCCGTCGTTGACGGCGATGACCGAGCCGTTGGAGATGACGTTGTCCTCGCCGCGCGTGTTGGAGCTGCGGCCACCGGTACGTTTGCTGCCCTTGCAGGCCAAGACGTCAGCAGGCATCGATTCGCAGTAGATAAATTCCTTCCACTGGTCGGCCATGACGCCGCCGGCAGCTCCCAATCCAGCTTTCAAGAGTCCCATGGTGATCTTCCTTTCTCGTCAAAGGCCGGGTGGTATTGGTTGGATTGCTTAGTCGTCCTTGTCGTCTTTCATGACAACGGTGGTCTCGGTGTGGCTGAAGGTGTCGTGCTTCTCGGTCAGGTCGAGCTCGCCACAATACTCATCGGCACAGGTTGCTTCGTTGGCCGTCTTGAGCTGGCCTACCAGTAACACGTCTCCGATAATCACGATGATCAGCGGCGCGATGATATTGATGAGGATGCCCTCGATATCAAAGGTGAGGTAATCCGGATCGAAGGCGTATTCCCCCATAAAGAGAATCTGGGAGAGGATAAATCCGATCATAAAGAACAGCACCGAGGCGATGGCGAGCTTGGGCTTGGAGCAGGGGAGCTCGCCGACCAAGCGGCCGGTCTGGCCATTCATGGCAAACAGGTAGCCCTTGCCGTTCCACGAGGTGGAGAGCATCCAGACGGGGAACAGGGCATAGTCGCTGTCTTCCCAGGTGTAGTCGAGCTGCTTGCTTTCGACCGTGGCATCGTCATATTCGTCGACGACGGTTTCGCGCAGGGCCGAGATCGTGCTTTCCTCCATGCGGCGTTCGGCGCGCGCCTTGCAGGTTTCGCAGTCCTCGTCGTAGCGGTTGGCGATGTAGCCGGGCATATACGCGACCGAAAACGGACGCAGTGCGTCGTAGTCAAACGGCTCGATGGCGTCCATGTGGCCGTCGGGCATCTTGGACGATCCGTCGACGGGCACGCGCTTAAACGAGATGTTTCCCTTGCGGTAGGCGTCGTAGTGGTCGGTGGTCGTGACGGTGCGGTCGGATTCCTCGGTCACGGTCTCGTTGGTCGCATCGAAGCACACTTCGCCGTCCACGCGGGCGCCGTAAAGCCAAAACGGCACGTAAACGCCTTGGACTTCGTCGATGTGGTTGCCGGTGACAAAGCTCTTGGGCAGCAGGATCTTGCCCTTGTAGTGCTCTTTGAGCGCGGCCATAACGTCGTCGCGGCCGAGCTTAAACGGAATTACCAGGTCGGGCGAGAAGTCGCCCGAGAGCTGACCGGGTGCCACGGCGGGGTTGCCGCAGTACGGGCAGGTGGTAACGGCGACGGTGCCATCCGAGATTAGCTCGGCGCCGCACGACGAGCAGATATAGCCGGCGTTTTGGGCGAGCTCCTGCACCGCAGCGTCGGTCGCGGGCTTGGGCGTTGCGGCTGCCGCATCGGCTTTGGCATCGGCCTTGTCCTGGCGCTCGCGATAGAGGGCCTCGACTTCTTCGACTTCAAAGCGCGAGTCACAGTAGTCGCAGACGAGCTTTTGCTCGGCGCTTGCAAAATGCAAGGGGCCACCGCAGGCAGGGCACTGATAGTTAACGCTCTCGAAGGCCATGATCGGTCCTTTCCGTGCCGGGGGCTATGCGCCGATGGCGCCGCCGCAGTATTCGCAGCGCCCGCTGGCATCGGGAATGGTGGTGGCTCCGCAGAAGGGGCAGGTCACCGCGGTCTTGGGGGCCTTGGCGGCCACGACGCTGTCGCGCGTCTCCTGGCGCAGCTGCACCAGCGCATCGCGGACTTCGGTTGCCTGGCGCTTGGCCTCGCGGTATTCGATGGAGCCGCGCTGATCGATGGTGGAGTCGTTCACGCGCAGGTTGATCTCGGTAAAGTACGGCGTGTTGACGTGGATGGTCAGATTAAAGTCGTAATCCAGGTCGTAGCGCGGCGGGTTGTAGCTCTCGCGCTCGCCGTCCTTGGTCTCGCGATAGATCTCGGTGCGCTGCTCGTCGATATCCATATCGCAGCCGAGTACCTGCGAGAACTCGATGATGTCGGGATTGGCGTCGCGCCAGCGGCTCTGCGAAGTGATGATCAGCAGGCCCGCGTCCTCATCGAGCATAATATTGGTGCGCCCGGCAGAAAGCGTGCGCGTGGGGTTGAACGAAGACAGGCGCTCGGCGTTGGCCTCGCGGTAGGCGAGTTGCTCACGGATATCGTCCGCGGTGCTGGAGCGATAGCCGTGAAAGTAGGGGGAGAGCTTGCCGGCGCACTCTTTGCACAGGTAGCCTTCATTGATTTTTGTCTTACCTAGAAGTCCCAGCTCGGTACCGCAAATCGCGCACTCTTTCTTCTCGAACATCTTGTCAAAGAAGCCCATGGCTGCCTCCCATCAACTGGTAGCGTGTGTCACTTTTGATGATGGGGGAGTGCGCGATCCTTCGCGATACCCAGACGGCTCAAGGAGTCTCCACAACTGGGACACATGGCCCATTTTTGACTAGTCGTTGGGGACGTTCTTCGGCCACTCATTGGG
>CBCSNG010000059.1:0-3702 GCA_965141635.1 uncultured Collinsella sp. | reverse complement strand
CCGCTTCGCTGGTCGGTGTTGTAGAAACCGCTGCCTTCGAACTTAATGCCGCTGGCCGAGAACGTCTTGGATGCCGGGGCACCGCAGCTAGGGCATACGACCTCGGGCGTCTCGGACATGGGGTGCTCAACCTCAAACACGTTGCCGCAGCTCGTGCACTTGTAATCGTAGCGCGCCATAATACTTCCTTTTCAGCACAAAGCGGGCAGATCGCTCTGCCCGCAAAAATTCAAGCAGCTGTAACTGTACCCTATATCGGGGGTTTTATCACGCTTCGCCCCAGAATCTATGGGTGTTGCGCAGGAGCTTCGCAGTTTTCTCCTCGGCTGCCGCAACGTCGGCCTCCCGTGCCTGCCATGTCCAGTTGCCCGTGGCCACGCCCGGCACGTTCATACGTGCATCGTCGCCCAGTCCCAGCACGTCCTGCAGCGGCATCATCACGAGCGGTGCATCGCTTGCCAGGGCATCGCCCATGAGCTCGCTTGCCAATGTAATGCCACTCGGCTCATCGCCGCCTGCAAAGGAGCGCGTGCACCAGCCGGCAAGTGTCGAGGTGTCGTGCGTCGAGGTGTACAGGATCTTTCCCGGTGTGGGGTGAATTCCGCAACGAACGTCGTAGTCGCTAAACTCCAGCACGTCCATGCCGGGGAAGCCGCAGGTCGATGCCATGGCGCGAACGCCAGGCGTCAGATAGCCCAGATCCTCGGCAATAAAGTTGAGCGGACCCAGCTCGTCATAGGCGGTCTGGAACAGGTCCTTGCCCGGACCTGCCAGCCAGCGACCATCGGCGCAGGCCTTACCGGCGGGAATGCTAAAGTAGCTGTGGAAGCCCAGGAAGTGGTCCAGGCGCACGCGGTCGTAGAGCGAAAACGCACGGCGCAGGCGGTCGAGCCACCAACGATAGCCGTTCTCCTTCATGCGATCCCATCGGAAGGTGGGGTTGCCCCACACCTGGCCCTCGGGCGCAAAGTTGTCGGGCGGCGCGCCCGAAATCTCAATCGCTTTGCCGGTATCGGACAGCCAGAAGTTCTCGGGCTCGCTCCACGCGTCGGCCGAATCGTCCGAAACGTACATCGGGATATCGCCGATGACCTCGATGCCCTTCTTGTGCGCATAGTTCATGAGCTCGCACCAGGCAAGGTCAAAGCGATACTGCATGTACGCCTGCAGCTCGGCCTCGTCGTGGAAGCGCTTGTCATTGATCAGATACTCGTTGTAGCGCGCGACATCTGCCGGCCAATCGTGGCGCGACTCGCCCTCAAAGTACTTCTTGACGGCCATGTAGACGCAGTACTTCTCGAGCCAGTCGGCGTTGCGATGCTTAAACGCCGTGTACAGCGGATCGGCATCCTCGCCGCCACGTGCTTTCCAAGTCTCAAAGTCTGCCGCCAGTTCCTCTTGGCTCTCGGGCAGCAGGTCAATATTGCCTGCAAAGGCCGAAGGCCCAGCGTAAGGGGAGCGGAAGAAGTCCGTCGGGTTGACTGGCAGAACCTGCCAGTAGCGCATACCCATAGCGGCCAGATGGTCGATAAAGCGACGCGTGGGTGCACCGATCGTGCCGGGCTTGCCGTCGTCGGTGGGCACCGAGGTGATATGGCACACGACGCCCGCGCCGTGATCGAGCGGCTCCTGCAGGCGCTGTTCGGCATGGTGATAGATGATCGACGAGCCCAGCGGATACAGATCGAGCGTGACCGTACCGTTGTGGATCTCGCACTCGTGACCGCTGATCACGTCACTTGCGCATTCGCCGAGCGCCGGAATCGTCACGCGGTGCGAATTGCGCAGGCTGCGGTTGATGATAACCGTCGCGGACTCGCCATCCTTGCCCGTGCGGTTGTATGCCAGCACCTCGTCGTTAAGCGCGAAGGCCTTGATCTCGCCGTCGATCATAAATGGCAGTGCGCGGCGTACGGCGGAGGCGTTCTTGACAATTGCCAGCGTGTCGAAGTCGTGAAGTTGGTCCTTGGTCGGCAGGGTGCGGCGGTTGCCCGGATCGGTAAGGCCCTCCAGGCCGTACTCGTCGCCGTAGTAGATCGAAGGCACGCCGGGGAAGGTCATCTGCATGAGCGTTGCAAGCCAAAAACGGCTCTTGGCCAGGCCCATCGAGTTCTCGTCCAGGCGCCATTTGCTGCGCTCGCACTCAGGCAGCTGCGACTCGTCGGGGCCGCCCCCGAGCACCGAGATAATGCGCGGACGGTCGTGGCTCGAAAGCAGATTGAGCGCGCAGGACAATGCCTCGCTCGGGTAGTTCTCGCGCAGGGTCTCGATATCCTCGGCGGCTTCGTAGGCGTTCTTGTAGCCCATCAAAAAGCCGATGACCATGTTGCGGAAGGGGTAATCCATAGCAGAGTCCAGCTCGGAGCCCTGCAGGTAGCGGCGCAGATGGCCGTAGCTAATCTTGTTGGAGGCGTCTTCCCAGACTTCGCCGAGCAACAGTGCATCGGGCTTTTCAGCAAGTACGGCCTTTTTGATCTCGGCCAGGAAGTCGTCGGAAAGCTCGTCAGCGACGTCCAGGCGCCAACCATGGGCACCGGCGCGCAGCCATTTGCGGATCACGCCGTCCTTGCCCAGGAGCCTCTCGCGCACCAGCTCGGACTTCTCGTTGATGGCCGGCATGTTGCCCACGCCCCACCAGCAGTCGTACGAGCCGTCCTCGTGGAAGGTAAACGCATCGCGCCACGGAGAATCCTCGCTCTGCCAGGCACCCACGCCCGGGTAGTTGCCGTAGCGGTTGAAATAGATCGAGTCGTCGCCCGTGTGGTTGAAGACGCCGTCCAGGATGATGGAGATGCCCAGCTTCTCGGCTGCCTGGCACAGCTCGGTAAAGTCCTGCTCAGTGCCCAGGATCGGGTCGATCTTGGTGTAGTCGGCCGTGTCGTAGCGGTGGTTGCTCGCGGCTTCAAAGATGGGGTTGAGGTAGATGGCCGTAAAGCCCAGCTCTGCGATGCGGGGCAGGTCTTCCTGGATGCCCTTGAGTGAGCCGCCGTAGAAGTCCCAGGTCTTGATGGAGCCGTCCTCGGCGCGCTCGTACACGGGCGGCTCGTTCCAGTCCTCGACCATCCGGCGCTGAATGCCCTTGCGCGGTTTTTCGAGTTCGGCCATTGTGCGCTCGCGCCAATGCTCGTCACGGGCGTATCGGTCGGGGAAGATTTGGTAGACCATGCCGCGCTCGTACCAAGTGGGGCGGTTCTCGCGGTGCTTATAGACGGTAATTTGGAAGGACGGCACCTCGGCGTAGTCGTAGGTTACGCCCTCGCCGCCGGTGCGGCCCTGGGGCGCGCCCAGGCGAACCTCGGGCTGGCCCTCGATATTGCAGATAAAGCTGTACCACACAAGACACGGTTCAGTGCATTTGAGCTCGCCGGTAAAAATGCCATCGCCTTCGTGCTCCATCGGAATCAGGGTCTCGCCGACTTCATCGACCCAGGTACGTAGGGTGAGTGTTGCCTGGTTGGGATCGGCATCCTCCAAAATCACCGAGAGTGCAACGGTAGTTCCTGTGGTCACAGCGCCAAACGGAGTGCGAAACTGCGGTAGGCGGCTGTTGTGTATCAATCTCATAGTACGGTCCAGTTCAATAGAATCACGGCCTGCGGGCCATGGGCTTTACGCATAAATTGTAAGTATATCTGTTGTACACAGGGTGTATAAACAACATCCGTTTACCATCGGCGAACGGTTGTCCTAGAAAATCGTTTT
>CBCSNG010000058.1:0-4105 GCA_965141635.1 uncultured Collinsella sp. | reverse complement strand
AATCAGAACCACCCTTAAAAAGGGTGGTTTGCTCTTAGGGTATAACCCACGGGCCCCGGGCTCGCGTCTAAAGGCGCGGGCCCGGACTTCGTCCAGGCCTAGTGCATCTTGACCCGTGGCGCGCCGGTCGAACCGGCGGGATCACCTCCTCTTGAAGGGGTCCTCGTACTCCTTCACGCTCAGCTTGTCCAGCGCGATGTCGTGGGACTCCTGCTCCCTGATGTACTTGGCGATCGTCGCCTCGTTCAGGCCGACGGTGGACACGTAGTAGCCCTCCGCCCAGAACTTCCTGTTGCCGAACTTGTACTTGAGGTTGGCGTGCCTGTCGAATATCATCAGCGAGCTCTTCCCCTTCAGGTAGCCCATGACGCTCGCGACGCTGTACTTCGGCGGGATCGCCAGCAGCACGTGCACGTGGTCGGGCATCAGGTGCCCCTCGATTATCTCGATCCCCTTGTACTCGCACAGCTTCCTGAGGATCTCCCCTATGTCGCTCCTGATTTGGTTGTAGATCACTTTGCGCCTATACTTCGGCGTGAACACGATGTGGTACTTGCACATCCACTTCGTGTGGGAAAGGCTGTAGGCCTTCTGGGCCATGGCGACCACCCCTTCGACTCGAATTCTTGACGGCCTGAACAATCGTCAATATCGGTCGGAGGGGTGGCTTTGTAAAGCCGTTTGTCTCCACCCGCGTAGCGGGTGGTTTAAAGCTGGCCGCTGCGCGGCCAGCAGACTAAAGTCTTGAACGAAAGGGCGCTGACCTTCTGGTCGCGCCCTTGAAGTTGAACGTCAGATTGTCCAAATGCGGCCCGCGCAGCGTCGGTTGGTTACGGCGTTTGGTAAAACCGCGTAACCCTAAAGCTCCGTTACTTCAACGCTGTTGTAGACCTCGTCCCAGCGATCCATGACCAGGTGGCCGGTCTTGGGATCCATGGCGTTAAGCTTGCCGCAGGTATTGGCGGTCTTGAGCACCGTGACGTCGTCGGCGCCGGCAGCAATGGCATGCGCAAAGCCGGCGATGGTCGAGTCGCCGGAACCCGTCGCGTTCACAGCCGCAATCGCAGGCGTCTTGGCGCGGAACGCACGACCCTCATGGAAGCCCACCGAACCGGCAGCGCCCATCGAAACGACAACCCAGGGAATACCGGCAAAGCGGTCATCGGCGGCGAGCGCCTCGCGCAGGGCATCGACATCATCGGTCGTAAAGGACGTACCCAGCAGGCCGTTGATCTCGGTCAGGTTGGGCTTTACGAGCTCAGGCTTAGCGTCGGACTCCAGCGCGGCTTCCAACGATGCACCCGAGGTGTCGAGCAGCACCTTGGCGCCCGCCTCCTCGGCAATCTTGACGAGCTCGGCATAGTAGCCGGCATCGACACCACGCGGCAGCGAGCCCGAAAGCGTCACAACGTCCGCTTTCGCTGCAAGCTCGGCAAACTTGGCCGTAAAGGCCTCGAGCTCGGCCGGGGCGATCTGCGGGCCGCTCTCCAGCAGCTCGGTCTGATTGCCCTCGTGCAGAATATTCAGGCAAATGCGCGTCTCACCGGCGATGGGCACAAAGTCGTTCTTGACGCCATCGGCATCCATGAGCTCGGCCATATAGGCACCCATGTGGCCGCCGAGCAGACCGGTCGCGAGCACGTCGTCGCCCAGCTGCAGCAGCACGCGGCTCACGTTGAGGCCCTTGCCGCCAGCGGTCTTTTCGGGCGTCACGCGGTTCACGTCGTCGATGATCAACTTGTCGAGCTGATAGCGCGTATCAATCGACGGGTTCATGGTAACGGTCAGAATCATATTGAACTCCTGTTCCGGGGCACGACACGCGCGGCCCCAAACATACGATAGCTCGTTAAAGGATCTCGATCTCAAAGCCGCGGGTAACGGTCTCCCCCGGCTTGGCCACCAGGCAGCCGCGCTTGTGCTCCAGAATATCGTCCTCGTCGGAGCAGGTGGACAGGCCGCCCCACGGTTCCACGGCCACAAAGTCCCCCTCGGGCTTGCTCCACACAATCAGGTACGGCATATCGGGGAACGTCAGGCGCACGCCCTTGTCCTCGGTCTTCTTGGTCAGCGTAACCACGCGGCTCTCGAGCACGTCAAAGATGGTCTCTGCGAAGTCAAAGAGTTCGTGGGTCAGCGGCAGGTCATGGCCAACCATCGGGTTCTTGCTGCGATGCTCAACATCAATCAGGCCCGTCGAGGGAACGGCAGTACAGAGCTCGGCGGCCTCGCGCTGCTCAAAACGGAGCTCGTAGTCGTCATAGGACTCGCCCTCGTCAAGCGGGCACTTAAAGCCAGGGTGACCGCCCACAAAGAACGGCATGTCTTCGGTGCCCTCATTGGTCACCTCGTACGACACGGCCACCTTTTCCGCATCGATCGTGTAACGAGCAACGATCTTAAACGGATACGGGTACTGATCGAGCAACTCGGCATGGTCGGCAGAGCTTAGGCTCAGCGCGACCATGTTGTCGCCCTGCTCCTCGAGCTTCCACTCCTGTTTGCGAGCAAAGCCGTGACGGGCAAGCTTGACCTCGCGGCCGCCCATGGTCATTGCGCGACCGTCACGAAGGCCGCCGCAGATCGGGAAACAAATGGGTGCCTGGCCCGACCAGACCGCCGGGTCACCCTGCCACAGATACTCGCGACCGTCGGCCACAATTGAGGTGAACGAGCCGCCAGCCGTGCTCAGTGCTACGCGAATAGAACCGTTATCAAGAACAAACTCCATAGGAGCCTTCCCTTTCTTACGACAGCCCGCCAAGTCAATAGGGCTGATAGAAAACCGGCCCGCGCCCCCTCACAGAAACGCGAGCCGTCAACGGACTAGTTAATTACGCCGGATACCCGCTAATCATGGTATTCGCCGCGGTCCCACTTCTCGAGAAACTCGTCAAAGAAGTGCGGGTCGGCCTGAGCCTCGGCGTCGGCCTTATTGCAGGCATCGATCTTGGCAATCAGGGCATCGTGCTCGGGAGTCTTGTCGTAGGGCTCCTCCAGGAAGGCAAGCATGATATCGGCCATCAGGAACTCGCCGGTGATCTTACCGCCAAAGCCCACGATGTTGGCGTTGAGCTCGCGACGGGCATACAGGGCAGAGGTCATATCGCGGACCAGGGCGCAGCGGGCGCCGGGAACCTTGTTGACGGCGTTGGTGATGCCGATGCCGGTGCCGCACAGGGCCACGCCAAAGTCGGCCTTGCCGCTGGCAACGGCCTCGCCCACGGCCTTACCGTAGATGGGATAGTGCGTACGGGTGTGGCTGTAGGTGCCGCAGTCGAGCACCTTGTAGCCAGCCTGCTCCAGGCGGTCGGCCAGATAGATCTTCTCGTCCGTAACGATATGGTCGCAACCGATTGCGATGGTCTTCTTCATCAGAACGTCCTTTCGTCTGAATTCACAAGTTGAGGTAGAAGTTCGAGTTCTCGGTGGCTCTCGTTAGGCCATCTTGTTGAGCATGTCGACACGGATCTGGTGACGGCCGCCGGCGTACTGGGCGCGCAGGAACTCGCGGGCGATCTTCTTGGCGACCTCGGTGCCCACAACGCCCGGGCCCATGGTGACCATGCGCGAGCCGTTGTGCTCGCGGGTCATGTAAGCGGAACGCTCATCGGAAATGTTGGCGACGACCATGCCCTTGATCTTGACGGCGGCCATATAGGAGCCGACGCCGTACTTATCGAATGCGAAGCCCTGGGAATCCTTGTGCTCCAGCAGGTCCTTGGCAACGGCGGTGGCGGAATCGACAAAGTCCGCAGCAGGGGTCTCGGAATAGTCGACGACCTCGTGACCGTCGGCGATGAGCATCTCCTTGATGGACTCCTTCATCGACATACCGTCGGCATCGGAAGCGATTACAACCCTCATGACATCCTCCTTGAGAGATACGCTGGCGCGTAGTTTCTGTTTGGAAGTGTTGAATCGCGATCAGGTCCGGGCATCTGAATGTGCGGTTCTTCACTGTTCATGTTTATTTGAACACATTCGAACATTAACTGCAACAATAATTTGTTTGTCTTTGTTCTTTTTTGAACAAATACCGTTCGCGGATGGTTGCTGACCGTTTGGACTCAGAAAAGGCCCGGCTTACCGCGCATTCAACAAA
>CBCSNG010000057.1:0-4202 GCA_965141635.1 uncultured Collinsella sp. | reverse complement strand
CGAGGTAGCCCTCCTGGTCGAAGTGCATGATCTCGATCTTCTCGGTCTCCTTCATGTGTGTCCTCCCATCACATGTGCGCAATTCTATACATCGCGCTTCTTGCTGATACCAATTATAGCCATACGATTGCTTGTTATTTAATACCAATCCAAACTTACGGAGATTTGCGGCGAACGGTCGGTTTCCTCGCCCGAGTGGTATTACAACGCCAATAGTTGTCTATTTCGAGCGCTACTGCCAACGGGTTCCCCACAACTCGCCAGCTATAAAAGCGTTGCGCCAGACCCGCCCAAGCGTTTCCGGCGCAACCGCGCAGTTTAGTTATTCGGCTTCCATCTCCGCTGTCACACGGCGATACATCTCGATAACCTGAGTCGTCGCCTTGGACGGATCCTGATAGTAGCGGCCATCACACGTCTCGGCCGAGACATAGCCCGTATAGCCGTGGCGCATGAGTGCCTCGAGGTCGGCACGCATATCACGCTCGCCGTCGCCCCAGGCAAGATGCGTCGTGCCGCCGCCCACATCTACAAAGTGGGTGTGAACGATCTTGTCGCCCAAAACCTCAAAGTAGCCGTCGATCGTGTCGCCGGCAACTTCCATGGCGCCAAAGTCGATACAGGCCTTCAGGTTGGGACGATCGACCGCCTCGAGGATGCGCGCGACATCCTGTGCGGTGTTGACCAACACGGACTCCGACGGCTGCAGGGCCTCGAGCGCGACGCGAATACCGCGCGTATCGGCGTAGTCGCACACCGAGCGCAGCATGGCAACGCTGCGGGCCCAGGCGTCCTCAGCCGGCTCGTCCAGATAGGCCCAACCACTCGTCACCAGAATCTGCGGCACGCCCAACTCAACGGCAACGTCGATCACATTCTTAAAGTACGAGAGGATGCGTTTTTGGCCCGCCTCACCGCGCACCGCGACGTTCCACGGCTTGGGGTTGTTCTGCTCGGGGCACACGCACACGATCTTGATACCGTATTGGGCGGCAAGATCGCGAATCTTATCCACCGAATCGTGCTCATGGCAATCCACATACAGGTGCATCGAGCCGGTCCACAGCTCGATATTGCGATAGCCGGCCTCACCTGCAGCCTTAAAAAACGTCTCGATGCTGTAGTAACGATGGTTGATGTTCATGAGCGAAAGCTCGGGTACGACCATAGCCCTCCCCTTTCGTACGGAGTTTTAAAAAACAGGGGGCCGCCGCAGATGCGACAAGCCCCCCCCCAAAGATCGACGCAACCGTTAGACGCGATGGAAGCGCGATTCGAACATATTAGGCAAGCACGCCAAAGTAAGCGCCGATGATGCCCACGACCATGGTGCAGAGGATCAGGACCATCGGGTTGATCTTCTTGGAGAGCAGCCAGTAGTAGAGCCAGAAGGCGGCCATACCGAGCATACCGGGCATGATGCCGTCCAGGATGTCCTGGAGAGTCTGGGCGGAGTCGCCCTGACCAATGGCGATGGGCAACGAAGCCCAGAACATGTCCTTGCTCATGGCGCCGACGACCATAACGCCGACAATGCCGACGCAGGCCATGATCTTTTGCATCAGGCCGGTCTTCTGAGCCTCGTCGAGGAAGCCAATGCCTAGCTCATAACCCTTGATAGCGCCAAAGATACGAATCAGGAACGCCGGGATGTTGTAGACGAGCAGGAAGGCGATGGGGCCAAAGACGTTGCCGGCCTGGCACAGGCTGATGCCCACGGCAGCGGCGACGACGCGCAGGGTGGACAGGAAGAAGGAGTCACCCAGGCCGGAAAGCGGACCCATGAGGGCGGCCTTGATGTCGTTGACGCTCTCGGGCTCAACCTCGCCACGAGCGACCTTTTCTTCCATGGCCATCGCGATGCCGCCCACGAAGGGAGCGAGCTGCGGGGTGATGTTGAAGAATGCGCTGTGACGGTGCAAGGCCTCGGCGTAATCATCGGGACGGCCGGCATAGATCTTCTTGAGCATGTTGGCGACCATCAGGCAGAAGGCAATGTTCATCTGCTTGTAGTAGGTCCAGGAGAATTCCATGCCCAGGGCGCCGGTGTTCACGGCGCTCTTAATGAGGTCGGAGCGAGTAATCTGGTTCTCGGAATTAGAAGTCATCGTCCTCATCCCCTTCCACAGAAAGCTGAGACTGGGCGCCACCAAGGCCCAGCAGGTCGTACTTGTCGATGCCGATGATGATTGCGATCAGGGCGACGCCGAGGACGGGCACGTTGGCATAGGAGCACAGCAGGAAGCCCAGGAAGTAGAACGGCACGAGCTGCTTGGTAAGCACCAGACGGCCGAGCATGGCGAAGCCCATGGCAGGCAGGATGTTCGCTGCGACGCCAAAGCCATCGAGGACGAACGTCGGGATGAAGTCGAGCAGGCCCTGAACAGCGTCGGCACCCAGATAGAAGGAGACCGAGCACAGGATAAAGGCCAGGACGACAATCACGAGACCGATAATCCAGTGCATAGCGTAGATACCCTTGAGGTTACCCTTGCTGGCAAAGACGTCGGCACGGTCGACCAGAAGGGGCATACCGGCGTTGACGACGTTCTTAATGGCCAGGCACAGAGTGGCGATGGGCATCGCGAGCGCGATAGCGGCCTCGGTGCTCTGACCCAGCTGAATAGCGAAGGCGCAGGCGAGCACACCGCCAATCGTCTCATCGGGCGGCACGTAAGCGCCGATGGAGATAGAACCCATGAAGAGCAGCTCGAGGCTCGCACCGATGGCGAGGCCGGACTGCAAGTCCCCGAGGACTATGCCGACGAGCGGGCACAGAACGATCGGGCGGAACGCATAGAGCGTACCGAGCTGATAATCGAGCTTACCGAAGGCAGCGATAAGTCCGATGAGGATCGCTTGAACAAGCATTGTTCCTCCCTTTGATCCCTCTTGGATCCGCGCGGCGATTCCCGACTTGTCAGCGCGCCCTTTTCCATGCCGACAATCGCCCAGACAGATCCAGCTTGTACCGGTGTGCTGTTAACACCTAAACCGGTGCAAATGATTTGATACCAATTATATAGTCATGCGAAAACTATTTAATACCAATCGCTCAACGGGCGTGTACTCCCGGTGAACGGTAGATGGGGGGTAACGGGTAAAGCGTTTATCCGGTACGCCCACGAATAGGGGCGGCGCCGTGCGCGCCGCCCGTGGTTCCCAATTAGAGGGCGCTTAGGGCATCGACCTTGGGGTCGTCGGCCAGAGCGCGAATCTCGACCTCGACACCGCGGCCGACGAGCTCGCGAATGTCCTCTTCCTCGGCAGCAGTCACAAAGATCTGGCGGGAGATCTTACGGGCATCGGGACGCTGCTCGTCCTTGGACTTGGTGTTGCCCAGGTTGATGGAGGTGATCTGCGGGCAGCCGTCGACAAGCTGCTTGGCCTCGGCGATGCTGGCGACGCAGATGATCATCTTGTACTTATCGGTAACACCGGAGTTGATGGCCTCGATGGCGTGCTCCATGTCCTTGATGACGAGCTTGACGTTGGCCGGCTTTCCCATCTTGAGCGTAGTCTTCCAGACGGGATCGTTGGCAACCTTGTCGCCAACGCAGAAGATGCAGTCGGAGCCCAAGCCCTGGACCCAAGAGACGGCCACCTGGCCATGAAGCAGACGATGGTCGACGCGAAGCAGTTGAATCATGATTGACCCCCAAAGGTCTCATGCCGGAAACCCGGCCCCATTAATAGCAGGCGGTGACTAGAACTCTTCCTCGTCATCCGCATCGGTCAGCAGGTCGTTGACAAACTTGACGCGCGTGTCGTCAGCCGCGAGGATCTCGCGGATAACCTGATCGGCGGGAGCCTCCTGGTCCGAAAAGAGCAGCTGGATCAGCAGCGGCAGATTCATGTTGGCAACCAGGTAGGTGTTGGGGCGCGTCTGGACGATCTTGGTGAACTCGTTGTTGACGCTGCCGCCAAACAGGTCGGTGCACACGATTACGTCGTCGGCGGGGTCGAAGGTCGCCAGGAGCTTGGCGGCCTCCTCGGCGACGTCGGTGCGGCCGTCGACAAACATCGACAGGTCGTGGACGTTATCGCGCGCGCCCGAGAGCAGCTCGGTGCTCTCTTTGATGCCGGTCGCAAAATGCGCGTGGCTGGCAAAGATGTATTGCCTCATTGCGGTTTCCCCCAAATGAAATTAGTAGTCGAACTGGTGGTAGTAGCGGCGGTACTTGAGGTTGTGCTTGGTGACC
>CBCSNG010000056.1:0-4712 GCA_965141635.1 uncultured Collinsella sp. | reverse complement strand
CCCGGATTACCTGTAGGTAGTCTTCACCCTCCGGTTCATTCATATCCTCATAGGTACGCCAAGACTTAATGTTCTGCATGACCCAAGGCTGTTTAGAAAGGGTGGCGCAAACAGGGCACTGCGCCCCGAACTGCACCTCGCGGTTCTTTGCCTGCCAAGTGCCAAGACCGATGCGGACGTTGCCCATTTGCTCCGCGTATTCTCCCACGCAGTCGTAGAGGTCATCTACGTTGTAGCCATTCCTTTTTGCCTTCTCCTCATCGAACTCGATGGTGAAGCGCCAAGGTTCCATTGTCATATCACTCACCCGCCTTGATTTCCGGCTCCGTCATATCGACGTGAACGTGCCCGTTTTCGTACCATGCGCCATCCGGCAGGCCGTCGGTATCGCACTTCCAGTCCCTCAGCCACTTGATGACGGTGGTTCTGGACACGCCCAGCGCCTTGGCTATGTCAGAGTGGTTCGCGTCCGGATGCTCGCGGGCATAGGAGCGAATCAGCTCGCGCTTCTCACCGCTTCCCTTCGGCCGACCTTGCAACGCATGACCGGCATCCTCGCTCAGAATCTCAAGGTTCGAACGCGCCATTCTGAGGTGCAGCGCCTGCTTCCTGTAGTTCCGCTTGTTTTTCGGGATCGCTATTCCCGATATCCTCTCCAAGTCCTTGATGGGGAACTTCTTGTACCGCAGGTCGAGGCATTCGAGAGCGTTCTCGACCTCATGGTCGTTGCCGAACGGGTGCTCGGGGTCTATGAAATCGAGGAACGGCACCAGCGAATCCATGTCCGCCTTGACGCGTTCGCGGTCGGTGATGCCGCACTTCACGGCGTATATCGCCAGAGCCATCAGGCAGAAGTACCTATGGCTGAACGTCGCACCCGCGCGTATCTTGCGCAGCCACCAGTTGTAGAGGTCTTCCTTGGCATCCCACGAGCCGTCGGCGCGTCCGCCGTTGACGATGACCTTCTCGTACCACTCGGGGAATCTCTCCTTGGCCTGTTCGAGCGTGTACCTCGTCTCCCTCCACTTCTTCGACAGGTCTACCTGCTGTTCCGGGGGAAGGAAGTCGTTCAGCTCTTCGAGCGAGAAGGGGTGCGTGTTGACCGCGAACGCCCTGACCGTGCCGCCGTCCTTCGTCTTGCCGCCGATGACGCGGAACCCTTGGTTGATGCCCTGATGCTGCGGGTGCTCCCATTCCCTCGACGTATGCTTGTTCCACATCCTGTCGGTCAGGCGGTACTTCATGTCCTTCAGCAGGCTCTTGGTGTTCGGGTAGAGGTCGGCTGGTTCCTCGAGGACGTAGTACAGATGAACGTTGTGGCCGCTCAGGATGATGTAGTTCGGCTCGGGATAAACGGGGTAGTCGCTTCGGCAGTTGTACAGGAAGGCCGTGAGCGTGCCGTCATCCTGCCCGTCGAGGTCGAAAATCATGGCGCACATCTTGCTCTGCGCGTCGGCGGTGTTCGCCCTGCCCCAGTAGGTAAGCCCGTTCGTTATCGCCCAGTTCGCATCGCGGAACTCGGCAAGGGTCTCCTCGAACGTGTCCTCGAGCAGGATTCGGCGGCGTCTCCTGTCTCCGACGAGCTTCCCGTCGCTGTCGTAATGCCCGCCGAACGAGCCGAGGATTATCGGGTTGGCCTTGTGCAGCCCGCCCGGCTCGCCCTCCGTCTGGATGAACCCGTACCCGAGCTGAAAGATATCGGAGTAGACATCCATGGCCGAGACCTCGGAAGCCCCGTATTCAAGAAGAACGGACTCAAGAGACAATCCACTCACCAACCCATCCCGGAAGCCCTCATAGGGACGTTATTTTATCAATAGATTTATTGTACACCCAGAGCCGGAAGAAAAGGCTCCCTCTGGAACCCATCCCGGAAGCCCTCATAGGGACGTTATTTTATCAATAGATTTATTGTACACCTAGAGCCAAGAGAAAAGCGCCCATCCCTAGGCGGTGAGTAGGCGGGTCAATGTAGCGGGCGGTGACTACGGGGCGGCGTGGTCTGCGTTAGCAGATCTAAGCCGACTCGTTCACCGGCTGCGGAATTGACGCGACGGGCAACTGAATAGACCAGACTTGATTAAGGGTCGATGGACGCTCTGCTCCATCGACCCTTTCCTTGCCTATGTCTCGGGTAAGTGAGACTTGGGGATGGCTCCTGCGAGGGGGCTTTCTGCGACCCCCTCGCAGGGGGGTGCCGAACCCCGAACCCTGAACCAAGGGGGGAGTTTGAGGGGGCTTGCCCCCTCATGCACGCGCCGCCGCGTGCCGCCAAGCCGCAGGCGCGGAGCGACCCTAAGTCGTGGAGAACCGACAGTGATACACTGTCGGCGCGCCCCCTTTTCCGTAGGCAAAAGGGGAGTGCGTTACCCTTTTGTTCCAAAAGCCGGGAGGTGCCGCCGCCGATGGGTAAGCAGTACGCAATCCTTCGAGTCCAGAAGTGCAAGGGTGCCGAGATAGGCGCCATGCAGTACCACAACGACCGCGAGCCGGGAAAGCACACGAACCCGGACATAGACCAATCCCGAACTCGGCTGAACCGCGAGATGTGCCCGCACGCCGACTACGAGGGCGAGATTCAGGCGAGGATTGACGCGGGCTACAAGGGCACCCGCAAGGTGCGCAAGGATGCCGTGAGACTCGTCGAGGGCATCGTGACGGCAAGCCCGGAGTTCTTCGAGGACGCGAGTGCCGAGGAGGTGAGGGACTTCTTCGAGGACGCGCTCGGGTTCTGCCGCGAGGAGTTCGGGAAGTCGAATCTGGTGCACTTCACGGTGCACATGGACGAGGAGACCCCGCACGCGCACTTCGGGTTCGTGCCGCTGAAAGACGGCAAGCTCTCGTGGAAGGGGTTCTTCCCGGACAAGGCGGCGCTCGGTGCGATGCAGGACAGGTTCTACGGGCGCGTAGGGGCGCTGTATGGCCTTTCTAGGGGCGAGAAGCGCTTGGAGGGTCAACCGGCAAGGCGGCACAAGTCCGTGGCCGAATACAAGGCCGAGAGCCGCCGAGTTCAGGCCGAGCTGGACGAGAAGGCCGGGCTGCTCGAGTCGGCGCGTGCGGAGCTTGCTTCCGCCAATGCCGAGCTTGCGTCCGCCCGGGCGCAGCTCGCCGAGTGCAAGGTGCAGGTCGAGGGCTTCGCCGCGAGATTCGAGCGCATCAAGGCCGAGCTGGCGCAGATAGCCGAGTGCCTGTCGGTGCGCGGCTTCCTCGGGAGCTTCAAGGCCAAGCTCGCCGAGTTCGCCGAGAACCCTATCTGCAAGGCCGCGCTCGCGGCGGGGCGCGACTTCATGACGGCACGTGACGGCAGGCGCGCGGAGAAGGTGCTCGTTGACGGTGCCAGGGAGAAGGTCGGGGAGATGGGCGAGCTGTCGAGGGAGATGGACGAGTGGTCTCTGTTGGATGAGGTCGGTGATATGAGGGGTGCCAGAAGGGAGCTTGACGTCCACGAAGCCCCAGCGCGACCGATCGATAATCAGGTACTTTAATCAGGTATACCCATCTGGTATACTTATTAGGAAAGAAAGGAGAACGGCAGTGGTCAGAGTGCATGGGAACGCCCTCAAGCACGGGCTTACCAGCGAGGAAGTTGCGTATGCGTGGGAGAACCCGATTAGATGCCGTCAGCGAAACGGCACGGATGACCCACCGCTCTGGATTTCGGTCGGCTCGCTTCCCGACGGTAGATTTGCCGAGCTGATTGGATTCATGGATATCGACGGCGTCTGGTGCGTGTTCCACGCGATGGTGCCGCCGACGAAGAAGTTCAAGCGTGAGCTGGGATGGAGGTAGACATGAACGGAATCGTTGCCGAGAACGGCAAGGTCGTTACCGATGAGATGATTGCCGATTGGGAAAGCGCCCTTGAGCGCGATGAGTGGCCTAGCGGATGGGTCAACGTTGGCGAGGTTGTCGAGGGCAAGCTCCCAAAGGCCGCACCCGAGACGGTGACGCTGTCCCTCAAGGTTCCAGTTGCGATGAAGCGGGCTCTTGAGAAGGAAGCGAAGGCCGAGGGCAAGTCGACGGGCGCATATGCCCGCGGAATCCTCGCCGATGGTCTCATGGCCATAGCGTAAAGCAGCAGGGGAGCTAACAGAAAGGGGGGCCTTCAAGGCTCCCCTTTCCTGCCGGCGACCCTGTTGTAATTTGGGTCAGAGCTTCATGGCTAGCCCCTCCAAGCCCTCCTGAGCCTTTGCCAGCGGCTCAGCTTCTGCTCGGTCGATTCCAGCGCGAGCGTCTGGGCGGTCTCGTGGTGGAGCGCCTGAGCGCCCTGCACGGCCTTGGTGCTGTCGGCCACGGTCTCCATGAGCTTGGCTATCTGCTCGTCCTTCTTGGCGAGCTGGGAATCCTTGACGGCGAGTTGGGCAACCAGCGCGGACACCGCCGTCGATTCCGTCGATTCACCGCCGTCGGCAGCGCTGGCAATCTGTCTGGCAAATCGTATGGCACGCTCGACGGCAGCACCCTGCGACACACTCCATTCGGTGGAGAGTTCCACCAGTTCATCGTATATGTCTTCCTCGATTCGGAATGTCTTCTTAACCTTGGCCACCGTCGGCTCCCGTCTGGCAAAGTGTCTGGCAAAACGTCTGGCACGTATTCAACCACATCGGTGTTTCCCTTCCCAGTCCCTAATCGAAAACGCGTTTCGGGCTGATATCCCGGATTACCTGTAGGTAGTCTTCACCCTCCGGTTCATTCATATCCTCATAGGT
>CBCSNG010000055.1:0-5285 GCA_965141635.1 uncultured Collinsella sp. | reverse complement strand
ATTTTGAGGGAACATCCCGACCGTCCCTGCGCCTACCTTGCTGAGGATGTCTACAGGGACCCATGCTTTGAAGGGGCGCCGGGCTGATAGCCTGCTTTTTATTGATAGGGGCTATTGCTAGGCTGGAGCACTCCCTAGAGGCGGGCATCGGCTGTGTGCTTGGTTTACGCTGCGCTGGTTTCTTTGTATTCGAAGACTGGTTCTAGGAGATCTTCGATGTTGCAGTGGAGGGCTTTTGCTATAGCTCTTACGGTTGTTACCGAGGCTTCGTTGATGTTTCGTTGGCGCTGTTCGTACATTTGGATTGAACGGAGCGATACACCCGATTCGTATGCCAGGTCTTGTTGGGTTTTTTTAATCCTCTTTCTTGCTAGCGCCAGTTTAGTCTGACGCGGCGCCTTCTTCGCCATATCACAGACAAGGCGCGCCACGCGCTCCTCCGAGGCCTCATGCCAGGGGTAGTACAGGTTTCGCAGCGCATCAAATGGAACAACATGAAGCAGATCTTCGAACGATTCCCCTAGGCGCCACTGCAAATATGCCAGTATCCAGCCCGTCCAATATTCTGGTGTCTTCTCAAATCGGTAGGTCCGATCTGGCATCGACCCTGTTTGGTAACCAGATCTTTCGGAGATGAGCGCAAATAGTTCAACGCCCGATTTTCCCGACACTACCCATGCGTTGCCGCGCTCAAACTCGCGAGCTACGCCGCTCAGGCAAAAGAGTTCAGCGACTTCTGATCCTTCTGCTCCATAATCGTTAACGGCATAGTCAAAGCAGTCGCCGAGGTTGTTCATTGCATCCTCGAGGTAGTAGACGGGGTATGTCCTACTCGGCCCACAATCCGTTAACTCTTGGATCATTTAAATCAACCCTCCCTGTCATCAAATCCCTAATGTCGACACCATCAGAGTCAAATCCGTTTACCGTATCCAGGTACTTACGTCGAGCATTCTGTTCTCGCTCAAATCGTTTGGGATAAAACTCGGCTCCCGAGGCCTGTTTCCAATCGCGGAACCTGATCGCCGAGAACGCGCGCTCACTCATAAGCGCATATTGAATGCCCAAATCGCCCAAACGCATAATGCGCTGCAATTGCCTGAGCGAAATCATGCCGTTGACAAACTGTCTTGCAAACGAGAAATAAGAATCGTCTGCACGATAGCCTCGAATAACGTCATAAGGAGATATATCAATTAAGCAGTTATCAAGTAGATAGCGAAGTCCCTCGCGTGCTACTGGCGTTGAAACATTGAACTCTCTGTTATTCGCCAGAACTGCAAGCCAGTTGAGAATCGAGAACTCACCTGATTCCAAATCCAAAATCGCAAGGCCATCTAAATCAAGCTCATATCGATTGGCAATGCCATCAGACTCAGTCCGGCATGCCCACTCCATTGCCATTTCTTCATGCGGCGTGCAATAAAACCCGCGCCCATAGTCATTGAATTGCCTACATTTATCCAACGATGGATGCTCGACAACAACGTCCGATCCGTGCCATAACTCCATATCGACCTCCAAACAAAAATATCACCCCAGTGATAGTGTACCAACAACTATCACTGGGGTGATATAGATAGATGCAAACTATTGCCTGCCATGAGCCCTTACTAGAGGCAAGCCTCGGCGATGCGCTTTTTGAGTTCGTCGATGCCGGTGCCGGTCTGGGAGCTTGTAATGATTACGTTCTCGGCCGGGACGTTGAGCTGCTTTTTGATGGCTGCTGCCTGGCGGGCCTGCTGGGTGCGGCTGAGCTTGTCGGCCTTGGTGAGGCAGACGATAAAGTTGAACTCGTTGCCCTGCAGGTAGTCGATCATGTCATGATCGAGCTTACTGGGGTCGTGGCGAATGTCCACCAGCGACACGACCAGGTTAAAGCTGCGCTCGGAGTCGAAGAAGTCGCCGATGAGCTCGGCCCAGCGGTCGCGCTCAGCCTTGGAACGGCGGGCGAAACCGTAACCCGGCAGGTCGACAAAGTGCACGTCGTCGGCCTCGAAGAAATTGATGTTGCTCGTCTTGCCCGGCGTGCTCGAAACCTTGACCAGGTTCTTGCGGCCGAAGAGCTTGTTCATGATGGAGGACTTGCCCACGTTGGAGCGGCCCACAAAGCTCACCTCGGGACAGGTGGACTCGGGAATCTGCGAAACCTTGCCGTAGCTGGCGACGAACTTGGCAAGCTGATAGTTAATGGAATCAGCCATGGACACTCCTTGGTCGTAGGTTTTTACAAAACGGGCGTGCTATTGCGCGGCGGCAATACGACGAACGATGTCGAGCGTGATGCCGCTTGCGGTGCGAGCGTACTCATCCAGATCGAACTCGCGCTCGCAAAACGCATCATATGCCTCGTCACAATTATCGCTGATAGCGCGCAGCACCAGGCAATCGACACCATTCTTGGCCGCGATGTGCGCAATTGCCGCGCCCTCCATTTCGACGCAATCGGCATGCGTGGCCTCAATCGCAGCGATGCACATGGCGTCGCCCGTTACAAAGCGGTCGCCTGTAGCGATAGTGCCAACCAGGAACTGTTTGGGGTCCTTCTCCACAGCCGCCACATCCAGCGATGCGTCCACAAACCCGTGCTCGACAAGCACGGCGGCGGCAACATCAGCCAACGCCGGCGTCGAGACAAACTCCTCGAGCCCCGGCGCGGACTCGGCGATGAGCGCCGTGTCAGTATCGAGATAGCGCAGGCACTTGCCTATAACCATGTCGTTAATATGGAGCTTAGGGTTTAGGCCACCCGCAATGCCCGAAAACACAACGGCCTGCGGGGCATATTTGCTGATGAGATGCTGCGTTGCCGCCGCGGCGTTTACGGTTCCCATGCCAGCGGTCGTAGCAACAACGGACAAACCGTCGAGCTCGCCGCTGACAACGGTCAAGCCCGCCTCTTGTGCCACACGAGCGCCGTTCAGTTCTTCTTTAATCTGCGCAACCTCTTTTTCGAGTGCACCGATGATTGCGATGGTAGACATACCATCCCCCAAACCTGTGAAAACTGCTTATCCACGGTATGGTACCAGCATTTTGATTCAACCGTGTTTGCACCAAGCCGTTAGGCCAGTACAGCTCGGGTATCATATAGGGGCAAAAATGACTTGCTAGCCGATGGCGTTTTTGAGCTCCGCGCGGCGCTTTTTCATGCCCGTCATGACAGCGTTGCGCAGCTCGGGCATGCGCGCGGTATCCATCTGGGGCACGCCCTCAAGCTTATAGGGAATGCCCAGTTGCTCGTACTTGACGACGCCCATCGTGTGATACGGCAGCATCTCCAGGCCGACCACGTTATGCCACGGGGCAATCAGGCGACCGAGTGCCTCGCACTCCTCCACCGTGTCGGTAATGCCCGGCACCACCACGTGACGGATAACGACCTTAATCTTGCGACGCGCCAGCTCGTCGCCAAACGCCAGGATACGCGCAGGATCGCATCCGGTCAGCTTTTTATGCTCAACCGGATCGGCATGCTTAATGTCGAGCAGCACCATGTCAGTCTCGTTGAGAACGGCATCGAACTTCTCGGGATGGTTGGGGTCAAACGCATAGCCGCAGCTGTCAAGGCAGGTATGCACGCGGCCATCGGGATTGTTGTGCATTGTACGGAACAGGTCGGCCAAAAACTTGGGCTGCAGAAGCGGCTCGCCACCCGAAACCGTAATTCCGCCGCTGCGGTAAAACTCATGGTTACTCTGGAACTCGTCCATGAGGTGCTCAACGGTCACCATGGTGCCGCCGTTAACCGACCAGGTATCGGGATTGTGACAATACGCGCAGCGCATGGGACAGCCCTGGACAAACACTACGAAGCGGATGCCGGGACCGTCAACCGTACCCATTGTCTCGATTGAATGCACGCGGCCTAGGGCATATGCGGAGTCCTCGGGACGAGCGTCCACACCCTCGAGCGTCATCTCAGCCATTCCCGCTACCTTGCCTCTCATTGATTTTAGTTACATAAATGCCAGAGCCATTCTAGCCCATACGCATGATGGCGAAACGGTTTAGCGGTCAATTGGGTTGTTCTATTTGGCCCCAGCAAAAGCAGCGGGAGGGCCATCGCAACCCGCCCGCCGCCGTGGCAATAGGAATCGATAGACGCCAGGCCTTACGCCTTGAGCGTGAGCACCGCACCGAAGGCGGTCGGGCCGCAATGGCTCGAGATGACGCCGCCGACCTGGGTCCAGGTAACGTCCTTAAAGCCCAGGTCATGTGCATAGACCTCCATGTCATCGCGCAGCTCCTGGGAAAGGCCCACCGAATACGCCAGGCCAATGTGCGAGTAGTCGATCTCGCCCTTCGCAACCATGTGGTCAATAAAGGCGCGGGCGCACTTGAGCATAGAGCCGCGGAACTTCTTGGTCGCCACGAACTTACCGCCCGTCACCTCAATGCAGGGCTTAATCTTGAGCAGATGGGCGCCTAGGAACGCGACGTTGGACAAGCGACCGCCTGCCTTAAGGAAGGCAAGGTCGGTAGGGACAAAGCCCAACAGCACGCGGTCCATGACGGAGTTCGTAAATGCAAAGATCTCGTCAACGGTGGCATCGGGATGAGCCTCGATGTATTTGGCGGTCTCGACAACAACGAGCGACTGGCCCACCGAGACAAAACGCGTGTCCATGGAGAACACGTAGTCGCGCCCCTGGGCCGCAATCTTCGAGGACTGATGCGAACAGGTCGTGGCCTCGGAATACGCAAGATGCAGAATAGTCGCGTCGGGCTGCTCGGCATGGATGCGGTCGTACACGTGAGCAAAATCCGCCGGCGAGCAACCGCTGGTCTTGGGCATAACGCCAAACTCGTTGCAGCGCGAATAAATCTCAAGCGGATCGATCGAACCGTCCTCGACGGTCTCGTCAGCAATCGTGACATGCATGGGCACGCGCACGATGCCGTAGCGCTCGCAGAGCTCTGGCGTCACATCCGAACCAGATTCAACCACGATTACGAATTTGCCCATTCTTATCACGACCCATCTCGACGTTGGTTTTTCAATACATGGCACGCGCCGCCGCACTGTTGCACAACAGCGTCCAAGCGCCAAAGAGACGCCGCCCCTTGCACACAACAAAGGACAGCGTCTCCCTGGAAAACTCCGTGCTTACCTAGGATTCTACACGGTTTATTAAGGAGTGTTACTTATTCCGCAAACGGTAGCTATACGCGATAAACGGTAGCAAGCAAGTATCCAGAACGCTCAACCCATTAGGAGAGTTCCGCCTAACGGGTGACTACACAGGACCCCCCGCCGGGGCTGTTTGGGCTACCTCCCAAAA
>CBCSNG010000054.1:0-5580 GCA_965141635.1 uncultured Collinsella sp. | reverse complement strand
GGCCGAGAGGATACTCAGGTCGGCATAGCCCCGGCGTGCCTTCCCGGAATCGGCGTTGCCGCAGGGAGTGAGCGCCCTGCGCCGCCGTTATGTTAGACATGTCGCTAACATAACGGCGGTTAAGTCGTGCCGCGGGTCGGGGCATCCGCACCACCACAGGTTCAATCACCCCGTAAATCGAATCCTGTTAAGTCGTCTATCTGCGTGTTTATGAACACACCATTGCCATTCCTTAGGTGAGAATCGTGTCCGCACGGGGCGATATATTAGACAGAACACCCGAGGGAAAGGAATAGCATGAGCGATTTAATGGAAGTCGCACATCGGCTCGAGCGCGAGATGGCAGACCGAGCCTCCGCAGTTGAGAAGGAGGGGTTATGCCCAAAAAAGCGCCATGGATAACAAAGGATGTTCGCATAGTAGAAGCGATGGGGTGGCTAACCGGCGCTTGCAGCGTCGTGCTGACAGGTTTTGCTATCGCAGCAGTGCCCACCGGAGAGAAGGTCCCCGTCCACTACGGCGTTGACATGCAGCCGAACCGCTGGGGCTCTCCTGTCGAGCTGTTGCTCCTCCCTATTGTCATGCTGGCTTGCATCGCGCTTTTGGCCCTCGTTCTCCATCTGGTCAGTCCAGAGCATTGGAACCAGCCTGCCGGTCTCGAGAGCGACGAGAAGGATGCTTGGTATCTCGCAAGTGCTCGCTCGGTGGCCTGGTTTGAGCTCGAGTGCGGCGTTTTCTCGCTGCTTGCGGCCCTTAACCCGTTGTCCGACGACTGCAAGGCGATGATTGTCGGCGCTGTTGCATTCGAACTATTGCTTATTGCAACGCCCCTTATATTCACTGCAAGGTTTCGCAAGAGCAGAGGTAAGGGCAAGGCTCGGAAACTTTAGCGCCCCAGCGTGTTCCAATCGATAAAGAGCTCGCGACGAAGACTGCGCTGCGC
The DNA here is from genome assembly GCA_965141635.1 of uncultured Collinsella sp. Classification (GTDB taxonomy): domain Bacteria; phylum Actinomycetota; class Coriobacteriia; order Coriobacteriales; family Coriobacteriaceae; genus Collinsella. Next base: position 4,637 of record CBCSNG010000054.1, on the reverse strand, counting down.
ATCAAGCTGGCGTCCGTCTTCTCGCGATACTCCAAGCCAATCTCCTCAAACAACATGCGCTTCACTATCTCGAAGTTCTTCTCATCGGCGATTTGCTGATACGTCAGCAACATGACGTTGAAACCCATTTGCTGCAATGCGGTGGCGCGATCGGAATCCGACATTGCGGCATCGGCCCCACTGTGCACAAGCCTGCCTTGGCACTCGACGACAAGCGACTTCTTGTCACCCGTCTCCTCAAATAGGAAGTCTGCATAGCAGTTGTAGCGCCCGGCCAAACGCGCTGCCTTGCCCGAAAGGACAATGCGAGCATTGTTGCTAAAGGATCTGAGACCCTCGCCACCGGCGACGCGCGGCGTCGCAAGCAACAAGGACAGCTGAGCCTCAAACGGCGACGCGACAACCCCGGTCACACGCTCGACATCTTTAAGGCTCAGTTCAATCAAGCCATCAAGGCCTGCATGGCCGCCGACGAGGCGGTCCGCAGCCTTAACGACTATGACAGCATCGTTGACACTCAGATCGCCAACGCCATTGATGAGCACCTTCGCGCCATCGACAGGCTCTGCCGTTTCGGCATCGACGGTGGTTTCGGTAAGAAGCATCCGGTTAAGGAGTACTAGCCTTCCGCATGGCCATGGAAGTAAAGTAGAAGAGGGTCGAATCCGAAGCAGTTCCCGGACAATTGGCGTCCGGCCAGACACTTCAGTTTGGCCCTTTCTTCCAGGATTCTGTAACAGCTGATTGAATTGCAACGCGCTAGGGCAGGACAGTTCAAAACTAGCGGGGCGTGTCGCCGTGCGAGTAGTCACCGCGATCGACGACGCGATCGTCCATCTGTCGCGACACGGCGCTACCGCCGTGCGCCTGGCCGGTGGCGCGGACGCGGTCGTCACCGGCATCGGGAACGGAGCCGGCATAGCGGTTGCGAATCTCCCTTGCGTAGCCGCGGCGCGCAAGGAGCTCGTCGCGAACCGCGGGATCTTCGAGCTACTTCACTTCAAACCTTAAGAGCCTTCTCTCTGGCAGATCGGTCATCTTCATCGTATAAGTCCCGGGAAAAGCCTTCTCAAAACGGACGGTCTCGTAACCTTCGAAATAGTCGTTGGTGTTTTGCATCATGAATGGGACGAGTAACTCGTTCTCCGCCCCAACCTGTACAGCAAACGCAGCAGAACCGCCCAGCACCGGCATTGCCTGCGTTATCAGATCGGTATTGACCACAAAGTCATAGTTTGGCGCAGACTCCGGCACCAAATGCCAAACATACGCTTTAATTCCGCCTTCGACATTGTCCTTATTCCTGACACGCATCTTTACGGCGATAACACACGTGATGTCGGCGTCCTTCAATTTCGTTTTCGTATCTACGATGCCATATTTTGAATAATCATCATGCGCACGCTTGAGATACTCGCGCGGCGTGAGCAGCTCTGCCCCGTCTATGCAAAACGAATACCCGTCAGTCGCCACATCCTTCGACCCCAGAAACGCCCCATCCATCGAGAGCCATTCGCCCTCCGCGTAATATTTCTCAGGAATGACCGTCCGGTTCCCGTTAACGACGCTCACCCTCATGCCCGCAAGGCCGGTAACAGCACAGCCAAAAAGCGCGAGCATCGACCTTCTCGTCAACAGGGCCTTCTTCATCGCGCTCACGACCTTTCCCGAACTTTCACAACGGCACCGTCGCGCATGCAGTAAACACGATCGGCTAGCTCCTCGAGCACCTCTCCGTCATGGCTGGACAGAATAACCTCGCGACCCGTTGATGCCGCCATCGCCACAACGCGCTTGAGCATTTCCACGCCCGCTTCGTCGAGGGCATTCGTTGGCTCATCGAGAACAAGCAGCTTCGGCTTTTCCATAATTGCCGCAGCTATCCCCAGACGTTGCTTCATCCCAAGCGAGTATGCTCGAAACTTCTTTTTTTCGTCTGCATCGAGCCCCACGAGCCGCAGGGCAGAGCGAATGTCCTCGGGGGTGGCAACGCCATTGATTTGAGCTATGAGCTCCAGATTGTCGTAACCAGACAGATATCCTAAAAAGGAAGGCGCCTCTATCAACATCCCCAGACTCGGCGGGAACGAGATGTCCGCCCCAAGCCTTTGGCCATCGATAGAGATTTCGCCTTCGGTAGGCTTGATCAATCCGCAGACCGCTCGCATAAGCATGGTCTTACCCGAACCGTTTATCCCCTGAAGCCCAACCACAGTCCCAGGGTCAACCTCGATGGACACGTTGCGCAGAACATCGTTTTTGCCCATGCGCTTCGATACGTCCCTAACGATCACGCTCATATCTTGTCCCCCTTTTCTATAAGGTCGGCCCTTCGAAACCACAGTCCACCCAACGATAGGCATAACGACATAATCACAATTGAAAACAAGACGCTCGAGCCCGTCGCGATTCCCTCTTTGACAATTCCGCCCCAGCGCAACAGCATTAGGGCGTTGCCTAACAGCACCCGATGCCGCGCAAATGCCGAACAGATCAGGTAGCTCATTAAAACCACAAACGAGACCGACGGCCCAAGTACAAAGCCAATCACTGCCTGCGCAAACGCAAGCGCCTCGAAAGCAAAAAAGAGACCTGTGAAAAACGGCAGCGCATCCGCCTCGCCAGCTTTGAGAAACCACGGCGCCAAATTAGCCAGCTGAAGCGACTCACCATGAATGACCGCGCTGAACGAGGCACTCACCATCAAGCTCCAAATCACAACAGAGCAAACCACCACGAGCAGCGAAAATGCCGTTACCGCCGCCACCGAGATAAAACGCGAGACCCACCAAAGGGTTCTTGACCGGCATCGAACAAGCGCTTGCAAACCAAACCCGTGCAACGATTCGGTCGGATAATCGAGTGTTGTATAGAGAATAAGCAGAATGACAAATAGCCATCCTAACGGAGGCACAAACATGAGCCCGGGCCTAGGCTCAAACGGAGCGGATCCGGCAAACACGAGCGCGAGATTATCAGCAAACCCCAAGGTATCCGTCCGAACCCCATACACAGAAGACAAGCCGTAGGCGTACACCAAGTTCGCAACGGTCACTGCCGCAATCGCAATAAAAGTAAGGATGTTCTTCTTCAAAACGGTCCTCAGGTCCGCGGCGACCAGCCTAAACAGCATCAGACCACCTCGCGTCTTTTTAAGAATCTCGCGGAAATCAAAGAAAAGACGAACAGCAAAATGATTTCCGCAAACCCTGCTCGAATGTCGGGCCAGTTATTTAGCGATTCCGACCTGATGCTGTTAAGAATGTTGCAGTTAAAGCCGACGCATGAAAGGACGCTAAAAATCCAATCGTTAACAAAGTGCCATGCAACCATAATCAGATATGGAACGACCATCGCCTTGATTCTGCTGCGAAACACAACCGACAGACCAGTCACGGCCATGGATAGAGCCCCCAGCGTCACCGCATCGAACAGCGTATAAACCAGCACATATAACAGAGGCCGGGAATAAAACAGGCCAGAAAAATAGCTATGCAGATAGAGCCCGACGTAAGTCGATTCATCGACCCGGGGGAGATACGCGGGAAACAGCATTGAGACAATCAGGAAGTTCACGAGTAGCGGAATAGCCGTGACCGCAAACGCAGAGAGAAAAGCAGACAGCATCTTCACGTTCACGTATGCATTTCTAGAAACACGTGTGCAGATCTGCGCCTCGTAACCGCTCAAACGCTCGGACAGGCATGACCACGACCCGGCCAGCATGGCAAGCAACGGCAGCGCATAGAAAAACACTGATGCCGATAGCGGTGCATTTGCACTCACAACGATCCAGTTACCAAAGCTACTTTCACGCGTTTGGCCGAGGTATGCCTGGACTTGCAAACCAACGCCATAGCCAAGCGATAACAGCTGCTTGCGCTCAGTCTCGAGCGTCCACCATGCCTCAATGGCAGCCGCCATCGAAATTACAGTTGCAACCATAAGGGTCAACGCAAATATAGGATTGCCAAATATCTTGGACAACTCGTGCCGCATTAGATTTCTATTCAAGCGACATCACCCTCCCTTCGGCCGGACCGAGCAGCAACGCTCGGCCCGGCCCTAATCACAACAAGAAGCTGCGGATTGGCTAGGAGGGAAGTTTGTTAAAATGGCCTAAGCAATCGGGGCTCCACTTTCCATAGACCGTGCCGTATCCGGACTCGGCCCATGCAGTCAGACGAGCATGGCTGCGCTTATTCTCACGGACGAGGTTGTATATCTCCCATTCACGCTCATGGTTGGAGCGATAAACGCCCTGCGTGCAATTCATGTTGCCCGTTCCTCTAGTGTCATAGGCACCGTCCACGTACAAGCGTAACGGCTTCCCTGAATAGCCTTTGATCCAAATGTAGACTGAAGATGAATCTTCTTTCTGGCGATAGCCGGTTGCGCTCGTGCCAGAGCATTGAAAAGCGAAATCTCTATCTTCGTTGTTCTTGCATGTGGCAATTCCGGCATCCGCGCTCTGCGAAATGCTAGAAACCTGGGAAGTGTCGAACTCCTCTTGAGCAAATGATGCGGCAGGTGCACCCATCGACAAGCCCGCAACAATCGCCAAGCCGACTCCGATTCGAGCAATAGCGCTCCTTGGCTTAATCATGGCCTTCTCCAATCAAAAGCGGTTAACAATG
>CBCSNG010000053.1:0-5626 GCA_965141635.1 uncultured Collinsella sp. | reverse complement strand
CGAGGCCGAGCGCAAAATGGATTCTAAAAAACACCTTGCCAAATAGGAGCGTCAGACCAGTGTGGCGCCTTGTCCGCGGCTCCGAAGGAGTAGGACAAGGCGCCACACATGGTCGAGGACGTTCTGAAAGCTAAGCCCGGCCCCCGCCGGACAGGTCACACTACTCGCAGAGCAGCTTAGCGATCTGGACGGCGTTGGTTGCCGCGCCCTTACGGATTTGGTCGCCGCAGCACCAGAAGGTGATACCGCGCGCGGCCTCGGGGTTCGAGATGTCACGACGCACGCGGCCGACCCAAATCAGGTCCTGGTCGGACGTATCCATCGGCATGGGGAAGCGGTCGTGCGCATCCTCGGCGCCCATATCGTCAACCAGCTTGACGCCGGGAGCGGCAGCCAGCGCAGCACGGGCCTCCTCGACCGTAATATCGCGCTCAAACTCGAGCGTAATGCTCTCGGAGTGCGAGCGCAGCACAGGCACGCGCACGCAAGTGCAGTTCACGCGCAGCTCGGGCAGGTGCATGATCTTGCGGCCCTCGTTTTGCAACTTCATCTCCTCGGAGGTAAAGCCCTCCTCCTTGACGCCACCGATCTGCGGAATCAAGTTGCTCGCCAGCTGGGCGGCAAATGCGCGCGGCTCGGGAATCTCCTCGCCACGACCCAGGGCGGCAAGCTGCGCTTCGAGCTCGGCCATACCGGGAGCACCGGCACCCGAAGCCGCCTGATACGTCGAGACGATCATACGCTTCACGCCGGCGAGCTGATGCAACGGCCACGTGGGAACCAGGCCGATGATGGTCGCACAGTTGGGGTTGGCGATAAGGCCGTGATGCCACTTGATATCGTCGGCATTGATCTCGGGCACGACCAGCGGCACCTCGGGATCCATGCGAAAGGCGTGGCTGTTGTCGACCACGACGGCGCCGCGCTTGACGGCCTCGGGCAGTAGCTCCTTCGCGATGTCGTCGCCGGCGGCTCCAAGCACGATGTCACAGCCCTCAAAGGCCTCGGGACAAGCCTCTTCGATCACGATCTGCTCGCCGCGAAACTCGACGGTCTTGCCCGCAGAGCGCGCGCTCGCCAGCAGCTTGAGCTTACCGACCGGGAACTCCTGCTCGTTGAGGCACTCGAGCATCTGGGTGCCCACGGCTCCCGTCGCGCCCAAAATAGCAACCGTGTACTGTTTCATGCTTCCCCCTTTAAAGGTTATGGCTTTTGCCCGCACGCCGAGCAGGCCGATTATTGTTGCCAGTGTATACAAGAACGGGGCGGACACGAAACCCGCCCCGTCGAAACGAAACCGAAATGAAACGCCCCGCCGTAGATTTTTGAGACATGACCCCAAAATCTACCGAGCAGTCGCTACTTTTTGAGCGCAGCCAGAGCGGGATCGACCGGCGCGGGAGCCTCCAGGTCAGAGACCTTCACAATGCCGTTCTCGTCGGAGAAGGCACGATAGATGGTCTGAATCGCCAGGTCGAAGTCTTTCTCCTCAACACCGATAATGATGTTGATCTCGTCGCAGCTCTGCGAAATCATACGCACGCTCACGCCGGCCTGGCCAAGCATGCCAAACAAATGGCCCGAGATACCCGCGCGACCGCGCAGGTTACGGCCAACGGTCGCGATGAGCGCCAAGCCCTCGACAACCTCGATCTCGAGCGGCTCGACCTCCTGTTGGATGTCGCCCACGAGTGAGTACAGCGAATCGTGCACATCCTGCTCCTGCACCACGGCGCCAAAGCGGTCGACACCGGTGGGCATGTGCTCGACGGAAACGTCATAACGCTCGAAGACCGAAAGCGCACGGCGCATAAAGCCGACACGGGGCTTGGTGCGGTCGCGGGCGACGTTGATGGCGACAAAACCACGCTTGCCGGTCACGCCGGTAATGATGGGCTCCGCCTCGCCCTCATCAGCCGTCTCGCTAATGATGGTGCCGGGGTCCTGCGGCGCATTGGTGTTCTTGATGACCAGCGGAATGCCCGCCTCACGCACGGGGAACACGGCCTCCTCGTGCAGAACGCTTGCGCCCATGTACGAAAGCTCGCGCAGCTCCTCATAGGTAACGCGCGCAATGGGCTGAGCCTCGGGAACAATACGCGGATCGGCAGAATAGAAGCCCGAGACGTCGGTCCAGTTCTCGTACAGGTCGGCGCCCAGGCACTTAGCCAGGATCGAGCCCGAGATATCGCCGCCGCCACGATCGAGCAGCTTGATCTGGCCCTCTCGCGTCGCGCCGTAGAAGCCGGGCATAACAAAGCCGCCCTGCTGGCCGTACTCCTGCACCAGCTCGGAGGTGCGGTTCATGCTGAGCGTACCGTCGTGATGGAATGCCACAACCGTTGCGGCGTCCAGGAACGGCAGGCCCAGGTACTCGGCCATCAGGCGAGCGGTGAAGTACTCGCCGCGGCTCACAAGCTCCTCGGTGGAGTAGCCGCCCGAGCGGGCGCGCTCGGCAAAGGCCGCGAACTCCTCGCGGATGGGATAGGTGAGCTCCAGCTCGTCGGCAATATCAAAGTAGCGCTGGCCGATGTCCTCGAGCAGCTCCTCACACGACACGTGGTACTTAACGTGCGCATTAACCAGGTAGAGCAGGTCAGTCACCTTGGTGTCGCCCTTAAAGCGGCGACCGCAGGCGGAAACCACCACAAAACGGCGAGCCGGGTCGGCATCGACGATGGCCTTGATCTTCTTGAAGTGTTCGGCGTCGGCGACCGACGAGCCGCCAAACTTGGCAATCTTAATCATGGGCTGGAGGTTACCTTTCTAAAAAGCCTCTGCGAACCTATTTTGCGCGCTCTGATACCATGGTTTCACCGATTGGGACCAAGGCATCCGAGGAGCAGTGTTATATGGGAACTTATCATAGTACACGAGGACGCACTTTATCGTGCTCAAGTAAGGTGGCAATCCGCACCGGCATCGCTCCCGACGGGGGTTTGTTTGTCTCGGACGAGCTCGGCACCCAGCAGGTCGATATCAGCTCGCTTGCAGATAAATCGTACTTTGAAATCGCTCAAGATGTGTTGGGAATGTTACTGAATGATTACACGGCCGAAGAAATTTCGGCGTGTGTCGACGAGGCATACCGCGGCACGTTCGCGAGTGAAGAGGTTACGCCGCTCGTCAAACTCGACGCTGCGCCGGGCGCTGACGCCCCTCAGACCTATGTGATGGAGCTCTTTGGCGGCCCCACGAGCGCCTTCAAGGACGTCGCCTTGCAGATGCTCCCCCGCCTCATGGCCCGCACTTCCGCCAAGGACGGCGGCGCCGAGCGCATCATGATCGTCACCGCTACGTCGGGCGACACGGGCAAGGCAGCACTCGCCGGCTTTGCCGACGCCCCGGGCACGGGCATCACCGTCTTTTATCCCGAGGGCAAGGTCAGCCGCGTCCAGAACCTGCAGATGTCCACTCAGGAGGGCGATAACGTCGCCGTCTGCGGTATCCGCGGCAACTTCGACGACGCCCAGAGCGCCGTCAAGCGCATCTTTGCCGATAAGGAGCTTGCCGAGCGCCTGGAGGCCGCTGGCACGGTGCTTTCGAGTGCCAACTCCATCAACGTCGGCCGCCTGGTGCCGCAGGTCGTCTACTACTTTGCCGCCTATGCGCAGCTGCTGCGCGCCGGCGCCATCGAGGCCGGCGACGCCGTGGAGTTCTGCGTACCGACCGGCAACTTTGGCGATATCCTGGCCGGCTACTATGCCAAGCGCATGGGTCTGCCCGTCGCCAAGCTCATCGTCGCGAGCGACAAGAACAACGTTCTGGCTGACTTCCTGACCACCGGCGTCTACGACCGCAACCGTCCGTTCTTCACGACCATCTCGCCGTCGATGGACATCCTTATTAGCTCCAACCTGGAGCGCATGCTGTACTTCCTATCCGATGGCGACTGCGAGCTCATTGCCGGCCTTATGGAGCAGCTGGCACAGACTGGTCGCTACGAGATTCCCGCCGACCTGCTGGCAAAGATTCAGAGTATCTTTGGCTGTGGTTGGGCCAGCGAGGACGAGGTCCGCACTGCCATCAAGAGCTGCTGGGATGCGAACGGCTACGTGATCGACCCGCACACCGCTTGCGGCTATCACGTCTTCGAAAAGGTCGCCCCCGCCGAGGGCGCCAAGGCCCGCGTGCTGCTTTCGACCGCCAGCCCCTACAAGTTCCCGCGCGCCTGCTGCGACGCCCTGGGGCTCGACGTTCCCGAGGACGACTTTGAAGCCATGCGTGTGCTCGAGCAGGCCACCAATATGGTCGCCCCAACCCAGCTCGCCGAACTCGAATCCAAGCCCGTCCGCTTCGAAGACGTCTGCGACGTAGCCGACATGGCCAACTACGTAGAGTCTGCAGCAAAAAAGATGGCTATCAACTAAACCCCTTATAAGGCGCCGGCGAAAGCCGGCGCACTTTCTTTTAATTTGGCTCCCCAGCGCGGTGAGGAGACGGCGTAGGTCGGTTTCACGCTTGCTCCGTCGCGAGTTCCGCACGAGCCGAAGGCCACTAAATGTGGCCTTCGTGCGAGCAGGACTGTCCGAGCAGCGGAGCAAGCGTGAAACCGACCCCCAGGAGGACCAACAACAATGATCAAGATCACCGTCCCCGCCACCAGCGCAAACCTAGGCATTGGCTACGATACCCTCGGCATGGCCGTCAGCCTCTACTCGCACTTCACCTTCGAGCGCGCCGAAAAGCTCACCATCACCGGATGCCCCGAGGAGTTCCAAAACGAGAACAACCTGGTCTACGTAAGCTTTGTCGATGCGCTTGCCGCATGGGGCGAGCCGGCTTTTCCCGTTGCCATCGACATTCAAACCGATGTGCCCGTCGCTCGCGGCCTAGGTTCCAGCTCCACTTGCGTCGTCGCCGGCATTATGGCGGCCGCCGCGTTGACGGGCCACACCGTCGACCGCGCTGAGCTTGTTCGCATTGCCACCGAGGTCGAAGGCCATCCCGATAACGTCGCCCCTGCTATCCTGGGCGGCGCCGTCTGCTCCTTTACGCCGACCGATTCGCTCCCCCAGTGCCTGCGCTACGAAGTGAGCGATCGCCTGCGTTTTATTACCGTGATTCCGCCCTACGAGGTACATACGAGCGAGGCACGCAAGGTCGTGCCGCAGGAGATTCCGCTCTCCACCGCCGTGTGGCAGATGGGCCGCATCGCCGGTATGACGCGCGGCTTGGAGACTGGTGACCTCGACCTGATTGCCGCCGCCAATGACGACCGCATTCAGGAACCCTATCGTCGCCGCCTGATTCCCGACTACAACGCCGTGCGCGACACCTGCCTTAACGGCGGCGCCAAGACCATCTGGATCAGTGGTTCGGGCTCGACTCTCATGGCTGTGACCGATGACACCATCGTGGCAAAATTCCTGCAAGTCAAACTGCGTGAGCAGTTCCCCAAGTGTGAGACGTATATTCTGACGTGCGACACCGAGGGCGCCCAAATCGAGTACCTGTAGACATCCTCCTCATATACCCGTCCGGGACGGTCGGGATGTTCCCTCAAAATCGTCCTCGCGCATGAAGGCCCCTTGTCCTGCTCCTACGGAGCGACGGACAAGGGGCCTTCGCGCTGACGCTCCTATTTGGCAAGGTGTTTTTTAGAATCCATTTTGCGCTCGGCCTC
>CBCSNG010000052.1:0-6359 GCA_965141635.1 uncultured Collinsella sp. | reverse complement strand
GCGACGCTGCAGAAGCTCTACAAGAAGAAGGTGGGCGATAGCTCCGCAAGCATGCCGACCGCTCCGACCGAGCCTTCTGACGGCAACGAGGAGACCGCGAGCAAGGACTACGCCGATTACATCATCAACCTTGCCGGCGATGAGTGGGATAGCTCAAAGGGCACTTGGAAGGATGCCGACAGCACCTATGCCAAGGCCTTTGCCGATGATGCCTTTACGGCCGATAGCGCCACCTACAAGCAGGCCATGACCGCCTACTACACTGCCTACCAGCAGTACTCTTCGCAGGCTTCGAGCGCTAGCTCCAAGTGGACCGAGTATGCTAACGGCCTCTATGCCAAGGCCAACATCAGCATCTACGGCCTGTTTGCGTAAAGAGTTGCACGGCTCACCGAGCATCTAGCTGATAGAAAACAAATTGCCCGCCAGTACGGAAGTCGTTCTGGCGGGCAATTTGCGTTGAGGGCGTGATTGGCGGCTTAATTATGGCTATTCATCTTTAAGTCCAAAAAGGCTATCGGCTTCATCGTCGGATATATATTCCAGTACATCGCCCGGTTGGCAGTCGAGTGCCCGACATATCGCGTCAAGAGTTGAAAAACGTATGGCAGAAACCTTGCCCGTCTTAATGCGTGACATATTGACCTGGGAGATGCCCACGCGTTCCGCAAGCTCTTTGGATGAGATCTTGCGTTCGGCGAGCATGCGGTCAAGCCGCAGAATAATCATGGATTCCCCCTAGAGCAACTCGTCATCTTGTTTTTGCAGGATATACCCGTAGCGGAAGATACTGGCAATCAGGCAAATAATCAGGCCTGCAAAGAGCATGGAGGGCTCGAATAACTGGCCGACGAACGCATCCGTAAAGCTGCCGCCAAATCCTGAGAGTATTATTCCCGTGATTACGGCACCAAGAAGCCTCACGGCAACGCCGCCGATAAGGAATAAATGTCCTACTCGACGAAGTGTGTGGTTACATTCAAGGTCAAAGGGCCTGCCTTCCTTTTCAATGTTGAAGAAAAGCCTGCGCACGCTTAGCGCGATGGTAAGCGCGAGGCATGTCATCAAGAGGCTCCCTATGGCAGTGTGACCATCGTGTGCGACGAGCATAAGTGGGGTCTGCGCATCGGTACCGACGATAGCCAGGCACGGCCCTTCGCCGCCTTGAAGTTCTACGGATTGGAGACACGACCCTTGGGAGAGGCTAGGCAATACGAGTAGAAGGTCAATCGCAATGACTGCGAGAAGTCCCAGAGCGAGCGCCACGGTGGTGCAGATTGTGGCCCATTTGCAGATGCGAGTGAGCTTCCTCAGATCGGCTATTGCCTGTTCACGGTCGATGGCTTCATTCGATTTGGATACGTTCCAGCGGATCATAGCTCCTCCAACCAATGTCTTGGATGATACTTGTATCTTATATCATATTTAATGATAAACGATAAACAATTACAGATTAGAGTAAGTAATGTTTGTGAGACGAATAGCGAGAGCTATGGCTCATTTTGGGTGTCGGAGTTTGGCGCGCGGGGGATGAGGACAAATGTCAAAACTTTCCGTGATCGCACAAGTGCTTCATCGGGTTCCCCGATTCATATGGGAAAACAACTGCAAACGATTGCAAGTAACCGGTGAACGGTCGAAAACTACCGTTCACCGATAATCTCAAAACTGGTTCTAACTGGTATTAAGTCAAAAAGACCAATTCACATATCTTCACAATGACCTGCAATTTTTCTACACGCTATTTTTAGCCGCCCTGCGTTGTTTAGGGACAGGAAAAGTTCCGATCTTTTGCCAAAGCATTTCGAAACGGTTTCAAAACCGCAGGTAGAAGTGTTAACGACCGGTAAACGGTCGAAATATCACCGTGAGCGGTGCAAAAACGTTTTACCGTATGAATCAACGAAAGCGACCTCTTCTGGGGTGATATAGTGACAACAACACGTCACGTGGTTACTACCAGTTTAGAAACCACTGGTCTTCAAAGAACGCTTTCTAAGAAGCTTTAAGGGCGAGCGCCCGCTGGCTTCCGAAAATCATCGGACTCAGATTGTACACACCTTCGGAAGGGAAATTTGAATGGTTGGCTTTATTCTTACCGGTCATGGACAGTTCGCACCCGGCCTAGCTAGCGCTATCGCTATGGTTGCCGGCGACCAGCCCGCTTTTACCGTCGTTCCTTTTGAGGGCGACCAGGCTGCTTCCTACGGTGAGGATCTCCGCGCCGCTATTACCGCCATGCGCGAGGAGTGCGATGGCGTGCTCGTCTTTACCGACCTGCTTGGCGGCACCCCGTTCAACCAGTCGATGATGATTGCCCAGGATGTCGACAACGTCGAGGTTCTGACTGGCACCAACCTTCCCATGGTTATTGAGCTTCTGTTCCTCCGCGGCAATGCCACGCTCGCCGAGCTTGGCGAGCAGGCCGTGACCGTTGGCCAGACGGGCGTCACCGCCCAGACGGTCGCATCCGTTGCCGGCTCCGAGGAAGAGGATATCTTCGGCGACGAGGACGGCATCTAATGGCCGATTTCGGAGCCAACGTCCTGAGCTCCTCGGTCGCCCTTTTAGGCCTGCTTGTCATCATGGGCTTGATTTACACCATCTGGTCGCAAATCAACATGAAGAAGAAGCAGAAGTACTTCAAGGAGCTGCACACCGAGCTCAAGCCGGGTCAAGAGGTTCTTTTCGCCGGCGGTATCTACGGAACCGTCAAAGGCATCGAAGGCGAGAAGGTTCAGATCAAAGTCCGATCCGGAGCCGTCGTAGATGTTTCGCGTTACGCGATTCAGGAGATCAAGTAACTGTCGTCAGCAAATAACGAAAGGAAGCTGATCAACATGGCAGAACCCAACATTCTTCTTACCCGCATCGATAACCGACTGGTTCATGGTCAGGTTGCCACCCAGTGGAACTCCACCCTGGGCTCCAACCTCATCCTCGTCGCCAACGACGACGTGGCGTCCAACACCATGCGCCAGAACCTCATGAAGATGGCCGCTCCCGCCGGCGTCGCTACGCGTTTCTTCTCTCTGCAGAAGACCATCGACGTCATTGGCAAGGCGAGCCCGCGCCAGAAGATCTTCATCGTGGCCGAAACACCGGAAGACGTGCTTACGCTCGTCAAGGGCGGTGTGCCTATAAAGAAGGTAAACATCGGCAACATGCACATGTCGGAAGGAAAGCGCCAAGTCGCCACCTCCGTCGCAGTTAACGACGAGGATGTCGCTGCGTTTAAAGAGCTGCAGGAATTGGGGGTGGAGTTGGAGATCAGGCGCGTTCCGAGCACGCCTGTTGAGGACACGAGCAAGCTCTTCTCGTAGTCTTCGTGATCCACGTTGTCAGGAGTGAAACCCTGACATTCTGTACGTGAAATCCAAAGTGCGTACATACATTTTGAAAGGAGGAGCAAGATGGAATACACGATCTTCCAGGTCGCTCTGGTCTTCATCGTCACGTTCGTCGCGGCAATCGACCAGTTTAACTTCCTCGAGTCTCTCTATCAGCCCATCGTCACCGGCGCCGTCATCGGTCTTATCCTTGGCGACCTCAACACCGGTCTTCTCGTGGGTGGTACTTATCAGCTCATGACGATCGGCAACATGCCGATCGGAGGTGCTCAGCCGCCTAACGCTGTTATCGGCGGCATCATGGCAGCCATTCTCGCTATTGCTACGGGCCTCGAGCCCAACGCGGCAGTCGGCCTTGCCATTCCGTTCGCTCTGCTTGGTCAGCTCGGCGTTACCCTGGTCTTCACGCTTATGTCGCCGCTCATGTCCTCCGCGGACAACATGGCTCACAACGCTGACACCAAGGGTATCGAGCGTCTGAACTACTTCGCCATGGCTCTGCTCGGCCTGATCTTCGCCGTCGTCGTCACCCTGTTCTTCATCGCTGGCGCCACTATCGGTCAGACCATCGCTTCCGCCATCCCGACTTGGCTGCAGACCGGTCTCTCCGCTGCAGGCGGCATGATGCGCTTCGTCGGCTTCGCCGTCCTGCTCAAGGTTATGATGAACCGCGATATGTGGGGCTTCTTCCTCATGGGCTTTGGCCTCGCGCTCATCACCGTTGCCAACGATTCTCTGGCAACCCCTGCTCTGCTCATCCTCGCTCTCATCGGCTTCGGCATCGCTTTCTGGGACTTCCAGCAGCAGACCGAGCTGAAGGGTGCAGCTGTTTCTGACGGAGGTGACTTCGAAGATGGCATCTAATGAGTATGTGATCCCGGAGCACTACGAGGATCTCACTCCTGCTCCGCAGCTCGACCAGAAGACCCTCAACAAGATGGCTTGGCGCTCCTGCTTCCTGCAGGCCTCGTTCAACTACGAGCGTATGCAGGCCGCTGGCTGGCTCTACTCCATCATCCCCGGTCTGGAGAAGATCCACACCAACAAGAACGACCTCGCGGCTTCCATGAGCCACAACCTGGAGTTCTTCAACACTCACCCGTTCCTCGTCACCTTTGTTATGGGTATCGTGCTTTCGCTCGAGCAGAACAAGGTTGACATCCCCACGATCCGCGCCGTCCGCGTCGCCGCAATGGGCCCGCTCGGTGGTATCGGTGACGCCCTGTTCTGGTTAACGCTCGTGCCTATCACGGCCGGCATCACCTCCAACATGGCCATCAACGGCAACGCCGCTGCGCCGATCATCTTCCTGGTGATCTTCAACGCCGTCCAGTTCGCTCTGCGCTTCTGGCTCATGAACTGGTCCTACAAGCTTGGCACCAGCGCTATTGATGCTCTGACCGCCAACATGCAGGCCTTCACGCGTGCCGCTTCCATCATGGGCGTCTTCGTCGTCGGTTGCCTGGTCGTCACCATGGGTGGCACCCAGATCAACCTGCAGATCCCCAACGGCACCACCCGTGGCCTCTCCGCCAATACCGTGATCGTCTCCGAGAAGGAGGCCGAGAACTTCACCGGTATGGAGGGCATCGATACCGAGACCGCTGAGGCCGGTACCATCGCCATGACCGATAAGGACGGCAACGCCCTTACCGCTTCCGATGCCGACGGCAACGCTGTCGAGTGCGGCGTCACCGATCTGGGCAACGGCATGGAGTCCGTGACCTACGGCACCGTTACCGAGGATCCGGTCAACTTCTCTGTTGCCGACACCCTCAACACCATCGTCCCGAAGCTCGTCCCGCTTATGCTTACGCTGCTGCTTTACTACATGTTCGCTAAGCACAGCTGGACCCCGACCAAGGGCATTCTGCTGCTCTTCGTCCTGGGCATCCTGGGCGCTGGCCCGCTTGGTCTCTGGCCGAGCATCTGGTAAGGCTCTAGCTTGAGGGGTGTGTCCCTACGCGGCTCACACCCCGACCCCTTAAGCCATGTGTATGTTAAAAGCCGCGTGCTCGAAAGAGCGCGCGGCTTTTGTTTTCTTGATGAGTCGGGTGTTGCAGACCGATAATGCTTAGCACCCTAGGTAGTTAGCCGAATTCGAGCAAAAGGGAGGATAGGATGGCGATCGGAGCGCGCAAACAGCCCCTTTACGATCAGCTGGTCGATATTCTGACCGAAAAGATTGACCATGAATATCATGCCGGTGACATGATTCCTTCCGAGCGCGAACTTTCGGAGCGCTATGGTCTCTCGCGCACCACGGTGCGCCTAGCTCTGCAGGAACTGGAGCGTTTAGGACTGGTGGTTCGGCAGCACGGTCGCGGTACCTTTGTGACCGACCGTTCGGCAAAGGCAACCAATCTTATGCAGTCCTACAGCTTTACCGAGCAGATGCGCGCGATGGGTCGCGACCCCGAGACCACGATTCTCGAGTTTTGCGAGATGGAGGCCGATAAGAAGCTGGCCGAGCATATGGGATTGCGTATCGGTGATCGCATTTTTAAGCTCAAGCGCCTTCGTTCTGCCGACAACATGCCCATGATGGTCGAACGCAGCTATCTACCGGTTCGTCAATTTCTGTCCCTAAAGCGACCGCTACTGGAGCGTAAGCCGCTTTACGATGTGATTGAGCAAGACTTTCAGCAAAAGATACGCGTGGCCGAGGAGGAGTTCTATGCGAGCATAGCCCGTCCCACCGACGCCCACCTTTTGGGAATTGTCGAGGGCTCGCCTGTGCTCGATTTGGTCAGGACTACGTATAACGAGTCAAACGAGGTTGTGGAGTATACACTCTCGGTTGCTCGTGCCGATCAGTTTAAATACAAGGTTTACCACCAGCGTAGCAACTAGTGTCCGCATCGTTTCCATATGGTGATTCTTTGCATTTAACTGGTTACTACCAGATAACCAACCGAAGTGTATAATTGCACGTCAGAGGATTACTTCTAGAGAGAGGTATTAGAAATGTTCGAGAAGAGTGTCGAGGAGCTCACCGAGCTCGGCGCC
>CBCSNG010000051.1:0-6854 GCA_965141635.1 uncultured Collinsella sp. | reverse complement strand
AGAGGTATTAGAAATGTTCGAGAAGAGTGTCGAGGAGCTCACCGAGCTCGGCGCCCAGATCACCACGGCCGAGATTGCTCAGCAGCCCGAGCTTTGGCGTGATACGCTCAACATCTATCGCGAGAACAAGGAGGCCATCGAGGCCTTCCTGGCCGAGGCTCGCGCTATGGGCGAGGGCCGTCTGTCCGTTGTCTTCACCGGTGCCGGTACGTCTGACTACGTTGGCGATACCTGCGCCCCGTACCTGCGTCACGCTGGCAACACTGATCTCTATGACTTTAAGCCCATCGCCACGACCGACATCGTGAGCGCCCCGCGCGACTTCCTGCGCGCCGAGGATCCCACGCTCGTGGTTTCCTTTGCCCGCTCTGGCAACAGCCCCGAGAGCCTTGCCGCCGTTGCCGTTGCCAAGGAGCTCGTCCACAACGTTAAGTTCCTCAACATCACCTGCGCTCCCGAGGGCAAGCTCGCCGTCGAGTCTGCCGATGATCCCAATGCGCTGACGCTGCTCATTCCGCGCGCCAACGACAAGGGCTTCGCCATGACTGGCTCTTATTCCTGCATGACCCTGCTCTCCACCCTTATTTTCGACACTGCCTCTGACGAGCAGAAGGCCGAGTGGGTCGAGACCATCGCCAAGATGGGCGAGGAGGTCATCGCTCGTGAGCCTGAGATCGCCGATTACCTGGCTGGCGACTTCAACCGCGTGACCTACTTGGGCTCTGGCTCCTTCGGTGGCCTTGCCCAGGAGAGCCAGCTCAAGATCCTCGAGCTCGCTCACGGTCTGGTCGCTACTTCCTACGACACCTCCATGGGCTATCGTCATGGACCCAAGTCCTTCGTCGACGATAAGACGCTCGTCTTCGTGTTCGTCAACAACGACGCCTACACCCGTCAGTACGACATCGACATCCTCAACGAGATCGGTGGCGACGAGATCGCTCAGCACACCATCGCCGTTCAGCAGGAAGGTGCCACCGTCTATGAGGGTGAGTCCTTCACCTTTAAGGGCTACGAGGCGCTTCCCGAGGGCTACCTTGCTCTGCCGTTCGTGATGTTTGCCCAGGCCATCAGCCTGCTCAACTCCGTGCGCGTGGGCAACACGCCCGATACGCCGAGCCCCACCGGCACGGTCAACCGCGTGGTTAAGGGCGTGACGATTCACCCCTTCACCGCTTAATCGCGTCCCCCTGTAAGGGCGCCCGTCCGCTCATAACGGCGGGCGGGCGCTTTTTGTTTTACGTGAGCTGGGTATAAGCAACACCACAGTCAACTGCTTTAGAAGCAAGGAGTGCATATGAGCACGTACGCAATTAAGGCTGACAAGTTCTTCTTGCCGGCAGGTCCGCAACTGGGCGGCTATCTTATGGTCGAGGATGGCGTCTTTGGCGCTTGGCAGGCCGACGCGCCCTCT
Organism: uncultured Collinsella sp.; assembly: GCA_965141635.1. GTDB lineage: Bacteria > Actinomycetota > Coriobacteriia > Coriobacteriales > Coriobacteriaceae > Collinsella. Next base: position 5,440 of record CBCSNG010000051.1, on the reverse strand, counting down.
TGCGAGATTAAGGACTACACGGGATCGTGGATCGCACCGGGTATGGTCGATACTCACATCCATGGTTTCTACAACCACTCAACTACCGATAACGATCCCGAGGGCATCGATATCAGCTCGACCGAGCTCGCCCGTCGCGGTACCACCAGCTGGCTGCCCACGACGTTCACCGATGGCGTCGAGCAGATCAAGGACGCCTGCGCCGCCATCGCTCAGGCGGACGAGGGCCGCGGCCCCGACTTCTGCGGTGCTCGCATTCAGGGTATCTACCTGGAGGGCCCCTTCTTTACCATGAAGCACGTGGGCGCGCAGAACCCCGCTTATCTTATCGATCCCTCCGAGGAGGTCTTCGACCAGTGGCAGGAGGCTGCCGGCGGACGTATCGTTAAGAGTGCCATGGCCGCCGAGCGCGATGGCGCTGCTGCCTATGCCGCTGCCCTCAACGCAAAGGGCGTCGTGACCAGCATCGGCCACTCCGATGCCACGTATGACGAGTGCATCGCCGCCATCAACGCCGGTGCCAGCTGCTTTACACATACCTATAACGGCCAGCGCGGGCTGCATCATCGTGAGCCCGGTGTCGTGGGTGCTGCCATGTCCACGCCCGAGACCTACGCCGAGATCATCTGTGACGGCAAGCACGTAAACCCTGCCGCCATCAAGGCGCTGCTGCAGGCAAAGGGCTGGCAGCACACGGTACTCATCACCGACTGCCTGGGTTGCGGCGGCATGCCCGAGGGCAGCTACACCAGTGGTGGCATGGATGTCATCATGAAGGACAACCTGTGCTGGCTCGCCGACGGCAAGAGCATTGCCGGCTCGGTGCTCACGCTTGCCCAGGGCGTTAAGAACATCGTCGACTGGGGCATCGCCAGCGCCGATATCGCCATTCGCATGGCAACCGAGGTGCCGGCACGCTCCGCGCACATCGAGGATAAGTGCGGCAGCATCATGCCGGGTCGCGACGCCGACTTTGTCGTGTTCGACCATGAGCTCACCCTCGTCGAGACGTATGTTGGCGGCCAGAGCGTCGGCAACGCCTTTACCGAGTAACGATAGAAAAAGACGGCGGGCCCGAATCTGCTCGGACCCGCCGTATGAGTTAAACGCTCAAAAGCACCTTCACAGTTACAGCTTGTTAGCGATCTTCTTTGCCGTGCGCTTGACGCCGGCCACAAGACCTCCCGCAGGATGTTCCTTCTCGTATGCTAGGCGCTTCTCGCGCTTGGCGTACTCTTCGACGATGATGTCGCCATACTCGTCTTCGATCTTGTCGAAGAAGTCGACGGCGCCCTTAATTTCCTCAGCGGTCGGGTGTCCCTTTTGGACACCGCCGGTGAGCTTGAACGGCCCCCACGTATCAAAGCCGGGGCAGCCGTAGACACCCATAAAGATGGCCTGCCTCATGCGGCAGATGCCATCGATATCCTTGCCGTACCACTTGTTTTTGCCACCGTAGGTCATAAGGCCAAACACCTTGTCCTGCGGCTGCAGCACGTTAGTGAGCACGCGTGCCATGTCCTTGTCGATCTCGGAGTAATAGATGCCCGTGGCGACACCGATTAGATGGTATTCGTGCAGGTTGGGATACTCGTTTTTACCGAGCGTCTTGACGTCGAGGGTATCGATCTCGGGGTGCGCCTCGACGATGGCGTCTACGAGCTTTTTCGTATTGCCGTGATGGCGCGAGGCGTAGAGGATGATGGTTCGCATAAGAAGGCCTTTCAGCTGTAATTGCATCAATGTCTGTATGGTACCCCGTTGCATGGCTGGGATACCGGACGTATCGATGAACGTGCGGGTTTGTCCTTTGGTCAGGGCCGAGACGGGTTCTTGCGAGCAAAAAGCAGTTGTTCGAAAGGATGGGCAATGGAATACGCTCTCTCCAACGATTCGATTTCTATTAAGGTGTCCACGGCTGGTGGTTCGTTTACCTCGATTGAGGCCGGAGGCCGCGAGTATCTGTGGCAGGGCGATCCCGCCGTGTGGTCCGGCCAGGCACCAATTTGCTTCCCGATTTGCGGAGGCTTGCGCGACAACAGCGCCATGACGTTTGCCGGGCATCATGTAAAGCTCGCTCGCCACGGGTTTGCGCGCAAGCAGGAGTGGAAGCTGCTGAGCCAAGGCGAGAACGAGCTGGCGATGTGCCTGGCTTCCGAGGATAACGCCGCGCTGCTGAGCGATTATCCGTACCCGTTTAAGCTTGTCGCCCGCTATGCGCTCGAGGACGCTGCCGTGCGCGTCTCCTACGAGGTGACCAACGAGGGAACCGAGGACATGCCGTTCTTTATCGGCGGTCATCCCGGCTTTAGGTGTCCGCTCGATGAGGGCGAGGCCTATACGGACTACGAGCTGCGCTTTGAGAAAGACGAGGCTGCGGAGCTCTGCACCGCCGTTCCCTCGACTGGATTGATTGACGTGGCAAACCGCTCCAAGAACCCCATGGTGGGAAAGACGCTGCCCCTGTCGCACGAGCTCTTCGATTTTGCGGAGACCATCTTTGACGTGCTCGAGAGCCGTCAGGTTACGCTTTCCAAGAAGGGGGAGGACAAGGGCGTCCGCCTGAGCTTTGAGGGCTTCCCGTATCTCATTGTGTGGAGTAAGCCCGAGGGCGATTTTGTGGCAGTTGAACCCTGGGGCGGCCTCTCGACCTGCTCCGATGAGGACGACGTACTTGAGCATAAGCGCGGCTGCCTTGTCGCCAAGCCCAAGGAGACCGTCGTTCGCTCGTTCACGATTGAGATTTTGTAATTCCGTTTTGTCGACTCGTATCGCGAGGCACAAGGAGCCTGCGAGATAAGGAGCTAAAAATGATCCTCACCGTTACGATGAACCCGTCTGTCGATACGCGCTATCAGCTCGATGAGCTCATTATCGACGACGTCAACCGTGTGACGCCCGAAAAGACCGCCGGCGGCAAGGGCCTCAACGTGGCCCGTGTGCTGGGTCAGCTGGGCGACGACGTTGTGGCAACCGGTCTACTCGGCGGCCACATGGGCGCCTACATGGCTGAGCTCATGGACGCCAACGGTATTAACAACGACTTTGTGCCCATCAAGGGCGAGACTCGAATTTGCCTCAACATCCTCCACGCCGGCAACCAGACCGAGCTGCTCGAGAGCGGCCCGACAATTGCCCCCGAGGAGCTCGATGCCTTTACCGCCAAGTTTACCGAGCTTGCAGGTAAGGCCGAGGTCGTCACTATTTCGGGTTCGCTGCCCCGCGGTGTCGAGGCAGACTACTATGCCAAGATCACGGGCATTGCCGAGAACGCCGGCGCCAAGGTGCTGCTCGATACCTCGGGTGCTTCGCTCGAGGCGGCGCTCAAGTCTGAGGTCAAGCCCGAGCTGGTTAAGCCCAACTTGACCGAGATCAACGGCCTTCTGGGCACGAGCTTTACCACCGACGACGTGGACGAACTCCGCGCCGCGCTCGCCTCTGATGCTCGCTTCTCCGATATTCCCTGGGTCGTCGTATCCATGGGCGCTGCCGGCTCCGTTGGCTTCCATAACGGCCGTGCGTTCCGCGCCAAGACCCCCGATATCCCCGCCGTTAACGCTACGGGCTCTGGCGATTCGACCATTGCCGGCTTCGCACATGCGATTGCTGCTGGCGCGGATGACGAGACGGTGCTGCGTACCGCCAACACCTGCGGCAAGCTCAATGCCATGGATCCCATGACTGGCCATCTGGTCATGGACCGTTGGGACGAGGTCTACAACGGCGTTGTCGTGACCGAGCTGTAAGAGCTTGGACGTCGGCTCTGGCATCGGTTGCTTGCTTGTGGTTAGAGTTGACGACAAGTGCGGTAGCATTATGCTGGGGCGTGACGCCGACGTTGTCGTGTTCAATCCCGACCTTACCCTGGTCGAGACGTATGTGGGTGGCAACAGCGTCGGTAACGCGTTTGCTGAGTAGCCGCCACGGAAACGATCCGAGAGGGGATTTAGATGATTTACGGTGCACTGGGCGATATCGAGGAGTATCGCGGAATGCTCAAGGGCCTCGATGTGCTGATCGATTGGCTCGAGGAGAACGACCCGGCGGAGCTCGAGGTCGGCAGCCATCCGATTCTGGGCGACAAGGTCTATGCGAACGTCATGGCTCCCACGACGCGTCCCGAGGCTGAGGCTCATTACGAGACGCATCAGCGCTATCACGACCTGCAGATCGATGTCGAGGGTCGCGAGGCCTTTAAGGTCGCCACGGGCAGCCTGACGCTGGTCCAGGAGTTTGACGAGAAGGACGACTACGATCTGGTCGATTCCGACGCTTCGATCGCCGGCGATCTTGCCGACGACAAGTTTGCGCTGTTCGTTGCCGGCGAGCCCCACATGCCCACGCTCGAGTTCCCGGGCGATGGCGCACAGCCGGTCAAGAAGATCTGCTTTAAGCTGCTTGCAGATGCTTACTGGGAGGAGTAGCGCGCTGCTCGACTGAGTTGCTCGTCTGATGGCGTGATTCCCCTAGGGAAATCACGCTAGGACCCCGCCAAACATGTTTTCCCTAGGGGAATCACGTTTGGCGGGGTTTTCTGTTTTGAATAGGGAAGCCTCATTTATTTGCGAAGAACATCGGCTAACCGCAGGATTGAAATCATCGACCGATAAGTGAGTTGCACTTTTTCGCCCGCAAGCAGTCGTTTCGAGCCAATCTCATCTAGCCCCACAAGCCGAGAAAACAGCGGGCCGCTCATCGTGCCCTCGTCAATTGACTCCCTTATGGTCTTCAAAACGTCCGTATCATGAAGCGATGCCGAACTGTAGGGGGCAACACGAGCGGAACTCTCAATTAACGACGAGACAAAAGGATGGAGATGCTTTGGACATAGTCCATCAAACACCACATCCCCATTGTCGTTCGAGCCGACCAGGCGCCAAGTATAATGATCGACCCAGTCATCTCCGTCATATATGGCGTCCATGAGCAACTTCCCGTCTAGAGAGAGAAACCTATTTGGACATCGGGGCGCAAGACCGCAATCCATATCGGGCCTGCAGCAGCTCCAACCCAACGCACCACATAGGTTCCCTTTCGTACATGTGTATCAATCTGCCCCGAAATGCCGGTGAATGCAATTCCAGACCCGTTTGTCGGATAGCAATCGACGTATTTTTGTTTTCCGCTCACAACCTTGTATAGATATATCGTTACAGCAAAAGAGAAGGAATCGTGACTATTTTAGATCTATATGGCCAATTCGAGCCCTCACCATGGCAATTGTTGCAGCTGGGTTTCTTTTCATTAAAATTTCACTTTGGTAAATCCCCGCCCCTAAGCATTAAACCCGAAGTCCACCGAGTGGGCCGCTGTTGACGTGGCGATGCTTGGATTGGCGCGCACGCACTCAAAATCGGTAACAAAAAAGCCGCCCGAAGGCGGCTATCTTGTGCAATGGAGCCAGCGACCGGGCTCGAACCGGTGACCCCCGCTTTACGAG
>CBCSNG010000050.1:0-6947 GCA_965141635.1 uncultured Collinsella sp. | reverse complement strand
GCGGTGAGCCGCGCGAGAACATTGCGCGTGGCGTGATCGACAGCGTGGTCTCGCGTGTGGCGACCATGGCCGGGCAGGCCGCGGGCGCCCCGTACTACCTGACCGGTGGCCTGTGCGAGAACGCCTTCGTAGTGGAGCGGTTGGGCGAGCTACTGGGGTCGCCGGTGACCACCTCGCCCCAGGCTCGCTTTGCCGGAGCGATCGGCGCGGCTGTCCGCGCCGCCGCCTTGGCCTAGGGGTGTACCGCGACATGCGCATCCTCAATATCTCGGCACAAAAACCAGATAGCACCGGTAGCGGCACCTACCTTGCCGCGCTCGTGCGCGAACAGATCGAGACGGGTCATCGCGCCGCCGTGCTTTGCGGCGCGGCACCGGGTGATACCCAAGGCGAGCTGGACCGGCGTGCTGCCGTGTTTGCCGTACCGTTCGAGTCGCCCGAGCTGCCGTTTCCCATCTGCGGTATGTCCGATGTCATGCCCTATCCCTCCACACGCTATCGTGACCTGACGCCTTCGATGCTCAAGGCGTTTGAGCGGGCATTTGCTGCTGCAATCGATCGGGCGGTGGCTGAGTTTCGGCCCGATCTGGTGCTCTGCCATCACCTGTATCTGGTGACCGCATTGGCGCGCGAGTGCGTCCGGGGCGTGCCGGTTGTTGCCGTGTGCCATTCGACCGACCTGCGGCAGCTGCGTTCGCATGCGCTCGAGCGCGATCGCATCGTACGTGCGGTTCGTCGGCTCGATGCCGTCTTTGCGCTCCATGCTGAGCAGGCTGAGCAGATTGGCCTGGTGTGCGGCGTCGATGCCGATCGCATCCACGTGATTGGGACGGGCTACGACCATCGCGTCTTCTGCCGCGACGCAAGCGTGGCGAGGCAGCCGGGATCGCTTGTGTACGTGGGCAAGATTTGCTTTAAAAAGGGCGTCGAGTCGCTGGTTCGAGCCGTGTCATTGCCGATTGACGATGACGTCCGCCCATCTGGCTTGGTACTTGTGGGCGGCCGCGGGGACGATGCCGAGTACGCGCGTATCGAGCGCTTGGCCGCGGCCTCGGATGTGCCGGTGACGCTGGCGGGGCGCCTGGATAGCGATGGGCTCGTGCGTGCCTACCGCAGTTCCGACGTCTTTGTGCTGCCTTCGTTTTACGAGGGTCTGCCGCTCGTGACGATCGAGGCCCTCGCGTGCGGCTGCAAAGTTGTGGCGACCGATTTGCCCGGCGTTCGTCCCTGGATGGAGGCGATGCTTCCCGGTGCTCCCGTGACGTGGGTGGCGTCGCCGCGTATGACGGATGTCGACACGCCCGTGGCGGCCGATCTTCCGTTGTTTGAGCGCGCACTGGCAGATGCTATCGCGCGGGCGCTTGCGGCGCCGCCTTCGACGTTCGAGCCGTCGGCGGTCTCTTGGAAAGCGTGCCTGGCGCGTATACTTAAAGTCGTTGATTTGTTGGAAGGGGGTTCGTATGGCTAAGGACACCATGAGGCTCACGTCCATGACGGCCGCGAGCGGTTGAGCCGCTAAGTTGGCTCCTGGAGCCCTCGCCCAGGTCCTGGGCGATTTACCCAATGTGCATAACGACAACTTGCTCGTGGGGTTCGATACCTCCGACGATGCGAGCGTCTTCCGCGTAGGGGAGAACCTGGGGCTCGTGCAGTCCATTGACTTCTTCCCGCCGATGGTCGACGACCCGTTCCTGTTTGGCCAGATTGCCGCGGCAAACTCGCTGTCGGATATCTACGCCATGGGCGGGCGGCCGAGCCATGCCATGAACCTGCTGTGCATTCCCAGTTGCCTGGGCGTTGAGGTTGCCGGTCAGATTCTGGCGGGCGGCGCCGACAAGTGCGTCGAGGCGGGTTGCTCCATCGCGGGCGGCCACACCATCAACGACGACGAGCCCAAGTACGGCCTGTCCGTGAGCGGTTTTGTGCCACTCGACCGCATGCTCGCCAACAGCGGCGCACACGTGGGCGATGTTCTGCTGCTGACCAAGGCGATCGGCTCGGGCATCATCACCACGGCCATTAAGGGCGAGCTCATCGAGCAGGACGAGGCCGCAGCCATGTTTGACTCGATGCGCACCCTCAACGAGGCCCCGATTCGTCTGGCCGAGGGACTCGAGCTTCACGGCTGTACCGATGTCACGGGCTTTGGCCTGATCGGGCACGCGTGCGAGATGGCCGAGGGCTCGGGTGTGCAGATTGAGCTTACGTCGGGAGCGGTACCGCTCTTTGACCAGGTGCTCGACATGGCGCGCCTGGGCATTATTCCCGCGGGCTCCTACCGCAACCAGGACTTCTTTGACCCGCGTGCGGCTGCCGACGAGGACCTGGAGCCGGGCATGTTGGATGCGCTGTACGATCCGCAGACCTCGGGCGGCTTGCTTATTGCGGCGCCCGCGGTGGACGTGGATGAGCTTGCGCGTCGTTTGCATGCCGAGGGGCGCGTTGCCGCCGTTGTCGGGCGCGTGTGCGAGGCGGAGCCGGGCGGTCCTGCGGTCCGCGTTGTCCGTTAACGACACGTTTATTGAGCCATGTACCGTTCTAAAACGATTTATTCGAAAGGAAAAGCTATGTCTACCAAAATTGAAGTCAATGCCATGGGCGATGCCTGCCCGCTGCCCGTCGTCAAGACGCTCAAAGCCCTGAAGCAGCTCGATGGCGAGGGCACCGTCGTGACCTCGGTCGATAACGAGACCGCCGTCAAGAACATCTCCAAGATGGCGCAGGAGAAGGGCTGCACGGCCTCGGTCGAGAAGGTTTCTGACGCCGAGTGGCACGTGACCGTGGCGACCTCTGGCGCCGTTGCCGTGGCCGATCCCGAGCAGGATGGCGCTGCCTTCTGTGATGCCAGCGCCGGCAAGGGCAAGCTCGTCATTTCCGTCTACACCGATTGCATGGGCCGTGGCGACGACGAGCTGGGCCACAAGCTCATGAAGGCCTTCATCTTTGCCGTGACGCAGCAGGAGGAGCTGCCCGCGACCATGCTGTTCTACAACGGCGGCGCCAAGCTCACCGTCGAGGGCTCGCCGGTGCTCGATGACCTGAAGGGTCTGGCCGAGCAGGGTGTCGAGATTCTCACCTGTGGCACCTGCCTCGACCACTATGGCATTAAGGACCAGCTTGCAGTAGGCGAGGTCACAAACATGTACGTGATCGTGGAGAAGATGGAGCAGGCCGTGCGCGTCGTGCGCCCGTAGCGTTTTGGTTGGAGTTGCCATGAGGGAGAAGCGCCCGGCGCTTGTCATCACGTTTCCCACCACGGCGGCCGCCATGGGCTGCGAGTCCCTATGCATCGAGCGCGGCCTTCCCGGGCGAACGATTCCCGTGCCCGGGGAGGTCGCTGCCGGCTGCGGTCTTGCGTGGAAGGCGTTGCCTGCCGATGAAGAACTGCTGCGCGGCGAGCTTGCCGCGGCGGGCGTTCCCACCGAGGGCTTTACCGTGATCGATATGTGGGAGGTCGTGCGATGATCTACCTGGATAACGCGGCGACGACCATGCATAAGCCGCAGACAGTCATCGATGCCGTGACGCAGGCGATGTGCTCGCTCGGTAATGCCGGGCGCGGCGCCACGTCGGGTGCGCTCGACGCGGCGCGTACCATCCACGGCTGCCGTGCCAAGCTCGCGCGCCTTTTGGGTTGCCCGAGGGCGGACCATGTGTGCTTTACGCCCAACTCCACGGCGGCGCTCAACACCGCCATCAACGGGGTGGTGTGCCCCGGCGACCGCGTGGTCACGACGGTGCTCGAGCACAACTCGGTGCTACGTCCGCTCAACCGCCTTGCGGCAGAGCAGGGCGTGACCGTTGAGCATGCGGGCTGCGACGCGAACGGCGTGCTCGACTACGACGAGCTCGAGCAGCTGGTCACGCCGGGCACGCGTGCCGTGGTGGTGACGCACGCCTCCAATGTGACCGGCAACGCGATCGACATCGCGCGCGTGGCCGCCATGGCCCATGTGGCCGGCGCGCTCGTGATCGTCGATGCCTCGCAGTCTGCCGGTACGGCGAAGATTGACATGGATACCATGGGGCTCGACGTCGTGTGCTTTACCGGCCACAAGGGGCTCATGGGACCCCAAGGCACCGGCGGCCTGGCCGTGGCGGAGGGCATTGACGTGGCTCCGTGGGCCATGGGCGGCACGGGCGTGCGCAGCTTCGACCCACTGCAGCCGCTCGAGTGGCCCACGCGCCTTGAGGCGGGCACGCTCAACGGTCACGGCATCGCGGGACTTTCCGCAGGCCTCGACTTTATCGAGGCCCAGGGTGGGGTCGAGGCGATTGCTGCCCACGAGCGTGCGCTCGCTAATCGCTTCCTTGTCGGTGTGCGCGAGATTCCGGGGATTAAGCTCTACGGTGCCTTTGACCAGCCGACGCGCTCTGCGATTGTGTCGCTCAACGTGGGCGATATCGATTCTGCCGAGATCTCGGATGCGCTCATGCAAGGGTGGGGGATTGCGACGCGCCCCGGCGCCCATTGCGCCCCGCTCATGCACCGTGCGCTGGGAACCGAGCGCCAGGGCGTCGTCCGCTTCTCATTTGGGTATTTCAACACGACCGAAGAAGTCGACACGGCTATCGATGCTCTGTGCGATTTAGCCTGCTAAAGCTGCTAGAGCGTATATACTTGCGGGACGGGTGTTTTTGCCCGTCCCATTTTTTGTTTCAACCCGAAAGGTGTGTCTATGGTCTCATCCGCCCCGCGCGGTCTGCGCTCCGACCATGTCGTTACCGTCGGCATTGCGCTGTTCTCGATGCTCTTTGGCGCCGGTAACCTCATTATTCCGCCGCTGCTGGCGCTGCAGGCAGGTTCTGCCACGCCGGTTGCCATGATCGGCTTTTTGATTGCCGCTATCGGTCTGCCCGTCATGGGCTTTATCGCCGTCGCGCTCGCCGGAACGGCGCGCGAGCTTGCCGGCCGCGTGCACCCCAAGTTTGGTGAATTCTTTGTCGCGGCGGTCTACCTTGCCATCGGTCCGTGCCTGGCCATTCCGCGCACAAGCTCTACGGCGTTCGAAATGCTGGTGCCGCTGCTACCCGAGGGCGTTTCGCTCGGCACAGCACGTCTGGTGTTTGCCATCGGGTTCTTCGTCGTCGCGTTTGTGCTCACGCTGCGCCCGGGTGTCATCACACGCGTGCTCGGCCGCATTACGGGCCCCGCGCTCATTGCGCTTATCGTGCTGGTCGTGGGTGCTGCCGTGATCTCGCCGCTGGGACCGGCTGCCGCGCCTCAGGCTCCCTACGATGCAGGCGCCGCCGTGCAGGGCTTTCTGACTGGCTATCAGACCATGGACCTGCTCGCGTCGCTCGCCTTCGGCATCATCATCGCCGAGACCATCCACGAGTTGGGTGTTACCGATGACAAGCGCGTGGCCTTCGAGATTTCGCGTTCCGGTGTGATCGCCGGCGTGCTCATGGCCATCATCTACTGCGGCTTGGGCCTTGCCGGTATGCAGCTCGGTACCGTGATGCCCGACGCTACCAACGGCGCAGCCATCCTCGCTCGTTCGGCCTCCATGCACTTTGGGCTTGCCGGCACGGTCGTGGTCTTCGCCATCTTCTTCCTCGCCTGCATGAACGTGTGCATCGGCCTCATCAGCTGCTGCTCGCGTTACTTCTGCGAGACGTATGTGGTCGAAGGGGGAGCGGAGGCCTCCGAGGAGGACATGCGCCGTCCCTTTGCGGTTCTCGCCTTTGTGTTCGCGGCATTTTCGTGCGTGCTCTCCAACGTGGGCCTCGACGTCATTCTTATGTTCTCGGTACCTATGCTCAACGCCCTGTATCCCGTTGCCATCGTGCTGGTACTGATGGGCCTGGTGCACGGCTTTTGCGACGCTCATCCGCAGGTGTGGGTCTGGGTCGGCGGCGTGGTCGCGGTGCAGAGTGTGATCACCTCGGTCCGCGACGCATTCTTTGCGGGCGCGTGGTTGCCGTTCGATGCGCTGCCGCTGGCAGATATCGGCGCTGCGTGGGCGCCGGTTGCTGTGGTCGCGTTTGTGATTGGTCTGGTTCATAGCCAGTTTGTCGCACATTCGAGGAGCTAGGGTTTCTGCGCTTGCACAGGCGGGGAGTCTCCCCTATAATTTCCTTCGCTTTGGGACACGCAAGGTTTAGACCTTAGCTGCTCAACACCTTCGGGACGTGGCGCAGTTTGGTAGCGCGCCTGCTTTGGGAGCAGGATGTCGCAGGTTCAAATCCTGTCGTCCCGACCATATCTTGCGGGCGTAGTTCAATGGTAGAACCCCAGCCTTCCAAGCTGATGACGCGGGTTCGATTCCCGTCGCCCGCTCCACAAGATAGCTTAACGGCTCTGATTCCCTTTGGGATCAGAGCCGTTTTCGTAAACGTGCCGGGCGACGGGAATCGAACCCGGCAGGGTGCGAAGCTGAGAAAATGCGTGAGCATTTTCCAGCGCAGCACGCAAGGGCCAATGGCCCGCAGCGAAACAAGGGTTTGCGAAGCAAGCCCTTGGACTTCCCGTCGCCCGCTCCATAGGATAGATGAATGGCTCTGGTTCCTTTTTGGGACCAGAGCCATTTTCGTAAGTGCGCGTGGTGACGGGAATCGATGCCGCCCCACGCCCACAAATCCGCGATGAAATAGTTCCTGTTTAGGCTTTTGATGGCCATTCAAGAACTATTTCACCGCAACTTAGGAGGGGGTGGGGTTAGCTGCGGGGGCGGTGGCGGAGCTTGTCGATGGTGGAGTCGGTGCTGTGACTGCGGGCTTCGGCGGCGCGGTCGCGAGCGTCGGCCGCGGTTTGGCGCTTGCGGCGGTAATCGATCATGCCTTGGATGATGGGCTTGCCAAAGCTCACGACATCATCGTTGTAGATGGCAGTTCGGGCTGCGAGGAGGCAGTCGGTAAAGTCCATATGGGTCTTGCCAAAGAGTTTGATGGCAAGGGCGACAACGGTGGGCTCGTCGACCATGACGTCATCGAGCAGCCTTTTC
>CBCSNG010000049.1:0-8033 GCA_965141635.1 uncultured Collinsella sp. | reverse complement strand
AGTCCCTTGCGGTGTAGTTCTTATTTAAGCCGTCCAAGTTTTGGGGTGCAGTTCATCAACAAGGAGCGTCCTTCGTTCAATTAAATTCAGCCAAAGTATCTAGGCGCCAAGACGCCATCTAGGCGGCAAGCAAGTCACCCAAGGACCTGGCCGGGCGAGGCGGGTAAGTTTTTCGTAGATTCCGCACGAGCCGGAAAGCACTTAATGTGCTTTCCGAGCGAGCCCAGGACCTGACCGAGCGAAAAACTTACCCGCCTCGCCCGGCCAGGCCCGATGGGACGGCTACCGAGCCGCCAAGATGGCGTCGATGAGCGTCAGTACGCCCCCGTCGTTGTTGCTCGGAATGCGCCACTTAGCATGCGCGTTCATATGCTCCTCAGCATTGTCCACGATAAAGCTGTGACCGACGCGCTCGAGCATGGGGATGTCGTTGTAGGTATCGCCCACGGCAGCGGCGTCGGCAATATCGATGCCCAGGTGCTCGCACAGGTGCGCGACGCCGGCGCCCTTGTCGACGCCCAGGTTCATAAAGTCGATCCACTCGCGCCCGGCGTTGGTGACGTAGAGCTTGTCCGAGAACTCGGGGCTATAGGTCTCGCGGAATGCGGGCTCGGCATCATAGGCGGGGAAGAAGATCGAGATCTTGTTGGACTCGATATCAATGCCCTCAAAGCTGTCGACGTAATTGATCGTGTTGTAGTAGACGCTGATCTCGTCGTGGTACTGATGGTCGCGGGCAAGCACGTAAAACTCGTCGAAGCAGCAAAGGACGGGGACGGCGCGCGGATCCTCCGAGGCGCGGCTCAAGACCTGCTGATACAACGCCACATCGATGTTGCTCTTATAGATATAGCCGCCGCGATAGATCACGCACGCTCCGTTGTCGGGACAAAAAGCGATGCGGTTTTTGATGCCCTCGAACATCTCCTCGAGCTTGGGGGCGGGACGTCCGCTGGCGGGGCAGAATACGATGCCGGCGTCGGCTAGCTCGTCCAGGCGCTCATCAAGGCCCTGCGGTAACACGCGCTCGTCGGTGAGCAGCGTCTTGTCCATGTCGACGGCGATGAGCTTAATGTTTCCGATATTGGCGTCCGATTCGTAAGTTTGCATAAAGGCGAGCCTTTCGTTTCGAAATTGTTTCAGACGTTATAACCATCAACTCGTAGTCAGGCGTATTTTCGCAGGATTGGCGCGCGTTTGCATCACCATTCACAAACTAATGAAAAAACTTTTCAGAAATTTGAATTTGTCGCTTGTGCTGCGGGCACTTTAGCGTAATATAGCGAACATCGAAAACGGAGACGGAAAAACAACCGCTTACCGAGGAAAAGGTACCGTTTACGATATTAGAATTGCGCCCGGCGATACGTGAAAGGAGAGGCAGATGCAGTTCGTAAAGATCATCACCACTGCAGACAATGCCATCCGACGCCAGCGCGCAATTTCCCGACGACGATAACAATCGTCTCTGTCCGCATGGGGCGCAATGCCTCAACAGAGTCATTTTGAGGTCGTTGGGTTTTAAGCACGACATAGCCGCATGTTTCTAGGGCATGCCTGTGATGCATTCTGCTGAATAACCTGATATTGCACGGTTTTTGACCTCAAGGTGACTTGCAACTGACCGATGTTCTAACTAGCTACCAAGGGCGAAAGGAAACAGCCATGAGCAAGGAAAAAGTCGTTCTCGCATATTCCGGTGGTCTTGATACATCCGTATGTGTCAAGTGGCTCCAGGACGAGAAGAATCTCGATGTCGTTTGTGTCTGCGGCAACGTGGGCCAGGAAGAGACCGGACTGGATGCCAAGAAGCAGAAGGCGCTTGACCTGGGCGTTCTCGATTGCCAGGTGCTCGACCTGCGCGACGAGTTCTCCGATGAGTTCCTGACCAAGGCCATCGCCGCAAACTCCATGTACGAGAACAAGTACCCGCTGCTTTCCGCCCTGTCTCGCCCGCTGCTCGCCAAGAAGCTTGTCGAGGTCGCTCATGAGTTTGGCGCGACCTACGTCGCACACGGCTGCACCGGCAAGGGTAACGACCAGGTCCGTTTTGAGGCCGCCGTCAAGGCCCTCGACCCTGAGCTCAAGGTTATCGCCCCGGTTCGCGAGTGGGACTTGAAGTGCCGTCCCGACGAGGTCGCCTATGCCCACGCTCACAACGTGCCGGTTCCCGAGGGTGCCAACGACAACCCCTATTCCATCGACGACAACCTGTGGGGTCGTGCCATTGAGTGCGGCCACCTGGAGGATCCCTGGAACGAGCCGCTCGACGACGCCTGGGTTATGACCAAGAATCCCGAGGACACGCCCGACACCCCGACGTATACCGAGATTGAGTTTGAGGCCGGCAAGCCCGTCGCCGTCGACGGCAAGAAGATGAAGCTCTCCGAGATCGTCATCGCCCTCAACAAGATCTCCGGCGACAACGGCTTTGGCCGCCTCGACCTGGTCGAGGATCGCCTGGTGGGCCTTAAGAGCCGCGAGTGCTACGAGGTTCCCGGCGCCCTGACACTCATCACCGCCCACAAGGCGCTCGAGGACATCTGCGTCGAGGGCGACCTGCTCAAGACTAAGATTAAGCTCGAGCAGGATTGGGCCACCGCCGTGTATAACGGCCAGTGGTACAGCCCGCTCAAGAACGCGCTCGACGCCTTTATGGCCGATACCCAGAAGTTCGTGACCGGCACCGTCCGTCTGAAGTTCTTTAAGGGCAACTGCCATGTCGTCGGCCGCAAGAGCCCCTTCAGCCTCTACGACTACGGTCTGGCTACCTACGACCGCGACACCACGTTTGACGAGAAGGCCAGCGCCGGCTTTATCGAGATCGACACGCTGTCGCTCAAGACGTGGGCCAAGGTCCAGGGTCCCAGCTCTGCTGCCGCCCAGGCCTAGCGCCTCCTTCCCTTGGTATCCGCGCGGCCCATCCGCGTGATACAAAACGGGCGCACGGGGTCCCTACCTTTCGTTATGCTTGCTGACACTTCTTAACATCGGTGGCCCCTACGTTCCGCCCGCATATATGATGCCGCGTCTGCGGCTGAGTCCGAGCCCCGCCGGGGTTGTCCGGCGGGGCTCCTTCTATCAAATTGGCGGCTCTGCGCCTATATACATCTGAGGAGTACCTACTATGTTTGACGCTATTGCACACTCTTTGCTTTCTCTTGCCCCCGAGCTCGATACCGCCAAGGTGGAGGAGGTCCCTATGAGCCTGAAGGCTTGGATTGACGGTTCGCAGGGCAACATCCGGAGGGAGACGTTGGGCGCCAAGTGCATGGTGCGTCACTTCTTCGCTATTTAGCTTGTCGGCCTCGCGTGCGGCGGGAGATGTGCAAAACTAGCAGTTGATAAATCGTTTTAACGGCGCTAAACGCAGCTCGCGGACATCGGCGCATTGGTATTTGGAGAAAGGAGACGGTTCCATGGCTCTTTGGGGCGGTCGTTTTGAGGCGGGCGTGGCCGAGGTCACGCAGGAGTTTGGTGCGTCGTTGCCGGTCGACAAGCATCTCTATAAGCAGGACATCGCCGGATCTAAGGCACATGCCAAGATGCTGGCGGCCCAGGGCATTATCAGCGCCGAGGACGAGCAAGCGATTGCCGAGGGTCTGACCGGAATCGAACAGGATATCGATGCCGGCAACTTCACCTTCGACATCAACGACGAGGACATTCATATGTCCATCGAGAGCGAGCTGACGCGTCGCATCGGCGAGGCTGGCAAGCGCTTGCATACCGGACGTTCGCGCAACGACCAGGTGGCGACCGACACACGTCTGGGCGTCAAGGCGCTGGCCAAGGAGCTCATGGGGGCCAATCTTGAGCTGCGCCATGTGCTGGTGGATGCGGCTAAGAAGTACGACAAGGTGATTCTGCCGGGCTACACGCACATGCAGCACGCTCAGCCCGTGCTGCTCTCGCATCATCTGCTGGCGTATTCCTGGATGTTCGCGCGCGACTTTACACGCCTGAAGGCGGCCTTTGATGCCGCCGACAACTGTCCGCTGGGCGCTGCCGCGCTTGCCGGCACGAGCTATCCGCTCGATCGTCAGATGACGGCTGCCGAACTTGGCTTTGCGGGCGTGATTCCCAACTCGCTCGATGCGGTTTCCGACCGTGATTTCCTCCTCGACCTGCATTACGCCGGCTCCGTCATGGCGATGCACCTGTCGCGTCTTTCCGAGGAGATCGTGCTGTGGTCGAGCTCCGAATTTGGCTTTATCACGCTTTCCGACTCTTACTCCACTGGTTCGTCCATCATGCCGCAGAAGAAGAACCCCGACTTTGCCGAGCTTATCCGCGGCAAGAGCGGCCGAGTCTATGGCAACCTGGTGCAGCTGCTCGTGACCATGAAGGGCTTGCCGCTCGCTTATAACAAGGACTTGCAGGAGGACAAGGAGGGCGCGCTCGATACCGCCCATACGCTCATGCAGTGCCTGTCCGTTATGGCCGGTATGATTTCGACCTGGACTGTCAACGAGGATGCCATGGCGCGCGAGTGCGGCGTGGGGCACCTTGCCGCTACCGATGTTGCCGATTACCTGGCCAAGCGTGGTCTGCCGTTCCGCGAGGCACATGCCGTGGTGGGCCATCTGGTCCTGATGTGCGAGAAGCGCGGCTGCAATCTTGAGGACCTGCCGTTTGAGGTGTTCCAGGAGGCAAGCCCGCTTTTTGAGCGCGACATTACCGAGGCGCTCGACATCCCGTCGATTGTCGCCGCGCGCACGACCGAGGGCGGCACCGCTCCTGCCGCCGTTGCCGCGCAGCTGCAGCGTGCCGAGTCACAGCTCGTGGCCGACGAGGGCGCGTTTGGATCGCTGACCAAGGTAGTCGAGATGGGACACGGGGCAAAGTAGGGGTTTGGCTGAAGCCGTATTGCCCTTTTATCGATAAATCGTTTTGCTTTTACGGGCGCCTTCTGTTGCGGGCGTCCGTATTTTGTTGCTATGGGGGAGGGGCTTGTCGAGAAGTTCTGTAGGACCTTTGGGCAGGTTGTGAAGGGGGTACGTTCGCGGGCGGCAACCGACCGTCTGCTCTGCTCGATGCGGTTGATGGGCAGTCGGATGGTACTCTAATCGGGCTTCGAAACAGAAGTGACACATATGGAGCGCTTTAATAAATTGCAACGTTTCAATAAACAGCTTTTTGTTTAACTGCAGCTAAAACTCTGTTACGATGCAGTCCAGGCGGGTGCCGGAATGGGACTTGGGCACGCGCGAACCTACTTGAAAGGCTACCTTATGGCTATCGAGAAGACCTTCATCATGATTAAGCCCGACGCCGTGCGCGACCGCAAGATCGGCGAGATTGTTGCTCGCATCGAGCGCAGCGGCCTTGTCATCGAGCGCATGGAGATGACCACGCTCGAGCGCGCTACCGTCGAGGAGCACTACGCCCATCTGGCCGACAAGCCCTTCTTTGGCGGTCTCTGTGACTTTATGACGAGCGGTCCGGTCGTCAAGATGGTCGTTTCCGGTCTCTCCGCTGTTGCTAAGATGCGCACCCTCATGGGCGCTACTAATCCGCTTGACGCTGCTCCTGGTACCATCCGCGGCGACTTTGCCGTCGATGTCAACGCCAACGTGATCCACGGCTCCGACTGCCTGGAGAACGCCGAGATTGAGATCAAGCGCTTCTTTGGCTAAACCAGCTTTGACTCCTTAAAGCTGTTAGCGTGTGGCTTGGGCGCCGCGGAACTCCATCCGCGGCGCCCTTTTATTCCAAAATCTATGAAGGGGCCCGTTCGGTCATGAGTTCCGAGCGGGCCCCTGCTGTTAGCTTGTGGCACTGAGATGTTTAGGCCTCGTCGACGACCTTGAGGCCGCGCGTGTGGTCGATCTCGTTGAGGAGGTTAACGCGACGCTCGTGACGACCGCCCTCAAACTCGGCGTCGAGCCACTCGTCGACAATCATCTTGGCGAGCTCGGAGCCCACGACGCGGGCGCCAAAGGCGAGCACGTTGGTATTGTTGTGCATGCGGGAGAGCTTGGCGCTGAAGGGCTCGGAGCACACGACGGCGCGTACGCCCTCGACCTTGTTGGCAGCCAGGCTAATCCCGACACCGGTGCCACAGATGAGGATGCCCAGGTCGACGTCACCGTTGGCAACGGCCTTACCCACCTTGTAGCCGGCGATGGGGTAGTCAAAGCTCTCGGAGGTGTCGGTGCCAAAGTTCACGACCTCGCAGCCGCGCTCCTTCAGGTGCTCGGAGATGATGTTCTTGAGCTCGACGGCGGCGTGGTCGTTACCGATACCGATCTTCATGGATGGTTCCTCTCTGGTCTGTGCGGCGCAAATGCTAAAGGTGTTTACCGCGTTCGACTGCATGATAGCGCGACTTTTGCGTAAACGCTCGGGCGTTTTTTGGTCAAACGCTTTAGCAGGCAACAAGACTGGCTTCTCGTGAATGAATGTCGTCAGTTTGCGCTTGAGCGCCGTCCGCCGGAACCATGGTTGCGGTTTTTGATGCATTGTTATCAAATAAAGGAGCTAACATTTTTTGAGAGCCTAGCCCGTTATGCAAGCAGGAGATACCTATGCCTACCGATTCCCTTCGTGATGCCGCGTTTTGCGATGTTTTGAACCGCGAGCTTGTCTGTGCACTCGGCTGCACCGAGCCCATTGCCGTTGCCTATGCAGCGGCGCTGGCGAGTCAGACGCTCGGTTGCGAACCCGATCATATGGATGTTGCATGCTCGGGCAACATCATCAAGAACGTCAAGAGCGTGACCGTGCCCAACTCGGGCGGTATGCACGGTATTGAAGCCGCGGCCGTGCTGGGTGCCGTGGGCGGCGACGCCAAGAGCGCTCTCGAGGTGCTCGAGAGCGTTGACGACGAAGATCGTGCTCGCGTGACCGAGCTCCTCGCCGACGCCGGCTACTGCGATGTGTCGCTTGTCGAGGGTGTGCCCAACCTCTACATCAAGGTGACTGCGACGGCCGGGGGCCATACCGCGGTCGTCGAGATTACCGACCACCACACCAATGTCACGTGCCATACCCTCGACGGTATTCCGGTGTGCGGCAAGTCGGCGGGGGAGTGTGCCGCCTGCGCCGAGCGCGTCGTGGCCGAGCGGGCGGCAGATAACGCCGATACGCCCATGTCGATTGAGACCATCATCGACTTTATCGAGGACGGTGACATTGAGGACGCCCGCGCTGCCGTTGAGCGTCAGATTGAGCTGAATGGCGCAATCAGTGCCGAGGGCCTTGCGCACGCTTGGGGCGCCGAGGTGGGTCGTACGCTGCTGGGTGCTCGTGCCGATGACGTCGCCTGCCGTGCCCGTGCCCGTGCAGCCGCCGGGTCCGACGCCCGCATGAACGGTTGCGCGCTGCCGGTCGCCATTGTGTGCGGCTCGGGCAATCAAGGTATTACCTGCGCGTTGCCCGTCATGGAGTATGCCGAGTACCTGCGTTGCGACCACGAGCGCCTGGTGCGCGCCGTGATGCTGTCCGATCTTATCGCCGTGCATATCAAGAGCTATATTGGTGCGCTCTCGGCGTTTTGCGGTGCTATTTGCGCCGCGTGCGGCGCCGGCGCCGCGATTACCTGGCTGTGCGGTGGCACGCGCGAGCAGATTGGCGCGACGGTCTCGAATACGCTCGGTAACGTGGGCGGCATCGTGTGCGACGGCGCCAAAGCGAGCTGCGCCGCCAAGATCTCGGCTGCCGTCGATGCGGCGATTCTGGGCCATGATATGGCCATGCAGGGTCGCGGCTTCCGCGCCGGCGAGGGCCTGATCCAGGATACCGTTGAGCAGACAATCGCCAGCATGGGCTACGTGGGCCGTGTGGGTATGAAAGATACTGACGTCGAGATCCTCAACATCATGATCGGTAAAACCCAGGTTTGTTAGTTACGCGGTTTTACCAAACCGCGTAACCAGTCGACGCTGCAAGCCCGCCAGAGCGGCAATCTGCCTTTCAACTTCGGCGGCATGACCAGAAGGTCAATGCCGTCTTGTTTCAAGGCACCTTGCTCGCTCTGGCGGGCTTTCGCTCATATGACCCAATCCGCTGTCAAGAGCCACAATGGCCCC
>CBCSNG010000048.1:0-9138 GCA_965141635.1 uncultured Collinsella sp. | reverse complement strand
TCTTGTGCAATGGAGCCAGCGACCGGGCTCGAACCGGTGACCCCCGCTTTACGAGAGCGGTGCTCTACCAACTGAGCTACGCTGGCGGCCATGTGATGACGCAACTGAGGCGTCAACGGCTGTCTATGATACGGGACATCGCACATCCGCGCAAGTGTTCTGACGGCTTTTCTCACTTTAAATGCACTAATATTGGAGACGTGATGTCTGCGGCGTCCATTTGGCGCTTGACCTGCTATTGAGCTGGTGGCCGACGTCCCGCTCATATGGGTCTCAAACAGAATGGGGCAGCCATGGCTCAACCCAAGATCCTTCTCACGCGTATCGATGACCGTTTCATTTACGGGCAAGACGTTGAGCTGTGGAACGAAGCCGTGGGTTCCAATCTCGTCCTGATCGTCAACGACGAGATTGCGGCGGATTCGCGCAAGTGGGCGCCTATGAGGGTCGCGGCGCCCGAGGGCGTGTGGACGCGGTTTTTCTCGGTGCAAAGGACCATCGACATCATTCACACCGCGGCGCCGCGCCAATTGATTCTGATCATGGTGGCCTCACCCGCCGATGCACTCGCGCTGGTTAAGGGCGGTGTGCCGATCACTAAGATCAGCATTGGCCATATGCAGGCAGGGGAGGGCAAGCGTCCCGCAACACCCGCAGTCGCCATAGGCGACACAGACGTCGCTGCCCTCAAAGAGCTGCAAGCGCTCGGCATAGAACTAGAAATCCGCTACCTCCCCAGCTCCAACTCCGACCCCATTCAACTAGTCATTTAAGAACGTCCCCAATGACTAGGTAGCAAAACGCCCGTCGGCGGTGGTGCCGGCAGGCGTTGCTGTGCGATATGTCGCGTTGTGGGCTTAGTGCCTCATAAAGTGGTACTCGATCACATTGCTGTAGGGATGACCCGGGCCCACAATGCCCTGCGGGAACAGCGGCTGGTGCGGTGTGTCGGGGTACATCTCTGCCTCGAGGGCAAAGCCAGCGCCCCAGCCATAGTTGGCATCGTCCTTGGCGTGCTCGTCGCCCAGCCAGTTGCCGGTGTAGAGCTGCACGCCCGGGGCGGTGGTGTAGTAATCCAACTCACGACCGGTCCACATCTCCTCGACATGTAGGGCGCGACGCAGGTTGCGGCCGTACTGATAGCCATCGATGCACAGGCAGTGATCGTAGCCACGGGCTTGCTTGATCTGCGGGTCGTCGGCTTCCATGCCGGGTGCGACGGGACGCAGCTCGCGGAAGTCAAACGGCGTGCCCTCGACCGGAGCGATTTCGCCGGTGGGGATGTTCTGCTCATTAATGGGCAGGTAGTGGGCAGCTTTAGCGACAAAGAAGTGCTCGCAGTCCATGCCGGCGTTATGACCGGCAAGGTTAAAGTATGTGTGGTTGGTCATGGACACGTAGGTGGCGCGGTCGCTCTCGCAGCCATACTCGATGCGAAAGACGCCGGCGCGTGTAACGGTAAACACGGCCGTAAGCGTGCGGTTGCCGGGCAGGCCCAGCTCGCCATCCTCAAGCGAAGTGGTCATGCACACGGCGTTGTGAGTCTCGTCGAGCTCAACATCCCACACGCGCTTGTGCAGGCCGTGCTCAAGATCGCTGTGCAGGTTGTTGGCGCCTTCGTTGGCCGGCATATGCCAGTCCGTGCCGGCGATGGTGATCGTGGCGCCTGCAGTGCGGTTGGCCACAGGTCCGATGGTCGCACCAAAGCAGGCGGGGTTGTCAAAGTAATCCTCGAGCTTATCGAAGCCCAGCACCACATCGCGCACGTTGCCGGGGATGTCGGGCACGTCGATGCCCAACACGGTGGCGCCATAGTCCATAATGCGAACGCAGATCTCGGGCCCGTTGAGGGTGTAACGATGAACGGGGGTACCGCACGGCGCGGTGCCGAAAAGCTCGGAAGTGATCATTTGGTTCCTAACATCGAGGTATTTCCGACAAACTGTAGCGCGAACAGGCGAGATTATCACTACACCCCACTAAAGCAGGGGGTATTTTTCTCAAAAAAGTGATGATTGGAGCTGTGCGGGCGTTCATTTCTGACGCGCGCGAGTCTGATACAATTTGTTCGTTATTGTTTGAATTGACGTGAGCGTGGAACAGCGAGGACTCATCGTGATTAAAGCGGAGCGACAGGATAAGGTTCGGCAGCTGCTCGAGGAACAGGGAACGGTCTCGGTCAAGGAGATTTCGGATGCGTTAGGTGTCTCGGATATGACGATTCGCCGTGACCTTGAGGAGCTTGCGAGCCTGGGCGAGATCGAGCGCGTGCACGGCGGAGCCCGCAGTGCGCAGAGCCGTCCACACGCTATGCTGCGCCATGAGTATTCGCACAGCGAAAAGCGCACGAAGCATGCCGAGGAAAAGTTGCAGATTGCGCGCCGTTCTGTGGAGCTTATCGAGGAAGGCTCGACCATCTTTTTGGGGACAGGCACCACGGTTGAGCAGATGGCCTCGATGTTGCCGGCGTTTCGTCTGCGCATTGTGACCAATTCGCTTTCGGTGTTTAACCTGCTCGAGGCGCGCGAGGACTGCGACCTGTGCCTCGTGGGCGGTATGTACCGTCGCCGCACTGCCGCTTTTGTGGGGCCAACGGCCGAGGATACCCTGCGTGCGCTGGGCATCGACGCGGCGTTTATCGGCGCCAACGGCATCTTGGACGGTGACGTATCTACGTCCAACATGGACGAGGGCCGTATCCAGCAGCTCGCCTTTAGCAAGGCCGACTCGCGCTATCTGATCGCCGACTCCAGCAAGATCGGCAAACGCGACTTCTACACCTTCTGCCGCCTGGACAGCCTGGACGCCGTGGTGTGCGAGCCGGGCATCGCCGCCGAGGATCGTGTCGCCATCGAGGAACACACGCAGGTTATTTGCTAGTTATCGCTACGGGATTGCCAACGGGTGATGCGGGAGGACTTTTACCTCCTGTCATTGTGGAAACCAGCGTGTCAGCGCTACGCGATATGACGCGCAAATAAGGACTCCACTATCAAATCGTCTCAACCTGTAACAGGTAGGGGTGAAACCACCAACCAGATGTTACAGATTGAGACAATTCGGCGGGGCCTACCTTGTTTGTCTCGATCTGTAACGGTTAGGACTTAAAAACTCGGCTACGTGTTACAGATCGAGACAAAAGAAAAAGAACATTAGGACTTGAAAATAAAGTTTTGATAAGGGATTCGCCCAGTTAAGACGGTGCGGCAGACAATTGAGATTAGTTTGCCTCCGGAGTCGTAAGCATAATGAGTCAGTTCGATGACCGGAAGTTTTGCAACACCATAATTACTGGCTTCGGAATCGCTAAGCAGACGTGCTCTATAGCTTTCCCTAACAGATTGGATAGACTTGGACAAGTCGTCCATGATTCTGCTAAATGCCTGAAAATCTAACTGGTTATTCGGAACGCGCGACTTTGAAATGAAGAACGTATCAGCGCCTATGAAGCTGCCTTCAAGTTCGTAGGTCAATTCAAGACGCTGAATTCCATCGCGACTTTGACATCCAAATTGTTGGAGCATCATTACGGAAATTGGACGACCTGATGTGAGACCGCCGAAATGTTTGGTGATGGCATCCGGATCAACGCCATCGCAATGGCTTGCAAAGTCAAAGTCTAAAAGTGAATTGAGCTCGCTAACGCGTTTCGGTGCAACAAACGATCCCTTACCTTGGATTCGATAGATACTTCCACGACGCTCCAGCTCACTCATGGCAAGTCGGACGGTTGTTCTGCTTACGGCGTATTCATCGCAGAGTTCCATTTCTGTTGGAAGTTTATCGTCTGCTTGATATTCATCGACGATCTGCTTGAGCAGCGCGTCGGTGAGCTGTAAATAGAGTGGCCGTTTTTCGTGTGTATCGAGCATTAGAGCCTCAGTTTGCATGTTGGTTATACCTGATGGTTGCCTCAGTCGGGATGTAACGTGGGCAAGGTAACCTTAACGTATCACAGAGCGGCTCAGCATGACGATCTGATGCCTGTATCCACGAAGGGCTTGTCCGAGCGTGAAGATATTCTGGGGCAGGCAAATACCGTTCATGGAGTCCCCGATATGTTGGAGGTCAGCGCCGGCTGCTTTTGCTGCAAGGCCTATTTTCTTAATGGTCTCGCTGTCGCAGGAGTCTTGACTCGTCCCGTTCGCCGCCATGACGAGAACCTTCTCTTCAATTGACTTGCCTACGTTGTGGGATCGTACAAAGTCTACGATGGCGCGTAGGTCTGCTTCTTGGAAGCAAGGGACGGTGTAGGGGGCTGGCACGAGAAGGATATCGACGCCGAGGTCAACAAACTTGCGCGCAATTTCGAGCGTCATGACAGGTTCCGCAACGCCCGCTCCATGCATTTTTCCGGCTATGACCAGGCCATTGAAATGCTCTTTGGAGAGTTTAATCGAATGGGCGATTGCATCGTTGGAGACGCCGGTTCCAGGGTTGCCCGTCAGGCAGATAAAATCAAATCCGAGTTCGTTAGCCTTTTCTAAGGTCTTGGGAGAGACGCGACGACCCATGGGGATTTCCGTTCGGGATTCAGACATCTCTGCCTCGTTATCAACTGGCTCCAGATTGACGCCAATGGGCCTTCCGCATGCTCGCTTCACCCAAGTGACCGGGTTTTCATTGAGATCATCTGGAATACCGGCAATAACTGGATCGAACACATCGAGCGCGTTAAACAGAAGCAGGTCGGCACCTGCGGCACGTTCGATTTCTGCATTAGTAACGCCGCCGAGAAATTGGGAAGAGGGTACGTTTTCCGCCATGATGGTACGTCCCTCGGAAGCCAGAATTGCCTGTTTTAGATCCATGGGTGACGTGGCGGCAAAATCGGATGCGGACATGTTCAGTAATCGTTTGGGCATTGTTACTTCCTTTGACTAGAACGACAGGCTTGTGACATTGTCTCTAATATTGTTACAACAATATATTCAATATGTTATATCCAATCGGTGAACGGTTGCAAACTTATTGTACTGCTCGGAAAAAATAGCTTTTAGCTGGGAAAACATTATATTAATCAACTACCGTTCACCGAATAAGTATTTGAATTCTTGACATATCGACAAAGCGGAAAAAGAATTGGTTATGACAAATCGCGCAAATGATATTACATTTCGCACAAGAACGTATTCACTTACATAAGTGGATACAAACGGGGACGACGACGGTTGAGTCCGGATAAATCGTTGTGTGCCCGGGAATCATGAAAGGATGTGTTATGGACGCTATCGTCAAATTCCTTGAAAAACACCAGCCCCTCTTCGACAAAATCTCGAGGAACATTTATCTGGTGGCGATTAAGGATGGCTTTCTCTCGAATATGCCAATTGTGCTGTTCTCGAGCCTGTTCCTTCTTCTTTCGACGCTCCCTGCCTATGTAGGCATCACGCTTCCGTCTGAGGTGCTGGATTTCTTCAATAAAATCTATGCATATACCATGGGACTTCTTGGCATTATGGTGGCCGGCACCACGGCGAGCTCACTTGCCATGTCGATGAACCGTCGCATGCCTTCGGGTAAATCTCTCAACCCCACCTCGTGCATGGTTTGTGCCATGTGCGGCATGCTCTTGCTATCGGTGACGAACGATGTTGTCTCGATTGGCGGAGCAGATACATCTGTTTTTGAAACCGGCTATATGGGAACCAAGGGTTTTCTCGCTGCGTTCGTAGCCGCATTCTTGACCGTTAATATCTATAAGGTGTGCATTAGCCATAATGTGACGATCAAGCTCCCCAAAGAGGTCCCTGGCTCTATTGCGCAGAGTTTTCGCGATATCTTTGCATTTGGGTTTTCGATCCTTGCGTGCGCTTTTATCGATCTTGCGAGCCGCAAGCTGCTTGCTGTGCCGTTCGCCAATTTGGTATCCGCTCTCATCTCGCCGCTGTTCTCCGCGGTTGACACCTATCCTGGCATGGCGCTTATCGAAGGCGCGGTCGCACTTTTCCAATTTATGGGTATCCACGGTGCTTCGGTTGTCATGAGTCCGATCAATGCTGCGCTCTACGGCAATACCGTTACCAATCTTGAGGTTTTCCAAGCAGGTGGACACCCGTCAATTGCTCTCACGCAGGACTTTACAAGCTTCATCGGCGGTCTGGGCGGTTCTGGCTGCACGTTCATCGTTCCTATTATCCTGATCATGTTTATGCGCTCCAAGCAGCTTAAAGCCATGGGCAAGGCATCGATTATCCCGGTGATTTTTGGAGTTAACGAGCCCGTTATCTTCGGTATGCCGATTGTTCTCAATCCCTATATGTTCGTGCCCTTCCTAGTGGCTCCTATGGTCAACGCCATTATCGGTAAATTTTTCATTGACGTCATTGGAATGAACGCCCCCATGTATACCATGCCGTGGGCGCTTCCCGGCCCAATCGGTGCATTCCTCACCACGGGTCTCGATCTGCGTTCTCTCGTATTGATGGCAGTGCTGTTGGTCGTTGACTTTGTGATTTACTATCCGTTCTGCAAGGCGTATGACCATCAGCTTTGTTTGGAAGAGTCTGCAAAGGAGACTGCAGGAACCTCGGATGCAGATGCTATTGCCGCACAGGAAAATGTCGCAAAAGCTCTCGAGGCGGTAAAGGACAAGGCGGAGCAGATCCGCGTGCTTGTGCTTTGCCAGGGTGCTGGCACTTCGACTCTCTTGGCAAATGCTCTTCGCGAAGGTGCCGCTGCTAAGGGTATCGATCTGGTTTCTCAGTCCGGTGCGTACGGAAGCCACTATGAGACGATGGATCAGTACAACGTGATTGTTCTGGCACCCCAGGCACGCATGTACTATGACGCTATGAAGGCCGATACCGATCGCCTTGGAATTAAACTGCTCACCACAAGGGGCAAGGAGTATATCGACCTTACCAACGATCCCGAAGGCGCAATTGACTGGATCGTTCAGGAGCTGGCCAAATAGTGGATGCACTCCGTCGTTGATTCGTCGGTGTATAGTACGGCCCCGCAGCTTATTGAGCTGCGGGGCTGTATTTCGTTGAGTATCAAGTTGAGACAATGAGCGCAACCGACGTGAGATCGCATTGGCGCTCTCCGAGTCACCGACAAGCTGACTTCCATCTATGTGACCAATTCGCTCTCGGTGTTTAACCTGCTCGAGACGCGCGAAGACTGCGACCTGTGCCTGGTAGGCGGCATGTACCGTCGCCGCACCGCCGCCTTTGTGGGACCCACGGCCGAGGATACCCTGCGTGCGCTGGGCATTGACGCGGCGTTTATCGGTGCCAACGGCATCTTGGACGGTGACGTATCTACGTCCAATATGGACGAGGGCCGCATCCAGCAGCTCGCCTTTAGCAAGGCCGACTCGCGCTATCTGATCGCCGATTCCAGCAAGATCGGCGGGCGATACTTCTGCCCCCCCTGCCGGCGCAGGGGTACCGCTTTAAAATGACGCGTAAATGACTTTGGGCAACAAGGATGAGGCTATTCTGGGATATGACTAGACTCCGTATTTCGTCTTTATGTCCCTTGAGAATGAATCGTAGTCTTCATAGAGCTCCTCTCTGCTTTCATCCTCGGCGTGGTTTATACGTTCAAGGAGCTTATCCTTTGGAGCCTCTTTTGTTATTGCGGCCTCGCTATCGGGTATTGTGGATTGCAAGAATAGTTCTAGAGCATGGACGTCTTTGAGTATGTAGCCCGTCGAACGACCCGCTCCTGTTTTTTCGATTGCGCTGCAACAAACAAGCTGACCGAGGGTTCGTTTAACGGTAACCTCGCTGATATCGGGGCAGTTGGATCGGATGTCGGATTTCTTAATGACGCCGGGTCTCTGTTGAAATAGAACGGCGATGCGCGCTTGCTTCGACATGGGACGAGTGCTTGATTCAATTAAGGTACGCTGCTCGAGCTGTCGGTAGGCGGCCAGGGTTGTTCCGAGCATGAAACGGATAAAGGGTACTTCGGTGTTTTGATTTTCATTCCATCCAGTGGAGCTTGCAGCGAGAGCGTTGTAGTAAAGCGCTTTGTTGTCTTCAATAAGTCGTTCGATGCTGATGTAACGCGCAACGTCGTATCCAGTCTTTTCGAGCAGCAGCGTTGTAAGGAGCCGGCTCATCCTGCCATTGCCATCGTTGAAGGGATGAATGCTAACAAAATCGAAGATAAAGCGGAGCGATATAAGGAGGGGATCGCAAACTTGGCGAGATAAAGCATCGTTGAGGGACTGGCAGGCTTCTTTAATAAGTCCCGGGGTTGCTAGGGCCGAAGGGGGCCTAAAGCGCACAAATCGATTTCCTTGATCGTCAATGGAGACGATTTCGTTATCGCCATCTTTCCAATGGCCTCCATACGAGATTGCCGTGTGCGCCATAAGGTCACGATGCAACTGCAGAATGACCGATGGCGTTACGGGAATGGAATCGTGTTGCTCGTGAATAAGCGACAGCACGTCTCGGTATCCAGCAATTTCTTCCTCTGCGCGGGAGCTTGGCTTGGCGGAATACGCCATGATCGCTTTGAGTCTTTTTTGGGTGGTAACAATTCCTTCAAGTCCGTTGGAGGATCGGGTGCTTTGGATCTTAGCCTCCTCCATTAGGGACGATAGAAGCTCGGGTTTGACTTGACTCAGAGCAAGCTGACGGCCTTTATGCTCGCGTATCGAGAGGAGGAGGTTGGTGATTGGAGTTGCTTCGAGTTCCGCTGGGACTGTGGTGTAATCGAACTGGCGCATGCGGCTCCTTTCGGTATCACGAACATACTTTCGATATCATAATACCATTAAATGATACCGAAAGTATGTTCGTGATACCGAAAACTAGAAACCATGCTTCATAACTGCTTGGAAAGTTCGGATTTGACTATCTTATTGTCTTGATCTGTAACAGGTAGACGGTCGAAAGTGGGCTACGTGTTACAGATTGAGATCTTTTAGCCCTGGTTGCTCGTTCGTCTAAATCTATAACAGTTAGGATTGAAAATCCCTGCTAGATGTTACAGATCGAGATAAACGGCCCGCACGGGCTCACCAAAAACAAAAAGGCCGCATGCGAACCCGTGGAGGGATTCGCATGCGGCCGACAGGGGGTATGCGGCAAAAGTTAGGCCATAAGCAGGCCGGTCTCCGAGACGTTCTTGTACCAGTACGCGCTCGCCTTGGGATAGCGCTTCTGGGTCTCAAAG
>CBCSNG010000047.1:0-9432 GCA_965141635.1 uncultured Collinsella sp. | reverse complement strand
GGACGTACTTAAATGAGCGGTAGTTGGAGACACTCCTTGTCGAGCTAGAGGTCGCGCGTGTCCCTTCTGGTCCATGCGGCTAAAAATCGCGGCGTGATGTGAACGGCTGGGGTCAAATTTGCAGCATTTCGAGCTCGGCTTCGATATTGAGATTGGTTCTTTATTAAAATGGAATTCCAGACAATTGAGCGGCCGGGGGTTAACCATGAGGGGCATGGGAGACACAACCGCATATCTGCGTCGGGGCATTCGGGAGATTATATGCCTGGCGCTGTTCTCCTTCACGTTTTTGGCGTGCGAGTATCTCTTTGATGTGCGCATGGCCGAGTTCGTGTCTCCGAACGAGGTCGTTATTTATGAGAGCCTTGTCCTCGGCGCGAGCGTGATTGGCTTTTTGTGCGTCCCATTCTGTATTATCACCGTTCCCATGCCATCGACGCAACGAGTGACGTCACGGGCGTTTTGCTGGTGGCGGCATTGCTGCTGTTGATTATGGCGGTTCAGGTTGAGGTAATAATTGCCGGAGGTTTGGTGGCGTGCTGCGCGCTGGGCTACTGCGGATCGACTGCTCACGCAAACTTTGCGCGGCGCTTTGCGCGGACGCCTTGCTTGGCGCGCGCCGCAGCACTTTCCTATGCCATGGGCGTTCTGGTACAGGTGTTCAACCACATGGTGATGCCTGTCGGTATTCCTCAGCAGGCTGTTCTGGTTGTCTGTGCGATCGTGCAGGTGGCGTTGCTCCACGGTGCCCGACGCGCCAAACTGCGCGACGAGTCCGATCCCAACTTTGAACCCAGCGTTGCCGGACTTTCGGTAGATGCTTTGGAATATGGCGCCAAGTGGCAAGACGATCCCAAGGCAAAGGCGGCATTCCGCCGCGCCGTAGTTCGCCTGACCGTGGCGACGGTGTATCTTTCCGGCGTATTCGCCGCTCTCAACGCTGGCCTCACGACCTTGCATGCTGTCGGAGCCGTTGATTTGGGTGACTGGCCGCGCCTACTGCTTGTCGTGAGCTCGTTGGCCGCTGGCGTCCTATTTGACCTGCACGGTCGTTCGTATATGAATATCGGCATGACATGCGCCGCCATGTTGTCCACGCTTTCGTTCTTTGTGCTCATCGTCGATGGCAATGGCGGCAACGAGCTTGCTGCCACGATCATCTTTTATCTGGGCTCAGGCTTCTTTGTGGTGTTCTTTACCACAAAATATGCCGCCGTCTCGCTTTATGCGCGCTGGTCATATTTTTGGCCGTGCATGGGTCGCGTCGTCAACAACGTGTGCTCGATGTTCGTGACGGCGCCGGCAGTGGCGATCATCTCGAGTCAAAACGTGCTGGCTGCGGTCGGCGCGGCGCTCGTGATGTTTGTGGGCATTGCGATTACGCTGCTGGGACAGTTGGGGCAACGAGCCGATGACGCCGTGATACGGGGCGAGCTGGCACCTGCCACCGATGATCTTGGTGGGGATCTTGCGCCCACGTGCTCCGACTCCGTGCCCGTGGAGGCAGCGGAGCTCACGTCAGATGAGCGCCTCGATGCTTTCGTCGTCACCTTTGGGCTTACAGAGCGCGAGCGCGATATTCTTGAGGTCTTGGTCGTTTCGGACCAGAGCGTTCAGGACATCGCCACAACGCTCTTCCTTTCGCGCTCCACGCTCTATCGCCACATTTCTTCGATCAACAAAAAGGCCGGTACCGCCTCGCGTGTAGCCCTTATCAACTTCTTCTGGTCCTGGACGCCCAAGGACTAGCTAATCCTCCAATAAGTTGCGGTGGAATAGTCCCTAAATTAAAGTCACGGGGCTTTAAACAGGAACTATTTCACCGCAACTGCTGGGGGGATAGACTGCGGCGGCGGCAGCTGTGGTAGTGGCAACGGCAGCTGGCAGGGTGTTTTCCGTCTACTTGCTACAGCAGCTCGCCGTGGCGGGCAATGTAGCGGCGCTTTGCCAGCTGGGTGAGCGCGATATAGGCGGTAACGATGCCAATGAGCAGCCCAAAAAAGCTCGTGGGCAGCGGCATGAGGCCGAGCGCATCGGCGATGGGGCTTGCCGGCAGCCAGGTGACGAGCGCCAGGCCCAGCACGGTAAGAACGCACAATGCGGGCGCGGCGTGGTCGCGCGGGCTCGGCAGATGCGGGGAGCGCAACATGTGGACCACGAGTGTCTGCGACCACATGGACTCGACAAACCAGCCGCTCTGGAAGAGCGCAGCAAAGGTCGCCATACCCGCGACGTCGCCCGCGGCGGCAAGCTCGGACCAGCTTGCGTCCACGGCGGCGGGGCACACGACAAAGAAGAGCGCGGCGAAGGTCACGATGTCAAACAGCGAGCTCACGGGGCCCAGCTCGAGCATAAAGCCCTTGATGGACGCGGCGTCCCAGGCACGCGGGCGGGCAGTCCAGGCGTCATCGACGGTGTCCCACGGCAGTGCGATGCACACGATCTCGTAGACCAGCGACAGCAGAACCAGCTGCAGGGCGCTCATGGGCAAAAACGGCAAGAACAGGCTCGCGACGGTCACGGACAGCACATTGCCAAAGTTGGAGCTCACCGTGGTCTTGAGGTACTTGAGCAGGTTGCCGTAAGTGCGGCGGCCTTCGATGATGCCGCGCTCGAGCACGCCCAGGTCCTTCTGAAGCAAGATG
This sequence comes from uncultured Collinsella sp., assembly GCA_965141635.1. Taxonomy (GTDB): domain Bacteria; phylum Actinomycetota; class Coriobacteriia; order Coriobacteriales; family Coriobacteriaceae; genus Collinsella. The sequence continues at coordinate 6,787 of CBCSNG010000047.1, read as the reverse complement.
ATATCGGCGGATTCCTTGGCAATGTCGACGGCCGAATCGACCGAGATGCCGCAATCGCTCGCACGCATGGCGGCGGCGTCGTTGATGCCGTCGCCCATAAAGCCCACGGTGTGGCCGAGCATCTCGCGCATGACACGTACCAGGCGCGCCTTCTGCAGCGGCGAGAGCTTGGCGAAGAGGTGGGTTTTCTCGGCGCGCTCGGCAAGTTCGGCGTCATCGAGCGCATCGATCTCGGAGCCGAGCAAGACGTTGCTCGCATCGATACCAATCTGCTCGCAGACGGTGGCGGCGACGCGGTCGTTGTCGCCGGTTAGGACCTTGACCGCCACGCCCTTGGCCTCGAGGGTGGCGACGGCGCCCGCGGCACTTGCTTTGGGCGGATCGAGGAAGGCCAAAAAGCCCATCAGCACCATGTCGCACTCGTCGGCGATGCCAAACTCGCCCACGCAGCGCGGATTGGTCTTCTGCGCCACGGCAATTACGCGTAGGCCCTCGGCGTTAAGTCCGGCGATCTGCTTGCGAATCTGGGCGAGCTTCTCGTCGGTGAGCGGCTGAGCGATGCCATCGATCTCGACAAAGGAGCAGATCTCGAGCATTTCCTCGGCGGCGCCCTTGGTAACCATCTGGGTTTTGCCTTGGGCGTCGGCGACAACTACGCTCAGGCGACGGCGCGAGAAATCGAAGGGAACCTCGTCGACCTTGGTGTAGCGGTCGCGCAGGCTCTGGCCCAGCATGGAATCGGGTGCGACGGTCGAGGGTGTCACATCGGCACGGTCGATTACGGCCAGGTCGATAAGATTTTTGAGGCCGGTCTGGAAGAAGCTGTTCAAAAACGCATGGCGCAGCACGCGCGCGTCCTCGTTGCCATCGGTGTTGAGGTAGCGCTCGAGCACGATGCGGTCTTCGGTGAGGGTGCCGGTCTTGTCGCAGCACAGGACGTCCATCGCTCCGAGGTTTTGAATCGCCGGCAGCTCCTTGACGATAACCTGGCGACGGGCGAGGTCCTTGGCGCCCTGCGATAGGCTCGTGGTCACGATGACGGGAAGCATCTGCGGCGTGATGCCCACGGCCACGCTCGTGGCGAACAGCAGCGCGTCGATGACGTTGCCCTTGGTGGCGGCGTTGATGGCAAAGACGGCCGGCGCCATAACGAGCATCAGGCGCACCAGCAGCATGGAGACGCTCGAGACGCCGCGGTCAAACGCGCTTTTTTCGCCGCGCCCGTTGAGCATCTTGGCGATGCCGCCCAGGTAGGTGTCCGAGCCGGTGGCAACGACAAGCGCCATGGCGGCGCCGTTTTGCACGGAGGTGCCGGTAAAGACGATGTTCTTGCAGGCAGAGAGTGGCAGTGCGGAGCCGTCGGCGCCCTCGACGACGGTGACGGCGGTGGTCTTCTCGACGGCCTCGCTCTCGCCGGTGAGTGCGGACTCGATCACAAACAGGTCGCGCGCGGTGATGATGCGGGCGTCTGCCGGCACCATATCGCCGGCAGAGAGGCGGATTACATCGCCGGGGACGAGCTCGTCGAAGGGGATCTCGATGCGCCCGCCGTCGCGCAGGGCGGTGCAAGTGTTGGAGACCAGGTCCTTAAGGGCCTCGGCCGCATTGCCGCTGCGGGCTTCCTGGATAAACTTCATACCGCCCGATACCAGCAGCATGATGCCGATGACGATGACCGTGGAGGGGTCGCGCTGCGGCTCGGGTACGGCGAGCACGTCGATGTAGAGCGAGACCAGCGCGAGCGCGGCGAGGATGCCGGCGAAGGGATCGATGAACGCGTCGGCGATGCGGCGGGCGAGCGTTTTGGTCGTTGCCTCGATGGTGTTGGGGCCGACGGCGTTCAGGCGCTCAGTTGCCTGCTCGACGGTGAGGCCGTTTGCCGTGGCGTCAAGCAGTACGAGGGCGTCCTCGGCACTATGGGTGGCGGCGAATATGGTGTTCTTGGACAGGCCGGTATGAGCGGCAGGGCGCGCCGTGCGGCGGCGCTTGGAGATGGCTTCGAGTACCGTGACGGTTTTGAGCATCAGCATAGGGTCCTCCTTGTTGAGGGGAGTTAGCGTACGTGTCGTATTTGCTTCAAAAAACCTAGATGTCGCTCACGTCAAGCTCTTGAGCCCACAAAGGGTGCAGCGCGCCTTTGCGGTGGTTTTGGCGATCTGCCGGTGGCGTTTATGCGTGTGCGGAGTCCTCGCGGCGTGCCGAGGGCGACATGCAGGTTTTTCGACTAGGACTGCCTTCCATGGCACACCTCCTAAAGGCTGAGCGCAGCGCGCTTTGGGTATCTCGTACCCCTTTTTAATCCGCCCGTATTCTTGATGAGGGGGTTTGACATGTCAACCCCATTGTTCGGAAAACCATTCCCCCTGACAAAGCCTTTACAGAATGCCGTGGCCCCAAAGCGCGCCCGCATCGACGCTTCGCCTGCGCTAAACTGGAAGGCACGTACGCGATTACGAGAGGAGCCCGCATGGAGGCTTACAAGCAAGAGTTCATCAAGTTTATGGTCGAGTCCGACGTCCTTAAGTTCGGCAGCTTTACGCTCAAGAGCGGCCGTCAGTCCCCGTTCTTTATGAACGCCGGCGCTTACGTGACGGGCTATCAGCTCAAGAAGCTGGGCGAGTATTACGCCCAGGCCATCCACGATAACTTTGGCGACGACTTTGATGTGCTGTTTGGACCGGCCTACAAGGGTATTCCGCTGGCCGTCGTGACCGCAATTGCCTACCACGAGCTGTACGGCAAGGAGGTCAAGTACTGCTGCGACCGCAAGGAGGCCAAGGACCACGGTGCCGATAAGGGCAACCTGCTGGGTTATGAGCCCAAGGACGGCGACCGTGTGGTCATGGTCGAGGACGTTACCACCAGCGGCAAGTCCATCGACGAGACCTATCCCAAGGTCAAGGCTGCTGCCGATGTCGAGATCAAGGGCCTGATCGTGTCCCTCAACCGCATGGAGGTCGGCAAGGGCGGTGTGACCACCGCGCAGAAGGAGATCGAGGCCAAGTACGGTTTCCCCGTCGCGAGCATCGTCTCCATGGCTGAGGTCGTCGAGACCCTCTACAACCACGAGATCGACGGCAAGGTTGTCATCGACGACGAGCTCAAGACCGCCATCGACGCCTACTACGAGCAGTACGGAGCACGTTAGTTACGGCGTTTTACCAAACGCCGTAACTGCTCGACGCTGCGCGGGCCGCATTTGGACAATCTGACGTTCAACTTCAAGGGCGCGACCAGAAGGTCAGCGCCCTTTCGTTTCACGTCACCTTGTCTCAAATGCGACCCGCTCGCTGTCCGTTCTCTACCTGCGGCGTCGTCTTGCTCCGAATGCGGCTCGCTCGCTGTCGTTGCCGAAACATCGGCGTTGCCGGACTAGTCATTGGGGACGTTCATAAATGACTACTCAGAAACGAGCGTGGATAATCTCCCGGTTTTGGCCTGTGTGCGGGCTCAAAGTGGGAGATTATCCGCGCTCGCTTTAATTTGCCTGGGCTGCGATGCCTATCTAATCGGCTCGGCGTCTTCCCTGAGAATCGAAAGATACTCTTCATACCCGTACTGCCGGTATCTCTGTCTTGACTCGTCGAGCGGACGGAGGATACCCAATTCTTCAAATGATTTGACGAGCGAGCTCGCGGTACTCCTGCCGATATCGAGTTGGGCAGCGATGAATGCGGTGTCGACGATGGGGTGCTCTTCAAGAATGCCCAACAGCCTTTGCCCGTTTGCAGCAGTCCTTCCGAGATTTTCGGTAATGGTTGCTGTGGAACGGTTATGGAGGTCAACAAGGTTTTTTAAAGACCCTACCGAGTCCTTCGCACTCTCGAGAAGACTGTTACAGAAAAACTCTATCCATTCCTCGTAAGTGCCTCTCTCCCTTACGGATGTGAGTTGCCGGTAGTACTCGCTTCGATTTTTCTTGAACTGGAACGATGGATAGAACAAGCAAGAATGAAGAACGCCATCATTGATGAGCATAAGTGTAATGAGAAGCCTGCCCAGGCGACCGTTTCCGTCTAGGAATGGATGGGCAGTTTCAAATTGGTAATGGACGAGCGCCGCCCGCACAATCGGATCCATTTCGACTTGAGGCTCATTGATAAAGCGTTCGAGATCCTGGAGCGTGTTACTCAAATCTTCAATGTTTGGAGGGACAAACGATGCGGTTGCAATGGTGCAGCCTGAGGGGCCAATCCAGTTTTGTGAGGAGCGCAGCTCGCCTGGATTCTTCTCCGTTCCGCGCACTCCGTCCAGCAGGACCGCATGAACTTGCCTAAGAAGTCTCGTGCACAAGGGCATCTTTTTGAGCAGTTCTACGCCGCGGTCGACAGCACGGACGTAATTCACGACGTCTGCGACATCTTTATGATGGAGTTGTGTTTGCGATGGACTAAGTAGGTCGTCAAACGTGCACTGGGTTCCCTCAATTTGCGAAGAAAGGAGTGCTTCTTTGCGCACGTACATTGTCAGATACATGTCGGCGTTGGGAACAAAGTAGAGCATGCCTTCAAGCTCTCCAAGCATTCGTGAGCATGCGGAAAGCGTGCGATAGGTTTCCTCGGTGAGGTTTAGCTGCCTCAATGATTGCAAGGGCGTTGGAAAAAACGAATAGTAAGCCAATTTCCCCGATAGATTATTGCGGAGCGTTCCCTGGCCGTTCTCCTCGATTTGCATCGCGCCCTCCATATCTTTAGTGCCGGAAACTCGTTATTAGGCTAATCATATCAATTCTAATAACGAGTTTAAGGATTAAATAGTTATTAGAATTGATGTAAACAATCTAATGATGAGAAGTCGTTATTACTTGACCATGGAGCTCGGCTTGGTACAGGGGGGGTTATCCAAAATGAGAGCGGATAATCTCCCGTTTTTGGCTCGGTGACGGCCTCAAAGTCAAAGTGGGAGATTATCCACGCTCGTTAGTTAAGCGTCCGAAAATCCACACTCGCCAAACCTACCAAAAAGGGACGGGTTTATTTTGGCACGTTTCGGTCGGTATCAGGAAGTGTCAGGGACGGGGCGGCGGCAGGACTCGAGAGCGAAAAGAAGTATCGGGTTTGGTGCGCCCGCTTCTGCCCGTCCCGTGTGCAGGCGATACTCGGCTTATCGACCCGCGATGCAAAGGAGATGCTCGCCCCACGAACACTACCGGGAAGGGCTCGCGATTCGAGTCCCCACCTTAGCATTTGAACCATTTGGCACTATAATTACCGTAGGCATGCGCACAACGTTGCGCTTAATCAAGAGGAGAAAACATATGGGTCTGTTTGACATGTTCAAGAAGAAGGCTGAGCCCGCGGCTGCCGCTGCTCCGGCCTCCATCTCTGCTTCTGCTGGCGCCGACGTGCTGTGCTCGCCCGTCAAGGGCAAGGTCATCAAGATGGCCGACGTGCCCGATCCCGTCTTTGGTGGCGAGGTTCTGGGCAAGGGCTGTGCCGTGTGGCCCGAGGACGATCTGGTCTACGCTCCCTGCGACGGTAAGGTGACCGTCACCATGGGTCACGCCGTGGGTCTGCAGTCCGATAGCGGCATCGAGGTTCTGGTGCACGTTGGCGTCGATACCGTCAACATGAACGGCGATGGCTTCGAGGGCTTCGTCAAGGCCGACGACGTTGTGAAGGCTGGCCAGCCCATACTCAAGATCGACCGCGCCAAGATCGCCGCTGCCGGTTACAAGGACTGCGTCGTCGTGGCCGTGTCCAACACCGCCGAGTTTGCCGATGTCGAGCTCACCGTTGAGGCAGAGTCCGCCGTCGCCGCCGGTGACGCCATCGTCAAGGTCGTCCGCAAGTAAACTGCGGCGTCCAAAGGATGTGCAAGGGTGGTCGGGTTTTCCGGCCACCTTTTTTATTGCACCGTGGGGAAGCGTTTTATTGCACGTTGGGCGGGCTTGCAAACCGTTCGGACGCTAAAACGAACCGACCACGCCTTCGCGTTGCCGAGGGTGTTCATAAGTGGATAGTATGGGCTTACTTATTACAACGTGTGCCGCGTCCGGGAAGCGCGGTGCCGCTCATTGGGAGGAACAACATGAAAAAGAAGCTGCTGCTTGCGCCCCTCATGGCCGTCTTGGTTGCATGCGTGGTCGTGCTTTCCGGCTGTGGAGGTCCTTCGGTTGAGGAGCTCATCACCGAGGATCTTACGACGCAGTTTGACGAGGTCAAGAACGGTGGCGACGACTTCCTCTCTGGTCTGGAGGAGGCTTCGGGCGACGAGTTCGAGCAGCTGGGTATCGATCCCAAGGAGTATGCCAAGACCTATCTCGAGGGCTTTGACTACAAGATCGGCGACGTGACGGTCGACGAAGACAAGGGTGTCGCGACCGCCGAGGTCTCCATCACCTGCAAGTCCATGAACAAGATCGTCGAGGACTTCTCCACCCAGTATCAGGAGAAGGTTGCCGCGCTTGACACGGTTCCTTCCGATGACGAGCTGTACAAGATGGCCGGTCAGGTTATGGTCGATGTGACCAAGGCCACCGAGCCCAGGAAGACCACGGTTATCTTCAAGTACACCTGCAACGACGACGGTGAGTGGTCTGCCGACGACTCCGTCAACTCCGAGATGATGGATGCAATGCTGAGCTAGTTCGTTGCGGCGTTTTACCAAACGCCGCAACTGCTCGACGCTGCGCGGTCACCAGAGCGACAACTTGTCATTCAAAGAGGACGGCATGACCAGAAGGTCAATGCCGCCCTCTTTTCATGCCAATTTGTTCGCTCTGGTGACCGCTCGCTCATATGACCCAATCCGCTGTCAAGAGCCACAATGGCCCCGCCGACCGCTT
>CBCSNG010000046.1:0-10172 GCA_965141635.1 uncultured Collinsella sp. | reverse complement strand
CGCGGAGCCACTTGATGGCGCCAGCGGGGTCGCGAGTAAGGTCGATATATTCCTTACCGCGGGGAGCGAGCAGCTTAATGCCCAGGCGATCGGTGTCGGCCTTCATGTCGTTGTAGTAGCTACGGACCTGCGGGGCAAGCACGATAACGTCGTACTGATCCATGATGGCAGTGTGCTGACCATAGGCGCCTGCGGAGGAAGCGATGTTCTCTCCGGTCTGTGCGGCACCTTCCTTGATGGCGTTGGCGAGCATGGCAGAGGTGCCGGCGCCGGCGCACAGGACGAGGACCTTCAGGCCATCGACATCCTTCTTGGCGGATGCGTCGGAGGCGGGCTCGGGCTGATCGGCGACAGGCTTGCTGTCGGCGGCAGCGGCGGTCGGCTCGACGGAAGCGGTGGTCTGCTCGACAGCGGGCGCAGAGGTGCTGGCGGCGATGGTGGCAGCACCATCGGACTCGAGACCCAGCTCGGCGGCGCGCTCGGCCTCCTGGTCGCAGAGCAGCTTATCGTATGCCTTCAAGAACGGCAGGTAGATGATGGCGTCCAGCAAGATGATGATTGCGACAAACACCAGGGCGATAAGCTGGAAGTTCGTGGTGATGAAGATGCCGATGGGGGCGGGGGTGGCCCAAGGCACCACGAAGGAGAAGCCGTTCATGCCCACGTTATCGATAAAGAACTTGGCAACACTCACGTTGACGCAGCCGGCGGCAACAAAGGGGATGAGCATGTAGGGGTTAAGGATCATCGGCGCGCCAAAGAGCAGCGGCTCGTTGACAGCAAAGGCAACAGGAACAATCGAGGCCTTACCGACGGCTTTGAGCTGCTTGGACTTCATAAAGAGAATCAGCAGAAGCGGCACGATGAACGTGGCTCCGGTGCCGCCGAACTCGCCCACGAGCGACATGTTAAAGGTGAGGGAGTGGGCGGGGTGGCCACCGGCCAGCAGAACCTGCAGGTTCTCGGCCTGGTTGGCAAGACGGATGGGGTCGATGCCCGGCTGGACGATCGAGGGGCCGTGGACGCCGATGAACCAGAAGAACGCGGTGGCTGCCTGAATAAGGATGAGTCCGGGGTAGGTCTCTGCCGCAGTGAAGAGCGGGGAGAGCAGCTTGATGAGCAGCTCGGAGAACGGAACGCCCATGAGGTTGCGCACGACGACATCGATGATGCCGCAGATGATGACGGCGCCGCCAAAGGGGATGATGTCGCGGAAGTTCTGAGCGATGGCGCCCGGGACCTCCTTGGGCAGCTTAATGGTCAGATCGCGGGAGACGCAGAACTTATAGACCCACACGGTAATGAACGCGGCGATATAGGCCGAGAACAGACCGCGCGTACCCATGCTGGTGCAATCGAAGACCGAAAGCTCGGAGCCGTTGAACTTGGTGGTGAACTGCGTAACAGCGAGCAGCAGCATGCTGCACTGGGCGGCAACCATGGTGGAGCCGTCGTTGAGCACCTTGCCGGCGGGCATGCGACGGTTCATGGACGCCGTGAAGTTCTTGGCAGTGGTGCCGGCAACCATGATGCCCATGACGCCCATGGTGAAGTTGTACAGCTTGTTGCACCAGTCGATGAGCGGCTGGGGCAGCGTGATGCCAACTACGCCGGGAAGGGTGGCGATCAATAGAAAGATCGAAGAGGTGAGGACGATGGGCATGCACCCAAGGAATCCGTCCTTAATGGCCTGGAGGTAGACGTTCCTCGAGATCTTCTCGAAGAACGGTTGATGCTTTTCGAGCATCTTTACGATGGCGTCCATAGAGCTCCTTTGCTGCTTGATGCGCGATGCATGTGGATGGAACTGGTCGTCGATGGATGGTCAGGACTGCCCGGAAACCTTCCTGCTTAAGGAAGGCATTGCGAAATGACAACGTTGTCATTTCGTTAATGACAACGTAAGACATTTTTGGAAGAGCAACAAGGATATACGGGTGAGCGGTCGATATTGTCCGGTAAACGGTTGATTTATCAGTCAGGCAGGTAGTGTATGCTAGAACGCAAAAAGCAAGCGATAGAGAACCGAGTGGAGAAGCAGTGGCAACGATGGACAAGAAAAATGTCTCAATGAATGATGTGGCGATTGCCGCTGGTGTTTCTCTCAAGACGGTTTCGCGCGTGATCAACGAGCCCGATAGCGTGCGAGAGTCGACACGCGATAAGGTCCATTCCGCAATGGAGGCGCTCGGGTTTCGAGCCAACTTTGCCGCGCGTTCACTCAAGCTGGGCCGTTACGGGTGCATCGGCGTGGTGATGTTCCACTTGTCGGGCGGTGCCGTGGACATGATTGACGGTATCGCCGATGCCGCCGAAGAACGCGGCTTTGCGCTCACGATGATTAAGAAGTGCGCAGCGGAGAAGATGACCCTTGCCGACGCGGCGCGCAGGATGTCGCGGCTGCCTGTTGATGGCATGATCTTCAACCTGCGTCAGATGGTCGACGATTTCGATACGTTTGAGGCACCGAAGGACCTCAAGACGGTGATTATCACACCGATGGAACATCCTACCTGCTCCACCGTCAGTGACGACCAAGAGGGCGGTGCGCGCATGGCGTGCGAGTACTTCTTGAACCACGGGCATAAAAACGTGTACTTCGTCTCTGGTAAGAAAGAGTCGTTGTCGAGCCAGTGCCGTATGAAAGGTTGGCGTGCGGCACTCGAGGCGCGTGGCATTGAGCCGCCCGAGCCTCTGCAAGGCGATTGGAATGCGGATAGTGGCTATGCCGCGGGCCTTGTGCTTGCCGATAAGCCCGATTGCACGGCGGTCCTCGCTGCTAACGACTGCATGGCAAACGGCGTGATGATGGCTCTACGTGACAAAGGGCTCAGTGTGCCCAATGATGTGTCCGTGATCGGCTTCGACGATGAGCTCTATAAGACGATTCCCAACTCGATTCTGACGTCGGTGAAGTTTCGCCACCGCGAGCTGGGCGTCCGTGCGCTTAACGAAGTCGTCGCCGGTCTGGAAGCCCCGAGCTCCAGAAGCCGTACGCTCGTCTCGGGCGTGTTGGTCGAGCGCGCGAGCGTGCGGGATCTGCGGGCGTAGACGTGCTCGGCTCGTTCATCTTAATCTGTAACAGTTAGGACCCAAAAACTCGACCAGGTGTTACAGATTGAGATTTTGTCTACCCAGCCATCATCTTTGTCTTGACCTGTAACAGTTAGACGGCCAAAAGCGAGTCAGATGTTACAGATCGAGACAAACGAACGCGGCCCAGCCCGCCCAAAAACAAAAACGGCGGATACGACCAAGGATGCTGAAGCATCCACCGGGAAGGTCGTATCCGCCACACGGAAAGAGGTGCATGGACGCAGCGCCCATGCGATCGGGAATGGTAAGGTGCACGGCAGCGTGATGGTCACGGCGGCCGATAGCGTTAACTAGTCCAGACGACGGGTCTGCGCCACGTGCTTATACCAGTAGGCGCTTGCCTTGGGCGTGCGCTTCTGGGTTTCAAAGTCAACGTAAAAGAAGCCGTAACGCTTGTTGTAGCCATTGGTCCAGGAGAACTGATCCTGCAGGCTCCACAGGAAGTAGCCGCCCACGTTGACGCCCACCTCCATGGCCTTGAGCAGCCAACGCAGGTGCTGCTCGATGTAGTCGATGCGCGGCTGGTCGTCCACAAAACCGTTCTTGTAGGGGTCCTTGTAGCCCATGCCGTTCTCGGTGATGAAGATCTGCTTGTAGTTGGGGTAGCGCTGCTTAATGTAGACGAGCAGATCGAACAGACCCTCGGGATAGATGATCCAGTCCCAGTCGGTGGTGGGGATGCCAGGCTTGTTCACATGCTCGCCAATGCCCTTAACGCGCCAGCGGCCGGTGCCCTTCTCGCCCGTACCGTTGTGGTGCAGGTCGTTCTCGCCATCGTAAGCCTTCAAAAAACGGCACTGATAGTTGTTAACGCCCAGGTAGTCGTTGTAGAGCGCTGCCTCGCGCATAATCTCGAGGTCCTCGTCCAAGATCTCGATGGTGCCGCCCGAGACGGCAGCCAGGCGGTTGGCGCACTCGAGGGTGTCGGGGGCATACTCGCCGCGGAACGTCGCGTCGAGCAAAAACTGGTTTTGCAGCACGTGCTCGTTGTTGGCGGCCTTGATGTCGGCGGGGTCGTTCTCGTTGAGCGGGTACTTAAACTCCAGCGACTGAATGACGCCGATCTTGCCCTTAAAGCCGCCGTTGTGGAAGGCCAGCACGGCCTTGGCGTGGGCGAGCATCATGTTGTGCTCGCACTGGAAGGCCTCGGCCAGATGCGCTTTGACGCCACCGGGGAAGGTGCCCTCAATGTAGGTGTTGGAGGCGTCGGCCCAGATCTCGTTAAAGGTAAACCAGTAGGTCACCTGGTCGGCGTACTCCTTAAAGCAGAAGGTGGCAAAGTCCACAAAGGCATCGATGGTCTCGCGGTTGAGGAAGTCGCCCTTCTCAAAGAGGGGAAGCGGCGTATCGAAGTGATGCAGCGTGACAAACGGCTCAACGTGGTGCTTGTGGCATTCGGCGAAGAGATCGTGATAGAACTGGACACCCTCGGGGTTGATTTCGCCGGTACCGTTGGGGAAGATGCGGCTCCAGGCGATGGAGAGGCGAATGCCGTTGATGCCGAACTCCTCGCACAGCTCCAAATCGACGGGGTACTGGTTGTAGAAGTCCGAAGCGGGATCGGGGGAGAAGCGCCCCTGGGCCTCCAGGAAGTCGTCCCAGGCAACCTTGCCCTTACCGTGAGTGCGGGTCTCACCCTCTACCTGGTAGGCAGCGGTAGCACCGCCAAAGACAAAGTCCTCGGGAAACTGCGCAGGCGGGTTGGTGACGCTAGCAGGGTTAACGGACATGATGATCCAATCGTCTAAATCGAAGGGCCAGCCGGCTGTGGATGGTCGGCTGGCCTTGGGCGTTACTTACTTCGAAAGTTGCTCGCTTACGAAGGCGAGAGACTTGTCGCCGTTCTGGGAAAGCTCGATGTACTGCTTACCGCGGCAGGCGACGCACTTGTTGCCCACGCGCTCGCAGTCCTTCTGCAGGTCGGCCAGGTAGCTTGCGGCCTGTGGGGCCAGGACGACCAGGTCAAAGTCGGGGAGCATGTCAACGTGGTTGCCATAGGCCTCGGCAGCGGTCTCAAGATCGATGCCGCGCTCCTTGGCGGCCTTGGCCAGCGCGTTGGCGAGCAGACCCGAGGTACCGCCACCCTGGCAGAGCACGAGCACGCGCTTGCCGTTGAGGTCGCTGGTGGCCGTGGCCTCGGTGGCGGCGGGGGCGTCGGCCTTCACGGCCTCGGCAGCAGCGCCGGCGGCAACGCTCTTGGCGTCAGCCTTGCCCTGGAAGGCATCGTTAAGCTTGGCGGCCTTCTCGGCGTTCTTGGCGGCGAGCTCCTCCTGGGAGATCTCGGCCTCCTCGGCGCACTTCTGGGCGTCATAGGCACGGAAGAACGGATAGTACAGGACGAAGTCGACGACCAGGATAAGGGCGAGCATCACAAAGGCGAGCGGCTGGAAGCCCAGACCCATGATGGTGCCGATGGGGCCGGGGACGGTCCAAGGCAGGGTGTACATAAAGCCGTTCATGCCCAAGAAGTCGATAAAGATCTTGAGGATCCAGATGTTGGCGATCGGGGCAAAGACAAACGGGACAAAGAAGACGGGGTTGAGCACGATGGGCGCGGCGAACAGCAGCGGCTCGTTGACGGCAAAGCAGACGGGGACGATGGCGGCCTTACCGACGGCGCGCATCTCCTGAGACTTGGCCAGGAAGCAGAACATAAAGACCAGGACGAGCGTGGCGCCGGTGCCGCCCATGCAGACGACGAAGTACTGGGCACCCTGGGTCAGGACAGCGGAAGCGTGCTGGCCGGCCTGGAACGCAGCCAGGTTGTCGGTCATGTTGGCAACGAGAGCGGCGGCGATGGCGGGCTCGACGATCGAGGGGCCGTGGACGCCCACGAACCAGAACAGGCTCATGGCGCCGTAGATCACAGCGAGGCCGATGTAGCCATCGGCAGCGGTGAACAGGGGCTGGAACACCTGGATGACACCCTGGGCAAAGCAGAAGCCAAAAGCAGCGCGGAAGACGATGTCAAAAACCCAAAAGACGGTGATGCAGACGGAGAAGGGGATGATGTCCTTAAAGGTCTGCGAGATGTTGGGCGGAACCTGCTCGGGCATCTTGACGGTGATGTTGCGCTTAATGAAGAACTTGTAGATGATGCCGGTCACAAACGCAGCGATGAAAGCGGTCAGCAGGCCCTTGGAACCAAGGTAGGTGGTGTTGAAACCGCTGGCAGCGTCCGTGGCGATGGTGTCGCTCGAAAGGAGCAAGAAGCCGATGATGGCCGCGCACATGCACGAGATGAAGTTGATCTGGTTGTTCTTGGGCAGATCGCGGTTCTGAGCGTCGGCGAAGTGCTTGGCCGTGGTGGCGGCGCAGGCGATGGCCAGGATGCCCATGGAGTAGTTGTAGCACTTCCACAGGGCGTTGTTGATGTCATCGGGCCAGTAGAAACCCCAGATGTTGGGGACCGAGGCTACCAGGCAGAAGATGGACGAGAAGATGATGATGGGGATGACGGAGATAAAGCCGTCGCGGATCGCCTTGAGGTACTTGTTGCGGGCGATCGCGTTGAAAAAGGGCTGGCCCTTTTCGATGATGGCGATGAGTTGCTCCATGCAATGCTCCTAAGAGTCGGTGGGTTAGCAACGATGGTAGCTTTTGGCGTCCGGTTGCCAAAATGTTGACGTTGCCATTTTGTGACACAAAATAAGACGCGAACCGATGGTCCCTGTGCCTGCGAACCGTCGATTCCTTGCGCGTAAACGTTTGAGCCGCCCGGTGGCTCTGTGTTTGCACAATGGCAACGTTAACATTTGGGCGACAAAAGCCGTTCGGGGAAGCAAAAATGTCGGTGAACGGTAGGTTTTGGGTGGTGAGCGTATGGTGGGGGAGGCGTTGGATATACTTGAAGACGTTTCATTTGGCTGCGCAAGGTGCCACCAATGGCATCGTTGACATAGAAAGATCGACCTATGGCCGCTGTTAAAAAATCGGTATCCGTCAAAGACGTGGCGCGCCTCGCGGGCGTCTCGGAGCAGACGGTCTCGCGCACCGTGCACGATTCGCCCAGCGTGCGCCCCGAGACCAAGGAGCGCGTGCGTGCCGCCATGCGCGAGCTGGGGTATCGTCCCAATTTTGCCGGTCGATCGTTGCGCCGTGGCAAGTTTAAGACCGTTGGCGTCGCCATGTTCAACATTACCGGTACCGGCAACCTCGACCGTATGGAGGGCTTTGCTGCCGCGGCCGACAAACATGGCTATGCCATCACCCTCACTAAAGTAGATGGACATCCCTATACCCTCGAGAGCGCATCGTCGCGTATGAGCGCGCTGCCGGTAGACGGCATGGTCGTGATCATGAATCGCATGCCGGCGGACTTTGGCACCTTCGAGCCGCTGCCCGGCATGCAGACGGTGCTCGTTACGATGTTGGAGCACCCGCTCTGTTCAACGGTCGATAACGACCAGTTCGATTGCTCGCGCCAGGTGGTCGAGTACTTGCTGGGGCGGGGGCACAAAACCGTGCACTTTATCTCGTGTCCCGAGCGCTCGCTTTCGGGCATGCGGCGCGAGGAGGGCTGGCGCGAGACATTGCGCGCGCATGGTATTGAACCGCCGCGACTCGTCCGTGGGGATTGGACGGCACAGAGCGGATATGCCGCAGGTCAGGCTCTGGCGGAAGATCCGACCTGTACGGCCATTTATGCTTCCAACGATGCCATGGCCTACGGCTGCATTCGCGGGCTCGAGTCGTGCGGAAGGCGTGTGCCCGAGGACGTGAGCGTGGTGGGTGTTGATGACAGCCTGGGCGATATCGTGCCCGACCGTCGCCTGACCACGGTGCGCTTTGACAACAAGCGCGTCGGCATGTGGGCGGTCGACAAGATTGCCGGCGCCGATGGGGGTGCGTCTGGCGTGGAGCACATGCTGATTCCCGGTGTGCTCGTAGAGGGCGATACGGTGCGCGATTTGCGTTAGGGTGCGGCCCTGTTTGGGTTGCCGCTAATTGTGTTCGATATTGTTCAGATTGGTTTAAAAACCGTTCACGGGCGAAAAGTGACCGTTCATAGCTCGAAATTACGTTTTGCGCTGTTCTTTTTTGTTTGAATGTTATTGTTTCTGCCATACAGAACGCAGCGCGTATGCCCGGACGCGATGCTCTCCATTGGTTCATATGTGAAAGGAACGCAATATGGCAACCAAAGAAGAAATCTCGATGGTTGGATTCGAGATCGTCGCATACGCAGGTGACGCCCAGACCGATCTGCTTGCAGCGCTCGATGCTGCTCGCGAGGGTGACTTTGAGAAGGCCGAGCAGCTGCACAAGGATGCCAGCGATGCGCTCATCGGTGCCCACGACACGCAGACCAAGCTGCTTTCGCAGGAGGCCGGCGGTGGCGAGATGGAGATGACCTTCATCATGGCTCACGCTCAGGACACTCTCATGACCACCATGATTCTGGAGAAGCAGACCCGCTTTACCATCGACGCCTACAAGCGCATCGCTGCGCTCGAGGCCAAGCTCGCCTAACGAGCCCGCACAACCAAGTCCCCTTCCAAAAGCTCTGCCGCAAACTCGCGACAGGGCTTTTTCTTTTTACCCGGCACTTGGGGACGTTCCTTATCTGCCGCAGTTAGGGACACTCCTGCCATGCATTTGATCCTTTGAGGATGGAAGAAAACGGGTCATTAGGTTTGCTGCGGTGCCGACTCGGCCTGTCGGTTACAAAACTATGCCGGTTTACTACGATGAATCGCATTCTTTCAACTATGGAAAGAACGGCGTTATCAAAGCCGCAGGTAGAAAGCTTGTCATTTTCTGCTAATAGCAAATGTGGTCGGTCCTATCGGTTTTATCGTAGTAAACCAGCATAGTTTTGAAATGGCACTATTCGACTAGCAGCGTTATGGAGCTTCTGCACGCCCTCCCGTTCGGTTTTTCGCTGGGTGGGTATACTTCCATCCGCAATACAGGCCGGAATAAGGAGGTATCCAAATGCCGGGCAACGGATTGATTCAAAAGGGAGACGCGCACGAGATGACTCATGGGCGTCCTGTCCAGATAACCGAGCACACGACGGTAACCGAGCTGCAGCCCAGCCTGTCCGATGTCGTGTGCGCAAACAAAAAACTGCAGATTGGCTTTATCGTTGCGCTCGTGGTACTGGCGCTGTTGTCGGGCTTTGTAGCTCGTCCGCATTTTGCCGATACCAAGACCTGGGACTCCACCATCGAGGTCATCGATCAAAAGAAGGGCAATGTTTTGGCGCTCACGACCTCGTGCGTCGCCCTATCTGCGGGTATCACTGCGCTGCCGGGCGATACGGGAACGCCAGTTGCCGAGCAGCTCGCGCAGCTTTCAGGCAACCTTGGTATCGTGCTTGCCGTGCTCTACCTAGAGAAATATTTGCTCACGATTTTGTGGTCGGTTGGCTTGGGCATCTTAATCCCGTTTGCGTTGGTACTCTTTGCGGTGTCGCTCGGCATTCACGGGCGCTGGAGTACGAGCACGGTCATTCGCCGCGTGGCAACGCGTGTGCTGGTGGTCGCCATAATTGGCATGGCGTTGGTGCCTGCAAGCGTATGGGTGTCGCAAAAGGTCGACGAAACGTATCGCGTTAGCATCGAGGCGGCCGAGCAAAAGGCGACCGACGCTGCGAGCGCGGCAGATAGCGATAGCTCCAAAGCAAGCAAGAAAAAGACCGAGTCCACAGAGTCCAAGAATGTGCTTGAGCAGCTTGCCGACGGTGCCTCGGGTCTCGTCACATCGGTGACCAGCGGTGCCAAGCAGATTACCGATGAAATTGTGCAGCAGGTGACCGATCTGATCGAAGGCGTCATCGTGATGATCGTGACCTCGTGCGTGATTCCATTGCTGGTGCTCGCGGCGTTTTTGTGGCTGGGGCACGTGCTACTGGGGATTGATATTTCCGGCCCGGCGAACTATCTGACGGGTCGCTTTCTGAGCGCTCCGTCCAAGCACGCCAAAAAGGGCGGGCAGTCCGAGTAGCTAAAACAGCTGTATATACTGGGGCATACCGCCGAAGGGCGGCCGAGACACGTTCTCGGCCGCCCTTTTGTTTGTTGAATGCGCGGTAAGCCGGGCCTTTTCTGAGTCCAAACGGTCAGCAACCA
>CBCSNG010000045.1:0-11516 GCA_965141635.1 uncultured Collinsella sp. | reverse complement strand
GCACCGGCATCACGGCGACGGTCGGCATCGGCCCCAACCTATTCCAGGCCAAGGTAGCGCTCGACATTACCGCCAAGCACGTACCCAGCCGCATTGGCATGCTCGACGACGAGACCTTTCGCAAGGAGATCTGGCCCCACCGTCCCATCACCGACATCTGGGGCATTGGACCCGGCGTGGCAGCACGACTCGAAAAATACGGCGTCTACGATCTGATGGGCGTCGCGGCGCTCGACGAAAACCTGCTCTACGACGAGCTCGGCGTCAATGCCGAGTATCTTATCGACCACGCCTTTGGGCGCGAGCCGACAACTATCGCCGATATTCAGGCCTATCGCCCGCAGGCAACCTCAACTACCACAGGACAGGTGCTCTCGAAAGGCTATGCCTATGAACAGGCCTACACCGTCTTGCGCGAGATGGTCGACAACGCTGTGCTGGACTTGGTCGATAAGCACGTGGTCTGCAACAGCATCTCGCTCTTTGTAGGCTACGCGAGCGAGCGCGCCGACATACGCCGCCTCGACGCCAGCGGCACAGCGCAATATGTAGACGGATGCGGGCATTTGCGTTCGAGCACGTCGAGCATCGAACCCGCCGCAACCGACGGCCCCAAGCTCGCGCCCCGCGCGCCCAAGCCCATCCAACGCGACGACGAACGCCGACGTTTGGTGCGAGAGGCACAGGCGATTGACGGCATCTTTGTGGGCGAACACGGCGGCAAGCCGCGTGGTGGCTATGCCGTGCTCTTTGCGCACTCCAACGCCTCGCGCAAGCTGCCCGAGCGCACCAATTCGTTTAAGAAGATCATGGGCTATTTCGATGAGCTCTGGGCGCAGACTGTCGATCCCAAACGACCGATCAAGCGCATCAACCTGGGATTTGGCAACCTCATGCCCGAGGAATTTGCCACTATCGACCTGTTCAGCGATGTTAAGGCCGATGAGCGCGAGCGCGACCTGGCGCGCGCCGTCCTGGCCGTGAAGGGCAAGTACGGCAAGAACGCGCTCGTCAAGGGATTAAGCTTCACCGCCGGCGCCACCGCACGCGAACGCAACGATCAGGTAGGAGGACATCGTGCCTAAGTCCCAACAACAGCCGATGCGGCCACCGACGCCTTTTGAACGTCTAGCGGACCCCGAGGGAAGACGTCGATCCGCCGACCCCAAGCTCACCGCCAACGGCGCCGTCCGCGCCGGCCGTGCCGCACAGTTTATGCCCTTTGCCGCCCTCACGGGATACTACGAGCTCGTGCGCAAGCAGGAGATCACTGTTGAGCCCAAATGCGAACTTACGGAAGAAATAGCCCTCGAGCTTTCGAAAAAGCTCGAGGGCCTCAAACGCGGCGACCTGGTGCGCGTCACCTATTACGATATGTACGGCTATCGTAGCCGCACGGGCATTCTCGACGAAGTGTTACCCGCATTCAAGCTGCTCAAACTCAGGGATATCGCTATCAACTTCGACGATATCCAAGGCATCGAACTGCGTGGTCGAGCCTAGCAACGAGAACGCTTGCGCAAGACGAGAGCAATGCCAAGCACTGCGGCAGCTGCAACCAGCAATCCCAAGACCAGCGTGAGGGTCGAGTCGCCAGCGTGAGGCAGCGAGCCGTCCTTCGGAGTCTTCTTAGTGGTCGTCGAAACAGTCGTCGCGGTGCTGCTCGACTGGTCGTTGCCGCCCGTCTGGCTGCCACCAGGCTGATTGCCGCCACCCGGCTGCGAAGGATCGGTGGGTTTCGTCGGATCCGGAGTACCGGGATCAATCGGATTCTCCGAATTCTCCTTGCGCTGGATCCAAACCTGGCAACCATAGAACGGGTTGGCGGTACCAAGGCACAGACCCTGGTTGGTCACCGCAAAGGTGCGCAGACCATGGTTATACGGATCGTTAAAGCCGTTAGTCGTCAGCGTCGTAAAGTTCACGCCGTCCTCGGTCACATACATATCAAAGCCGCGCTCGGCATCGCGCAGGTAGTACATGCACGTAAGGACACTCTGCAACTTCTTGAGGTTCTCCGCACTCAGCAGCTTATCGAGCGCATCCTGAATATCACCCGGCAGCTCGGTGCCATAGGCATCCTCGTACTGCTGCTTCAGGCTCTCATAGCTATCGAGCATGTCCTGATACTGATCGGCAAAGGACTTGAAGTACGCAATCTCGCTATCGATTTTCTGAACATAAGCAGCGTCGTCTTCAACGTCCGCGGACATCGTCGCGGCCTGATCGCAAAGGTCGCCCGCAGCCTCATCCAATGCATCGCTCAGATCGCCAAAGCCCTTAGCAACCTCGGTCTTCTCGTCATCGACCTCGACGGCCTCGTTTGAATCATCGTCCGCAAGCGTGTTCACGGGAACGATGGGGTCGTCAGGCGATTTCTTGTCGAGCAGGTGATCGAGCAGGTCCCTAAGGCGCTGAACCTGAGAGTTCCACTCCTCAGGCGTCATATCGATAATGTCGCCATTGGAGAACTGGCCGATCGGCTCAAGCAGGCTCGCGGTATCAAAGGTACCGATATACAGCTTGCCGTCGAACTTCTGCATGCGCCAAATGTACTGGTTCTCGTTTCGGCCAAAGCCCGAAGTCAGGCCGGAAATACCGCCCTCGGGGAACATGTCGGTGCGATCGCCAACGACGAGCTCCATGTTCTCGTCCTTGTCCATGCGATAGATGTTGACCGACTGCTCAAGATTGGCATTCACAAACGAGCAGTCAACGCCGCCCATGCTGCTCTTGTCGCTCTCGTCAGAATTGGACTTATTAAAGAGAATGCGCTCGAGGGCGATCTCCTCGTCGTTATATTCACCGATATAGAGGTAGTCATTGTAGACGATGAGGTTGGCAGCACCAGAACGGGTGCGGGCAGGATCGATGCCAAAGCAATACTTTGCACCGTCCGCCTCCTGGTCGCCGACAATCGGAGTCCACGTATAGCTGCCATCGGCGTTCTTGTCGCCACGGACCATGGCAAACGACTGCATGGAATTATCATCGGGGGCATTCTCGGGCGTACCGGTGCAGATGGTCGCATAGAGATGGCCATTGTACGAGACCATATCCCAAATGGCGCCGCCGTAGATGCTGTCCTGATAGCGAATCGCCGGATAGTTAAACAGCGTATCCGAGTTGGCAATCTCGGTGAAGCTCTCCTGGCCCTTCGAGGGGTCAGACGACGTCAGGATTGTCGACACAAACTTACCGGCTGCGTCTTTACCCACGTTGCTGATGACGAGCTGGCCATCATGGACGCACATACCGCGGATACCGGTTGAGATGCCCTGCTTGTAGGCAGCGCCGTAATCCTGCATGCTCGAAAGACCCTGATAGACGACCTTGTACTCATCCGTCTTAGGATCGATCTCATATACAGCAGGCAGACCGCTTTTGCCGCCATTGGTCCTAACGCTGCCGCAGAAATAGAGTTTGCCCTTATAGCTCACGGCATTGCGGAACAAAGGAGCGACGCCGTTGAGCGAATCAGAGAGCAGCAGCTTGGTCTCACCGGTCTTGGTATTGATCTTGACCAAGATGCCGCCGCTGTCCTTGTCGGCCGTGCCGTCCTCCTTCTGCTGTCCATAGAAGAAGGTGCCGTTAAACATGGCCTCCAGCGTCAGGCGCATGGTCTCGGCATCAAAGGAATCGCCCAGCGTGCCGTTCATGAGCGTCAGCGTGTTGCCCATCGCCGCATAGCAGGTGCCCACATAAAGCCAGTCACCATAGCTCGCAGCCGCCCAAGTGTAGCTCTGGCCGCGATCGCCTTCATTGTTGGCCGTGTTACCATCGGCGCCCGGAACGGCAACGGCACCGTTACCCTGGTAGTCGACGATGCCATCCGGCTGCGACGTTCCTACCGTAGGATGCGAGAGCTTCTCAAAGGAATACCCATTTCCCGCATTGTAGGTAACGGCACCCGAAGCATCTTCGGCGTGCGCCGGCAGCGGCGATACCAAGATAGCGGCAAGCGCTGCCACCAAGCCAAGTGTTCCCACTCGTCTCATAAGGCTATAACCTCCCCTGTCCTAAAGCCCAGCTTTAGCATTCTTCATTTCTGTCCACGGTTAATTGCAATCTGAGCACAGCAATAATCATCGTATAAATATACACCTGTAATTTTTTGGACGGGTTAATAGATGCTCGATTGGTAGCGAATTCCGCGCAAACCGTCACCAAACTCCACTTTTGCCGCATCTAAAGGTTATTTTTTGCGCAAACTTTTGGATGCCGATAGTCACAATGAGCAGGAGTCCGGTATCCACCGGAGAGGGCAACGCCTACATTTTCATAACGTAATAGCCCGCGCCCCTCACCGCCGTCTCGAGTGTGTCGCGATCAACCGGGAGCTTCGAGCGTACGCGTGCTGTGTGGTCCGCGTACGTTACCGTTGCCCACACGCCGTCCAGCGCATTGAGGGCATTGGCTACATTCTGAGCGCAGCCGTCACAGCTCATGCCGCCGATAAGCAGCTCATCGCAATAGGGGTAGTGAGACTCGACAGTGTCTGCCACCACAACCCTCTTGGCTTTCTTTCCGCTTGCGCCATCACTGCAGCAACTCTTCCCATGCGTCGACGCCGCAATACGGCGCAGCCCAAAGAACATACCAATAGCAATCACGCCCAGCACGATGATATTTGCTGGGTTGAGCAAGTCGCTCATACGCTCCCCTTCCTTACGATCCATTTCAGAGATACCCCCGTGGGGTGTCCCATCTTACTCCAAACTCATGTCAGTTCAGTCAATTAGTTTCCCTCTTCAAACTTTTTAGTTGACCTAGGCTTACTTTCGTGTATAAGTTTTCCTAGGCTAACAAATGAGGACTCGAAAGGGGCAACGTGACTCGAACCATTGACATCCCAACATATCAAACGGCTGTCGTACGCAACTGCTCCCCTACGCTCGCAGGTATCAAGCCGGCTTCGCTCTTTACCTATCCCGGCGTTTACGCCAACCAAAACGGAAAACTCGGCGTCGCTCAAATCGAAGAGCGACGCTCTTGCCTGCTCGCCGTCATAGCCCAATGCAACCGCGAGGTCCAATCGCTCGGAATCCATATGAGCGTTTTGGTCTGGCGCCCCTGCGGAGCGCTCATCTATGTGTGCCGCCCTGCGAACCTCATGCGATATCTCTCCGACCCCCGCGCCGCGACGGCGCTTGCCGCGGAAGGCTACGACGTCCGCGACCTGCCCGCGTCCCTTATGCATCTCGCTGCGCGCATCACGCTGGCAAGCAGCAATGCCGCAGAAAGCGCCTATGACGGCAACGTGTGCACGCTCGCGCGGAATAGACACTGCGATACGGGTTGCACCTGTGAGTTCCCGCACGAAATAGGCTACTTCCTGGGGTACCCCTACGACGACGTATACGAGTTCATCGCCCAACATGGCGAGAACTACAAGATTTTTGGAGCCTGGAAGGTCTATACGAATGTCGAGCAGGCGCTTGCGACGTTTGATGCGTACCGAGCCTGCACCCAACACCTCACCTTTATCTATCAGCAGGGCTGCAGCTTGGCGCAACTTGCCCAGGCGACCCGATAGAACGCACAAACCGCGGCCGCACGCCGCACAACCGAAAGGACTCAACATGAGCAAGATCGCCGTCGTCTATTGGAGCGGCACAGGCAATACCGAGGCCATGGCAAACTTTGTCGCCGAAGGCACCACGTCCGCGGGCGCCGAGGCCGAAGTCATCTCCTGCGCCGATTTCTCTGCCGACAAGATCGCCGGCTATGATGCCTTCGCCTTCGGCTGCCCCGCCATGGGCTCCGAGGAGCTCGAGTACGATGAGTTCCAGCCGATGTGGGACGAAGTCAAGGAGACCCTCGGCGATAAGAAGGTCGTCCTCTTTGGCTCCTATTCGTGGGCCGAGGGCGAGTGGATGGACAACTGGAAGGCCGACGCCGACGAGGCAGGCGTCAACGTGGTCGATTCCGTCATCTGCTACGATGCACCCGACGATGAGGGCGAGGCGGCCTGCCGCGCCCTTGGAGCCGAGCTCGTCTAGCGGCAATGAGCTCCGCCCGTAACACGCTCTGCACCAAAACACATTCGCGTCCCAACAAAAACGGGAGCCGGATCACATCCGGCTCCCGTTTTCTGCTATGTCAGTCATATAAAGCGGCTACGAGATATTGCCCAAAAACGCCTTGGTGCGTTCGCTCTTGGGATGGTCGAAGACCTCGCTCGGCGTACCCTCTTCCACGATAACGCCACCGTCCATAAAGACGACGCGGTCGGCGACGTCGCGGGCAAAGCCCATCTCGTGCGTCACCACAATCATGGTCATACCGTCACGTGCCAGGTCGCGCATGACGCCCAATACATCGCGGACGAGCTCGGGGTCAAGCGCCGACGTGGCCTCGTCAAAGAGCATGACGTGAGGGTTCATCGACAGGGCGCGAGCGATGGCCACGCGCTGCTGTTGACCGCCCGAAAGCTGACTCGGCATAAAATCGATGCGCTCGGCCAGGCCGACCTTGGTCAGCTCCTCGACGGCAATCTTCTCGGCCTCTTCCTTGCTGCGCTTGAGCACCTTTTGCTGCGCAAGCATGACGTTCTTTTTGACCGACAGGTGCGGGAATAGATTGAACTGCTGAAACACCATGCCCAAGTGCGTGCGTACCTTATTGAGGTCGACGCCCTTGGCACACACATCCACGCCCTCAACGACAATCGAGCCGCTCGTAGGTTGCTCCAGACGATTGATGCAGCGAAGCATCGTCGACTTACCCGAGCCCGAGGGACCTAGGACTACGACGACCTCGCCCTTATGCACATCAAGATCGATGTCGCGCAGGACCACGTTGTCGCCAAAGGCCTTCTGGAGATTCTTGATGCTGACAACGACCTCGTTCGAGTTATTGGTTTCGCTCATGATAGAACCTCCTTACAGGCCGGCGATATGATCGGCGGGCGTCGCGACAACCTGTCCGGCGCTCTTGGCGGGACGCTTCTTTTTGGTTTCGGCCGTCCCCAGAAGCCTCGCCTCAAGACCGCTCACCAAGCGCGCAAGCGGCAGTGTAATGACCAGATAGAACAGGGCGGCAACCACATACGGCGTAATGGAACCCGTCGTGGCCACGATGGTGCGGGCGTTCATGACGATCTCGACCACACCAACGGCGGCTAGCAGTGACGTGTCCTTGTAGAGCAGGATGAACTCACTGGTCAACGTAGGCAGAACATTGCGGAACGTCTGCGGAATCATAACGTAGAGCAGTGTCTGGAAGGCATTCATGCCCAGAGAGCGAGCAGCCTCATTTTGGCCCTTGGGGATCGATTGAATACCGGCACGGAAGATCTCACACAGGTACGCAGACGAGTTCATGGCCATGACGATAACGCCCAAGACATAGTCGTCCACCTTGACGCCGGCCAACGGCAGACCAAAGAACGCGATATAGATCTGCAGGAACGCCGGCGTACCGCGGATGATATTCACATAGATGCCGGCAAGGCAACGCAGAATGCGCGACTTGGAGATGCGCATGAGCGACAAGGCAAAGCCAAAGGGAATTGCCAGCGGAAACGCCACGAGCACGATCGAGAGCGACATAAGGAAGCCTTTGAAGACGATCGGCAGGCTCTGGACCAAAATGACCGGGTTCAGGAACAGACGAAGGAACATGTTGGAATTCCATGCCTCGACCCACGGCTGCTCTTTAAGATCGGCCAGGAAGTTATCGAATGCCGTCACGCCCTTAATCTCCACCGACGGAATCTTGGAGATCTTCTTGGTCGAGCCATCGGCCAAAGTGTAGGTGCCGCTAAAGGCCTCATCGCCACCCTCGACGGGGAAGGTCACGCCGTAAACCTCGACACGGAAAAAGCCGCCGGCAGGCGCCGTCTCGCCAAAGTCAATCTTGAGCGTCTGGCCGTCAGCCTTGCACGTGGGCTTCATGGGCGTACGATCCATGAGGTCCTCGCCCGAGAGCATCGTCAATCGCGTGTCATCGGTACCAAACGTCGTGCCGTCGACAAACGTCAGCGAAAGACCGCTCAGCTCCTCATCGGCATCGGCCTGGACCTCCCAGGTAATGCGCGTCTCGGTACCGCCGACCACAGCGCTGCCCGAACCGGTGTTGGGTCGGGCGGTAATCTTTGCGGTCTCAAGCGCCTGGGCGGTCGTAGGCGCATATGCCCCCGCGCACACCAGCGCGAGCGCCACGGCCATGACGCAGACTAGCTTTTGGAGCAAGGCGGGCAGTGGAAAACGCTGCTCCGCGGCCCCTTTGTTCAGTCGAGACAAGGTGGCTCCTATCGTAGAAGTTGCCGGCAAAACGAGACGGAAATGCTCTCCGTCAAGAGAAGCGCAAAGGCCCTCTCCGCCAAAACGGAAAGGGCCCGCGCGCAATCAAGTAGCTATTTTACTTGATGTTGTACTTAGCCATGAGGGCGTCGACGGTACCGTCGTCGGTCAGGTCCTTGATGGCCTGGTTGATATCGTCCTTGAGCTTGGTGTTGCCCTGGTTGATGGCGATGGCGTACTCCTCGCCGGTGCTAATCTGCTTAATGGTCTGGCAGGTGTTGAACTGCTCGGCGGTCAGCTGGCTGGCAACGGAGCGGTTGGTGACTACGGCGTCGCCCTTATCGGACTGCAGGGCGCTGAAGCACTCGGTGGCGTCCTTGTAGGGGACAATCTTGGCCTTGGGGAAGTTCTCCTGGGCAAAGGACTCGGCGGTCGAGCCAGACTGGACGATGATGGTAGCGTCGGCGTTGTTGAGCTTCTCGCTGTAGTTATCGGCCGTGATGTCGGTGTTATCGACCTTGGTCACGATAGCCTGATCGTCCATGTAGTAGGAATCGGAGAAAGTGACTTCCTTCTCACGCTCGGGCGTGTCGGTGATAGCCGCGATGGAGACGTCATACTTGGCGCCCGAAGCGACGCCCGGAACCAGCGTGTCAAAGTCGTTATTGACGTACTCGACATCCAGGCCCAACTTGTCGCCGATAGCCTTGATGAGCTCAAGGTCAAAGCCCTGATAATCGCCGTTGTCATCCTTGTACTCAAACGGAGCGTACTCGGCAGAGGTGCCGACGGTCAGCGTACCGTCCTTGACGAGCGCGTACTCCTTGGAGCCGTCGACCTTCTCGACCTTAGCGTCGTCAGAGCTGCTGGAGCCGGCATCAGAACCAGAGGTGGCGTTGGACGAGCCGCAACCCGTCAGTGCGAGGGCGAGCGCCATGGCGCCCGTGGCGGCAAATGCGCCAAGCTTCTTGATCTTCATAATCAGTCTCCTTCCGGTGACCCCGTTTGATTCAGAGGTCTGCAAAAACTGTTGGCTATTATGCACCCGTAAGTGCGAATCTGCAATTAGAAAACTGATTGAAACAAACCCATAACGTGAATGGAGCACTCCACTTTATGACAGTCATTACTGCTGCAACGACCTTAACAGTTTGATTTCAGCCGCATAACCTGCAAGTTCGTTCGGTGTCTCCAAAATAAACGGCAGCGAACGCAAGCGACCATTCGATACAATATTCTGCATAACCTGCATACCGCCGCCAAACTCTTCACTACCCAGGTAGCCCTTGCCGATGCACTCGTGGCGATCCTTATGGGCGCCGCAGGGATTCTTGGAGTCATTGATATGCACGGCGCGCAAGCGCTCGATACCCACCACACCATCGAACTCGTCGAGTACGCCGTCCAGATCATGGATGATGTCGTAGCCAGCATCGCTCACATGGCAGGTGTCCAGACACACGCCCAGCTTGTCCGATAGCTCTGGGCGTCTGGCAGCTACACCCTCGATAATGCGCGCCAGCTCTTCAAAGCTACGGCCCACCTCGGTACCCTTTCCCGCCATGGTCTCGAGCAGCACCGTCGTCTGCTGGCCCTCAAACATCACCTGGCACAGGGTGTCGACGATCATCTGAATGCCGGCATCAGTCCCCTGCCCCACATGCGCGCCGGGGTGGAAGTTGTAATAGTTGCCGGGCAGTGCTTCCAGACGCTGCAAGTCCTCGGCCATTGCCTCCAGGGCAAACTCGCGCGCCCGCTCTTTGGCAGAACAGGGATTGTAGGTATAGGGGGCATGAGCCACGAGTGGGCCAAAATCATTTTGCGCCATAAGGTCACGCAGGGCCGCCACATCATCCATGTCAAGGTCTTTCGCCTTGCCGCCGCGCGGGTTGCGCGTAAAGAATGCAAAGGTATCGGCGCCAATGGATAGCGCCGTCTCCCCCATTGCCCGATAGCCCTTCGTCGTCGAAAGATGACACCCAATCGTCAGCATCTCCAGCTCCCCCTCATCAGTTGCGGTGGAATAGTTCCTGTCGATGCCTTATTCTGCCGCAAACAGGAACTATTCCACCGCAACTTATAAAAGGGGCATCAGAGATGCTGGCCACCAAGCACCACGGTCGCCAGCGTCATGATCCCCTACGCGTCAGCGCCAAGTCCTAGAGGGCCAGACGGATTGCATCGATAATACGCGCGCAGCGCTGTGTGGCGGCAAGGGGCATGACGGGACTCTCGAGTTTCCCCGCCCGGATGAGCTGGGTCGCATGCTGGATTTCGCCGTAGAAATCATCGACCCCAAACGGAGCATTTATTTCGAGCATTCGTCCGTCGGAGTACTTCACATGGGCGAGCTCGGGGCGATGGAGGCGCTCGATTTCCAACGAGCCCCGCTCGCAGGCAATCGTCAAACGGCTTTCATATGCTGCTTTGCCGTCGCACACCATATGAATGGGTATGCCGCCGACGCTCATACGGATCTCGTCGGCCCAATCCACGCGGCCGCCCGATACGTCACGCCAGCGAACTTCACGAGACGAAACATCGCACGCACCCGCAAGTAGATCCTCAAACCACCCGACCGCATAGCAGCCCATGTCATATAGACAACCACCCTGCAACGGGTCGAGCAGATAACTCGAAGGGGGCTCACCATAATCGAGTTTTTGCACGCTTTCAATCGAGACGATACGGCCGAGCTCGC
Organism: uncultured Collinsella sp.; assembly: GCA_965141635.1. Lineage (GTDB taxonomy): Bacteria > Actinomycetota > Coriobacteriia > Coriobacteriales > Coriobacteriaceae > Collinsella. The sequence continues at coordinate 569 of CBCSNG010000045.1, read as the reverse complement.
CCGACGCAAGCAAGCCCTTCACGCGAGTACGCATCGGACAAAACCGATTTTTCATCGCCTCCATAAACAGCACGCCGTGCTCGCGAGAGGTGGAGGCAATCGAGAGAGCCTCTTCTTCATTCAAAACGGCCGGCTTTTCGCACAGCACGGCCTTTCCCGCGCGCAGTGCCCGACAGACCCAATGCGCATGCATGCCATGTGGAAGAGCCAAGTAGATTACGTCGACATCGGGGTCGGCAATCAACGCATCATAAGCCGCATCGCCGCTATCGTCAGCCGTGGCATAACTGTACGCGGCATCAATCGAAAACGCCCCGCAAAACTCCTCAACATGCGAAGGAGTGCGACCGGCGGCAGCCACAAGCCGTGCCCCGTCCACCTCCTTGAGCGACGCTGCAAATCGATGCGAAATGTTCCCAGCGCCCAAAACGCCCCAACGAACCTCACGTAAATCATCACATGAATCCCGATGGCCCACGACAGCCCCCTTCAGTTGCGGTGGAATAGTTCCTGCTTGGCCCCTATTCTGCCGCAAACAGGAACTATTCCACCGCAAGTTATAAAAGGGT
>CBCSNG010000044.1:0-11674 GCA_965141635.1 uncultured Collinsella sp. | reverse complement strand
GATCGAGACAAACTCGGCAGGAACAACCACATTCGCGTCAGTTGCACCCCTTAGCGCCCATACCACTGACGCTTCCATTCCTCAGCCAAATCGGCCCGTCGCGGAATACCCGCTAGCCTCATCTTTTCAACCAGCTTCCCCGGGTTCTTGAGTTCATCAAACGTGAACCGAAGCACCTTGTGCCCGAGCATTGTCAGATGAGATTCCCGCTGACGCTCTGCCACGAACGGGTCGACCGACTCCCGACCCTCGCCGTTCTGCAAGGTATACTTCCCCTTTCCGTCGAGCTCGCCGATGACACATGTCCCGTCCTCGAGCCTCCAGAAATAATCAACGCGAAACACCTGACTCGAATCGAGCGGATCGCGAAACTCCACCTGCAACTCTGGCACCGGAAAACCGTATGCAATAAAGAACGCTCGGAACCGAGACTCGCCACCGTTTTCGGACAGCCCGTCCGCGTGCGACACAATCACCTGAGCTCTGCGATACCCGCGCCTGCCCTCGCAATCGGCCTGGAGCCGTTCGCAGAGGTCGTCGCGCGACATGCCCTTCGCCCGCAATGCAGAATCGGCGATCGCCAGACCATACGAAAACGGCGCACGCAGCAGACAATCCTCCACCGTGCGCCAAAACGACGTCACCCGCACGCCATCGACTTGTTCAAGTGCACCCGCCGCCTGCGGACGCAGCAGTCTACACCCCATACTCAATGCCACCGAACAACCCGTCTTGACCAAGTAACGCGGCCCGAGCAGATCATTCGGCACCTCCAGACCCCATATCAGCGCGGCATCATATCCCCAAAACGCCCAATCGGGGTGAAACTCGGCAAGCCCCTTGATGGTCCACCGCGCCCGCTCCGGCGGCGTCAACGCATCCCATTCATGCTGAAAACAGAAAAGGTGCGATTCGGGCTCCGCAATATCGTCTGTGCCCACATGGCGCCGCAGCCACATGAGCTCGGCATTGTCGTGCGTCACAAGCGGCACGCCTTGTTCAGCCGCCTCCGTGAGCCTGGCAAGCATCCTATTCCGCGCCAAGGTGTTACGCGTTGCATGCTTGTGTTTAAAAACGGTATTAGACACTTCCATCACCACCACATCGGAGAAATGGGCCATCGCCGCTGTTGCCGCCGCCGACAAATGTCTTGATCTGTAACAGTTACGGGCACAAGCAGCCGCCAAACGTTACAGATCGAGACGTTCGCGCAGCATTGCACCTCTTTGTCTCAATCTGTAACAGAAAGACCGGTTTTTGGCCGCTAGATGTTACAGATCAAGATTTTTCGGCACTGCGTCCAACCTTTGTCTCGATCTGTAACAGATAGGTCGATTTTTGGCCTGTAGATGTTACAGATTGAGACATTCCCCCAGCCAGGTTCCAAACGTCTCGATTTGTAACAGTTAGACGTTCTCCAGGCTCCCAAACGTTACAGATTTAGACAAACCAGCCGAGCTCAATCATTCGTCTCGACCTGTAACAGTTAGACCGTGTTTTGACGGCCAGATGTTACAGATCAAGACAAACCGGCGGAGAACGACGCGGCGGCGCCAGTCCAACGAGCCCTACTCCCACTCCTGCTCATAAATATTGAGCGACTTCACATACCGCCCCTGGGCGCCCATGATGTCGCGGACCAGGCGTAAAAAGAAGCTGATGCACGAGGTGTCGAAACCGTCCTCTAGGTCCTCGGGATGCACCGCGCCCGGCCCGTCAACCGCCGTGTCGCTCAGGCGCGCGATGTCATACAGGTAGAGCTGCCCCGCCGTCAGCCAGACATCGTCAACGCACGCAATACGCACCGCAATCGCACCTTCGCGCCAGTGCTCTTTTTGCACGATATGTGGGTCGTAGACATCAAAACGACAGTCGGTGCGCGTGTCGCGCAGCGCGACCATACCAGTCGCAGGATCCTTGTCCAAAATGCCAAAGCGCGAGAAATACTGCGTGTCGCGCACCTGTTCGAGCCGCCTGAGCGAAGCAGGCGAAAGTGACGCCGGCGGTTCGTCCACATACAGCTCAAGCAGCGTCTTGCCATGGTAATAGGGACGCTCGAACAGCAGCCAATCGGTAAACGCCATGTTATAGGCCATGATTTCACTTTGCGATGGTTCTTCGCAATAGCTGAGCCATGGATCGACTATCACTTCGAACTGTGTGCGCGCCGACTCCAAAAACTGAAACTTGCGCAGCATCCAAAACTGGGCCATATCGGCAATATCGTTACCGACGGCTTCGTCCAGACGTCCCCGGTCCAAAACATGATCAGCCATGGCATCCTCCTCAAACTGATAAACCTCAATTTGAGCTTACGAGGAGGGCAGGTGGTCGCCGCCAGCGCGGGCGAAATGGGCATCAGGCTGCAAACCAGATGCTGACCGTATACTTGACGGAACGCTTGACCGATACGTTATACCGAAACAAAACCCCAGTTAAACATAGGCAAATAAACAGAGATTTTGAGCTTGCCAGCCGCAGCCATCACGAAAACAGCAAGGCGCCGCGAGCCCGCACGTCAGCAAATGAGCAGTCAGACGTTAAGAGTGTCCCCGACGACTAGACAAAAAAAGCGCGTCCCCAATGACTAGTCGTTGGGAACGCTCTTGAATGACCACCTTACAGCCCCAAGGTCTCGGCAACCTCGGCGGCGCAGGCGAGGGCATCGGCCATGGCGCTCACCACGAGCGAGCTGCCATTGCGGGCGTCGCCGGCCACATACACCGGCGTGGCATCTGCGGCGACGCCGTCGACACGCGCCGCAAGGTGCGAGCCTTCGGCAGCCATCACGGGCAGCGGACGGCCCTCCGTGGCAACAGGCACGCCGACAGCTTCGAACACGCTGTGCTCCGGACCCGTAAAGCCGCAGGCGATGAGCACCAGCTGCGCCGGCACCTCATGCTCGGAGCCTGCGATGCGCTCCGGCTTGCCGGCCGACCAATCCAGATCGACCACGCGCAGACCCGCGGCCGTGCCTTTCTTGTCCAGCAGTACCTCGAGCGTATCCACGCCCCAGGCGCGCATCTCGCCACCCATGGCAGCGATAGCCTCCTGCTGGCCGTAGTCGGCCTTCTTAACGTTGGGCCACTGCGGCCAGGGGTTGCTCGCTGCACGCGCATCAGGCGCGGCCGGCAAAAACTCAAACTGGCGCACGCTGCGCGCGCCCTGGCGCACCGCGGTACCCACGCAGTCGTTGCCGGTATCGCCGCCGCCAATGACCACAACGTCCAGGCCGCGCGCGTTCACTGCGGGCTCGCCGCCATCGAGCACCGAGACGGTCGAAGCCGTCAGGTAGTCCACGGCATACACCACGCCGGGAGCGTCAATGTTCGCAGCCGAAAGCCCGCGCGGGGCACGGGCACCAGCTGCCACCACGACAGCGTCAAAACCATTGAGCTTGGCCGCCACCGCAGGGTTCGTAGCGTCAGTGCCCAGCTCAAAGACGATACCCAGCTCGCGCATGAGCGCCACGCGACGCTCGACCACGGACTTCTCGAGCTTCATGTTGGGAATGCCGTACATGAGCAGACCGCCCGGGCGATCGTCGCGCTCAAACACCGTCACGCGGGCGCCGCGACGCGCAAGCTCCCATGCTGCCACCAGACCAGCAGGACCGGAGCCCACCACGGCAACCGTGGGTGCGCCCTCCCCTGCCGGCTCAAAGCGATGCGGACCACCGTTCGCCCATTCGTGGTCGCTGATCGCGCGCTCGTTATCGTGAATCGTCGTGGGCTGACCGTCGACCGAACCTAGGTTGCACGCGGCCTCGCACAGCGCCGGGCACACGCGACTCGTGAACTCGGGCATGGGCGAGGTGAGCGACAGGCGCTCGGCAGCCTCATCCCAGCGACCGCGGTACACCAGCTCGTTCCACTCGGGAATCAGGTTGTGCAGCGGGCAGCCGCTCGGGCGTGCCTTGCCAAAGCTCGCGTCCATCTGGCAAAACGCCACGCCACACATCATGCAGCGGCTCGCCTGGGCGCGACGTGCGTCGTCATCGAGCTCCACGTACAGCGGATCAAAATCATGGCTGCGCTCCTCCACGGGGCGAAGCTCGTGGGTCACGCGATCGATATCAAGAAAAGCACCGGGCTTGCCCATGGCACTTACGCCTCCTTCTTGGTCGAAGCAACAGAACCGGTAGCGGCCACGGGTACAACACCCGCGCCCGCAGCACCGCCCGCGACATCGAAGCGAGCGACATCCGCGGCGCTCGCGCGACCGGTCACGATGTCAAACGCCAACTCCTCGGCCTGTGCATGCGTCTTGCCGGCAGCCTCACCCGCAGCGACAACCGCCAGCACGCGCTCGTACTCGGTCGGAATGACCTTCACAAAGTGCTTGCTCATCGTCTCAAAGCTGTAGAGCAGCTTAATGCCGCGCGGGCTCTGCGTCGCGTCCACGTGCTCCTGGATGAGTTCGCGAATCTGCGCCAGCTCGCCGGCCGTCGGGGCCTTGAGCTCAACGCTCTCGTGGTTCACACGGGCATCGAGCGTGCCGTATTGGTCAAAGACATAGGCCACACCGCCCGTCATGCCGGCAGCAAAGTTCTGCCCGACCTCGCCCAGGATGAGTGCCAGACCGCCCGTCATGTACTCGCAGCCATGGTTGCCGCAGCCCTCGACTACCACGGTGGCGCCGGAGTTGCGCACGGCAAAACGCTGGCCAGCAAGACCGTTAATGAAGCCGCGGCCGCTCGTGGCGCCAAAGAACGCCACGTTGCCCACGATGATGTTCTCGTCGAACTTGTAGGTCGCATGCGGGTTGGGGCGCACCGACACCTCGCCACCCGAAAGGCCCTTGCCAAAGTAGTCGTTGGCGTCGCCGCACACGTTGAGCGTAATGCCGCGCGGCAGGAAGGCGCCAAAGCTCTGACCGGCCGAACCATCGCAATCGATGGTGATGGAGCCGGCGGGCAGGCCCTCGGGATGTGCCTTGGTCACCGCGTTGCCCAGGATGGTGCCCACGCAGCGGTTGACGTTGGCGATATCGGCGCGGAAGCGAATCGGACGCAGGTGCGCACGGGCATCGGCCGTATAGGGCACGAACAACGTGGAGTCGAGCGTCTTGTCGAGCTCGCTGTCCGCTGCCATCTGCGGCAGGAAGTGGCGACCGTCGGCACCCGGGATATGGGCACCGAACTCGCAGGTCGCGCTCGCCAGCACGGGCGACAGATCGAGCAGGTTGGCCTTGCGGTTGCCCGGTACCTCAATCTGACGCAGGCACTCGGGATGGCCGACCATCTCGTCGATGGTGCGAAAGCCCAGGCTCGCCATGATCTCGCGCAGCTGCTCGGCCACAAAGAGCATAAAGTGCTCAACGTGCTCGGGCTTACCGCGGAAGCCGTGACGCAGGCGGCAGTTTTGCGTCGCGATGCCGGCCGGGCAGGTATCCTGCTGGCAGTCGCGCTGCATGAGGCAGCCCATGGAGATGAGCGGCATGGTTGCAAAGCCAAACTCCTCGGCGCCCAGCAAGCAGGCGACGGCAACATCGGTGCCGTCCATGAGCTTGCCGTCGGCCTCGAGCACCACGCGGGAGCGCAGGCCGTTTTGCAGCAACGTCTGCTGGGCCTCGGCAAGGCCGAGCTCCAACGGCAGACCGGCGTGCCAAATGGAATCGCGCGCCGCGGCACCCGAGCCGCCGTTATGGCCGCTGATCAAAATCTTGTCGGCGGCACCCTTGGCCACGCCGGTAGCAATGGTGCCGACGCCGGCCTCGCTGACCAGCTTGACCGACACGCGCGCACCGGGGTTGGCGTTCTTAAGATCGAAGATAAGCTCCGCCAGGTCCTCGATGGAGTAGATGTCGTGGTGCGGCGGAGGCGAGATCAGGCCGATGCCAGGCGTGGACTGACGGACCTCGGCGATCCAGGGGTAGACCTTCTTGCCGGGCAGGTGGCCACCCTCGCCGGGCTTGGCACCCTGGGCCATCTTGATCTGAATCTCAAAGGCGCTGCAAAGATAGCGGCTCGTCACGCCAAAGCGCGCACTTGCCACCTGCTTGATCGCTGAGTTCTTGGAGTCGCCGTTGGCCAGCGGGGTCTCGCGACGCGGATCCTCGCCGCCCTCGCCCGAGTTGGAACGGCCATGCAGGCGGTTCATGGCGATAGCCATGCACTCGTGCGCCTCTTTGCTGATGGAGCCGTACGACATGGCGCCGGTGTTAAAGCGGCGGACGATGTTGAGCGCGGGCTCCACCTCGTCGAGCGAAACCGGCGTGCGGCCACTGGCATCAAAGTCGAGCAAGTCGCGCAGGCGCACGGCACGGCCGGTGCGGTGCAGGCGGGCGCTGTACTCCTTAAAGGTGTCGTAGCTGTCCTCACGGCAGGCGGTCTGCAGCAAGTAGACGGTCTGCGGATCGATCAGGTGATCCTCGCCGCCGAGCGGGCGCCACTTGGTCAGGCCCAGTGTGGGCAGCTGATCGGGAGCCGGACTCTTAAGGATGGCGAGCGCGGCGTCGTAGCGCTCGTTTTGCTCGCGTTCAACGTCCTCGACACCCATACCGCCCACACGGCTCACCGTGCCGGCAAAGTACGCGTTGACGAACTCCGGCGTAAAGCCCACGGCCTCGAAGATCTGCGCAGAGTGGTAGCTCTGCACCGTGGAGATGCCCATCTTGGACATGATGGAGACGATGCCCGCCGTCGCAGCCTTGTTGTAGTTGGCGATGCCCTGCTCGGCCGTCACGTCCAGGTCGCCGCGTGCAGCCAGATCTCGGATGCACGCATGTGCGTTGTACGGATAGATGCCACTAGCGGAGTAACCCACCAGCGCTGCAAAGTCATGCGGGGACACAGCGTCGCCGCACTCCACCACGATGTCGGCAAAGGTACGCACGCCGGCGCGGATCAGGTGGTTGTGCACGCAGCCCACAGCGAGCAGCGACGGCACGGGCACCTCGCCCGCAGCGGCACGATCGCTCAACACCACGATGTTCACGCCGTCGCGGACCGCAGCCTCAACGTCCTCTGCAAGCTGCTTGAGCGCAGCCTGCAGCGCGCCCTCGCCGGCATCGCGGCGGTACACGGCACGGAAGCGACGGGTCTTAAAGCCCACGCGGTCGATGGCGCAGATGCGGTCGAACTCCTCCTCGCTCAGCAGCGGGCGCTCCAGGCGCACCAGCTGGCAGGCCGTACGGGAGTCCTCGAGCAGGTTGCCGTGGTTGCCCAGGTAGAGCGTGGTCGAGGTGACCATATGCTCGCGAAGGGCATCGATCGGCGGGTTCGTGACCTGGGCGAACAGCTGATAGAAGTAGTCAAAGAACGAGCGCGTCTTCTTGGACAGGCAGGCCAGCGGCGCGTCGATGCCCATCGAGGCGAGCGGGGCCTTGCCCTGCTGGGCCATGGGACGCACGACCTCGTCGACGTCATCCCAGTGGTAGCCGAGCTTGGCCATGCGCACGGCGGCGGGCACCTCGGCGTCCTCGGCGGGCATTGTCGCAACGGGCTCATCGAGCGCGTCGACGGTCAGCGTCTCCTCGGCAATCCAATCACGGTAGGGCTTTTCCTTGGCGTAACGGGCGCGCAGCTCGTCGTTGTAGATGACGCGGCCGCGGGCAAAATCGACCTCGAGCATCTGGCCCGGTCCCAGACAGCCGCTCGTCAGGATGTTCTCGGGGCGCACCTCGATGGTACCCACCTCGCTTGCCAGCATAAAGCGACCGTCGCGCGTCACATAGTAGCGGGCGGGACGCAGGCCGTTGCGGTCGAGAGCAGCACCCAGGGTACGGCCGTCGGTAAAGGCGATGGCGGCAGGGCCGTCCCACGGCTCCATGAGCATGGACTGGTAAGCGTCGTAGGCGCGGCGCTCCTCACTCAGGCTGTCGTTATGGTCCCACGGCTCGGGCAGCAACATGGACGCGGCACGCGTAAGCGGGCGACCGTTCATAACCAAAAACTCGAGCACGTTGTCCAGAATCGCGGAGTCGGAACCCTCGCGGTTGATGATGGGCATCACGCGCTCAAGATCATGCTGCAGCACGGGGCTGTACAGGTTGGGCTCGCGGGCGCGGATCCAGTTGACGTTGCCCTTGAGGGTATTGATCTCGCCGTTGTGGATGATAAAGCGGTTGGGGTGCGCACGCTCCCAGCTGGGCGTGGTGTTGGTGGAGTAGCGCGAGTGGACGAGCGCCACGGCCGTCTTGACGGCGGCGTCGTTGAGGTCGATGAAGAAGCGACGCATCTGCGTGGCGACCAGCATGCCCTTGTACACGATGGTGCGCGAGCTCATAGAGCACACGTAGAAAATCTTGTCGCGCAGGGCAAACTCGGCGTCGGCCTTCTTTTCGATGGTGCGGCGGCACACGTACAGGCGGCGCTCGAAGGCATCGCCGGCGGGCGTGTCGTCCGGACGGCCCAGGAAGGCCTGCAGGATGGTAGGCATGCAGGCGCGGGCCGTCTCGCCCAGGTCGTGCGGGTCGACCGGCACCTCGCGCCAAAAGAGCAGCGGCACGCCGGCCTCGGCGCAGCCCTCCTCAAACACGCGGCGGGCATCCTCTACGCCCTTGTCGTCCTGCGGAAAGAACAGCATGGCCACGCCATAGTCGCCCTCTGCCGGCAGAATCTGGCCGCACTTTTGAGCCTCTTTACGGAAAAAGTGATGCGGAACCTGGAACAGGATGCCAGCGCCGTCGCCAGTGTTCTTCTCGAGTCCCGTGCCGCCGCGGTGCTCCAAGTTGACCAGAATGGACAGCGCGTCGTCCAGAATCTGGTGATGGCGCTCACCGTTGATATCGGCAAGCGCGCCGATGCCACATGCGTCGTGGTCGAATTCGGGGCGATAAAGGCCCTGCTGCTGAGCGGAATCTGCCTGCATCGCGATCCTCCCCTAGATATTAGACAGTCAGTTGAATAGGCATACTAGGAGCATCGCCGGCCCGTTGTGTTTCCCGCCCGTTTCGAAACAATCGCGTAACGCGCGCCCTACGAGTAGGTGCCGCCGACTTCAAGGACAACAACAAGGGCCCCAGGTTCGGCCCGTAAGCTCACCGCTTCAAACATCTCAATCTGTAACAGGAAGACCCAATTTCGACGACTTACTGTTACAGATTGAGATGTTTTGAGAGACGGCTCCGAATGTCTCAATCTGTAACACGAAGGGCCGATTTTGGCGGTCAGCTGTTACAGATCGAGATATTCCATAGGACCATTTCTTCCTGTCTCGATCTGTAACACCTAGGCTCAATTTCCATCCCCAGTTGTTACAGATTAAGACATTTCGGCAATCCCCTTTCACTATCCTATCCAAATACAACAATTTTGTTAGTCTTGGTTAACTTTTGAGCCTAAAACGGGTATCCTTTGCGGCATCAAACAAACGGCACACAGGAGCGCACCATGCTCAACCATCTCAAACAACACTTTGGCTCCCGACGCACCGGTGGCCACGGAGGACTCGACATCGCACGGCATATCGGCCCCGGACTGCTCGTGACCGTCGGCTTTATCGACCCGGGCAACTGGGCCTCCAATATGGCCGCGGGCTCGCAGTTTGGCTACGCGCTGCTGTGGATCGTTACGCTGTCCACGATCATGCTCATCGTGCTGCAGCACAACGCGGCGCACTTGGGCATCGCCACGGGTATGTGTCTCGCCGAGGCCACGACGCGCCATCTGCCCCGCCTCGTCGGGCGTGCGATACTCGGCAGCGCGTATCTAGCCACGGTCGCCACCGCCATGGCCGAAGTCCTGGGTGGCGCGATTGCCCTTCAAATGCTCTTTGGGCTGCCTGTGCGCACCGGCTGCATCATCGTCGCGGCGGCATCGATTGCCATGCTCATGACAAGCTCCTACAAACGCGCCGAGCGATGGATCATCGCCTTCGTGGGCGTGGTGGGACTTTCGTTTTTAGCCGAGCTTGCACTAGTCAAGGTCGACTGGACGCAAGCCGCCACAAGCTGGATCACACCCAGTATGCCCACCGGCTCGGCCGCGATTATCGTAAGCGTCCTAGGCGCGGTCGTTATGCCCCACAACCTCTTCCTGCACTCCGAAGTCATCCAATCCATGCACTTCGAAGGCCAAGGCGAGCGAGTTATCGAAGAACGTCTGCGCTACGAGCTCTTCGACACGCTCTTTTCGATGGGCGTGGGCTGGGCAATCAACTCGGCCATGGTCATCCTGGCCGCAACGACCTTCTTTGCGCACGGCATTGTCGTAGACGACCTCGCCGTCGCAGCGGCCACGCTCTCCCCCATTCTGGGCCCGGCAAGCTCAATCATCTTTGCGGTGGCACTGCTGTTTGCGGGCATATCGAGTAGCGTGACGGCGGGCATGGCGGCGGGCACCATCACCGCGGGCATGTTCGACGAGGAATACGACATCCACGACCGACATTCCTCGATCGGGGTGGCGACCTGTTTCGCCGGCGCAGTGGCGACGTGCCTGGTCGTCCCGAATCCTTTTGAGGGTCTCATTTGGAGTCAGGCGCTGCTGTCGCTTCAGTTGCCGATTACGGTCTTTGTGCTCATACGACTCACCAGTTCGCCCCGCGTCATGGGCAAATACGCCAACTCGCGCCCGCTCAACGCGTTGCTCGTGGGGATCGGTGCCATCGTGACGATTCTCGATGTCGTGTTGTTGACAGGGATGTAATGGGACAGGGCACCTACCCAGGCAAACGTCTCGATCTGTAACAGATAGACACGCTTTTGATGTCTAGATGTTACAGATCAAGATCATTCCGAGGGACAGCTCCGTTTGTCTCAATCTGTAACACGTTGACCCCGTTTTCACCGCTAGATGTTACAGATCGAGATCTTCTGCCGGACGGTTTTGGTTTGTCTTGATCTGTAACAAGTGGGCCCAATTTCCACTTCCAGATGTTACAGATCGAGACATTTCTTCAGCTCCAACCTTTTGTCTCAATCTGTAACAGATAGACCCGTTTTGAGCCGTTAGATGTTACAGATTAAGACCAAAGGTCGGCCGGACTCACGACAGACAGGATCGGCTAACAGCAGCCGTGATCCCTTGGGGACGGAGGAAAACGGATCACCCGCCACACCGACGACACCGGGTGATCCGTTTTCCTCCGTCCCCAAGGAATCAAAAGGGCCCCGGCCGGGATATCCGACCGGGGTCCTTGGACAGAGCTATGTTCGGCTTTCGCCGTGTGCCTGCGAGTTACTCCTCGACGAGCTCAAACTGATCGGGACCGACGCCGCAGACCGGGCACACGTAATCCTCGGGCAGCTCGGGCGTGTCGACCTCAACCTCATAACCGCAAACGATGCACACGAACTTATACGTCTTCTTCTCCTCAGCCATGATGTTCTCCTCTCGAACGTGACTGCTGGTGTACTTGCTTATTAGTATATATTCTCAATAATATAATGCAAGCATTTTTAAAACATTTCTAGCCTTGATACGAGGACGCCTTCGGAGGCGTCTTGCCCTTCAGGACCTTATGGTAGTAATCGTAGGTGAGCGGCGTCTCGTCGCTCAGGCGCTCGGCCTCCTCGACCTCGCCAACAAAGAGCAGGTGCGTGCCCACGTCAACAGTGTCGATCAGACGGCAGCTAAACAAGGCCGCCGCATGCTCGGGAACATAAGGCATGCCCAGCGCGGTCTCGCGCGTCTCGTACTTGGCAAATTTGTCATAGTCGCTGCTAGTACGGAATCCAAAGTTGCCGATATAGAGCATGTCGGCGGTCTGGTCAATCACGGTCAGCGCAA
>CBCSNG010000043.1:0-11686 GCA_965141635.1 uncultured Collinsella sp. | reverse complement strand
CTTGACAGCGGATTGGGTCATATGAGCGAAAGCCCGCCAGGGCGAGCAAGGTGCCTTCAGGCAAAATGGCGCCACAGGTTGAGCATAAGTCAGCGAGCGGGCCGCATTTGAGACAAGGTGACGTGAAACGAAAGGGCGCTGACCTTCTGGTCGCGCCCTTGAAGTTGAACGTCAGATTGTCCAAATGCGGCCCGCGCAGCGTCGAGCCGTTACGCGGTTTGGTAAAACCGCGTAACCCCTAAGGCCGCTGGCCCATGCCACCCTCGAGGGTGACGGTCTCGCCGTTCATGTACTTAAAGTCGGGACCGCAGAGCTGAACGACAACGCGGCCGATCTCCTTCTCGACGTCGCCGTAGTGACCCGCCGGCGGCATGTGGACGTTGGCCTTGAACGCCTCGGGATAGGCATCCTGGAAGTTCTCGAGCGCAGCGGTCCAAGCAAGCGGGCAAACGATATTGACGTTGATGCCGTCCTTGCCCCACTCGTTGGCGGCAACGCGGGTCAGGCCGCGGATGCCCTCCTTGGCGGCAGCATAGCTGCACTGGCCATAGTTGCCAAACAGGCCGGCACCCGAGGCAAAGTTGACCACGGAGCCCTTGGTCTCCTTCAGGTGCGGATAGGCCTTCTGCATGTACAGGTAAGTGGCATACAGGCCAGAGTAAATGGCAAGGTTAAACTGGTCCATAGTGTGATCGGCAATGGTCACGCCCGAGGCGCTGGCCTGAGCATTGTTGACGACGGCGTCGATGCGGCCGAACTCCTCAATGGCCTTGTCGATGACGTTCTGGACGACAGCCTCATTGTCCTGACCAGCCGAGACATCGGCCTGAACAGGCAGAACCTTGACACCGTACTCGGCCTCGAGAGACTCCTTGGCGGCCTCGAGCTTGGCGACGTTGCGGCCGGTGATGACGAGGTTCGCGCCCTCCTTGGCAAATGCGATATCGATGCCGTAGCCGATGGAGCCAGCGGAACCGTCCTTAAGCGTGGCCTTGCCGCCGCCGGTGACGATCACGGTCTTACCAGTGAAAAGTCCCATACAAAGTCCTTTCAAATCGCGACGGGCCCACCCGCCGACTGCGCGCATCCAACTTCACGCGCCAAAAGCTGAAATGCAACTTTAGCGGGTTCAAGTGAAAAATAAAGACCGCAGCAGGCGAACGGCACAACGTCATTCGGCGAAGGGAATGTCAAGCACGAACTGGATAAAGAGGCCGAATTTTTGTCAGCCAAACGAGCCATCGAACACGTTTTGAAACTTTGCTGCGGCGCGCGGGATGTCGGCGCGAGACTTTATCATAGGGTGACAAACAACGATGAGGAGCACATGCCTATGACAGACGAGCTGGACCCCCAGACTCAACAGCATATTGATGATCCCGCAGACGTCACCGCAGATACTGACGCTGTGACCTGCGATGGTATCGACATCGACGACCCCATCTTGGACGAAAGCGCTACGGCGGAAACCCCCGAAACAGAAAACGCCGATGAGCAAAACGACGATGCGCCCGCTCAGGACGACGCCCCTGTACAGGACGACGCCCCGCAAGCAGCGGGCCCCATCGAGGTGTCTTCGGAAGAAGAGCTCGATGCCGTCATGGACTCCATGATGGATGCTGTCAAAGCGATGAAAGACGCCGTCGCCGATGCCGATATTGATGCCGAGGAAGAGGAGGCCGCCGAGGCGGCCTCGACCTTTGTGCCCGGCGAGACTCCGGTTGCCGACCAGGGCAGCACCATGCCCTCGTTTCTGCAGCTCGAGCACCCCACGATTGGCGCCGATGCGGTCGATCCGCACGCAGCAGGCTTTTCTGTGGTCGAGGGCGGTACCGGCAATATCGCCGCGCCGCAGGCTGCCGATGCGGACGCCGCCGACACCGCTCGCCCGACCGCCCCGCACTCCCCCGCCGCGAGCCGCGATCTGGGGACCGCTGTCTCGAACACAGCGAACGCCGTGGGCGCCTTTATCGCCCAGGGTGCCTCGGCCATGCGCGAGATGAATGCCGCGAAAAAGGCACTTGCCGATGCCCGCGCCCACCTGGCCGAACTTGAGCAGCGCATTGCCGATCAGGCCGAGGAACTCGAGACGCGCCAGGATATCGCAGGCCGCTACGACCAGATCGTCGCCGACCAGCGCCAGGCGATTGCCACGGCCCAAAAGACTGCAGCGGCCGCCGAGATTGACCGTGATGCCCACGCCGCCAAAGCGACAGAGCTCAAGGGTCAGTTCGAACAAATGAAGACAGAGGATGACGCGACTGAGCTCCGCCTGAAGGCCGCGCTCGATGCCGTGGAGGCCCGCGAGGCGAGCTCGCGCGAGACCGGCAACCGCCTCATTCGACGTCTTGAGGATTCCAAGCGCATCCGCGACAAGGTAAAGGCCGAGCGAGACGCCGGCATTGCCGCCGCACAACAAACCGTCGACGCCACGCGCGCCCAGCTCGAGACGCTGCGTCATGAGTATGCCGAGCTGCAACGCAATCCCTCGGCAAATCCCGCCAACTATACGGTGCGCACCAGCGAGCTCTCGATGCAGATCTCCGACACGGCAGATGCCCTGCGTAAAGCCGAAGAAGATGTCCCGCGCATCACCGCCGACCTTGAACACTCGCTTGCCGCAGCCGAGCAGGCCGTTGAGCAGGCGCAAGCCCCCATCGCCGACGCCAAGCGAGCCCATCAGGCCGTGACGGCGGAGGCCGATGCCGCGCGCGACGAGCTGCAGACCGCAAAAACCGCCGCTGCAACGCGCCAGCGCGAACTGCGCGAGAAGATCGCTGCCGAGGACAAGGCACGCCGCGACCAAGAGCAGAGCATAGCCAACGCCCAAGCAGATGCCGCGCATGCGCAGTCGATTATCGAACAGGCGACCGAGGTGCACGACCACCCAGAGATCACTGAGTCGCTTGCAGGATCCTTGGCCCGAGACAAAGCCGAACACGCCGAGACCGAGCGAGAGGTTACCCAGCTCGAAGCCACCGAGGACGCGGTGCGCGAGCGTACCCGCGACTCACGCATCAAATTCACCGGCGCCATCGTCTGCATCGTCGCCGCAATCCTGGTGATCATCCTGGTCTGGCTCTTCGCGAGCAAGTAAACCAGCTGCCAAAAAACGCTCAACGCAGTTGCGGTGAGATAGTTCCTGTTTAGCCCTCAAAAAGCCAATTCAAGAACTATCTCACCGCAACTTATTAGATTGATGCAAGGTAATCTATCCCTCTTGCACCAATCTCTTGACATAAGGAGTGTCCCCAGGTGCCGGCACAAAAGGAACGTCCCCAAGTGCCAAGTGCCCAATGACTACTCAACAACCACGGCAACACCGATGTAATGGCAGAGTCAGCGAGCGGGTCGCATTTGAGACAAGGTGACGTGAAACGAAAGGGCGCTGACCTTCTGGTCGCGCCCTTGAAGTTGAACGTCAGATTGTCCAAATGCGGCCCGCGCAGCGTCGACCGGTTACGGCGTTTGTAAAACGCCGTAACCTACAAGATGAGCATGGCGTCGCCAAAGCTGAAGAAGCGGTAGCGCTCCTCGATGGCGGCAGCGTAGGCATCCATGATCTGGTCGCGGGTGGCAAGCGCGCTCACAAGCATCATGAGTGTAGAGCGAGGCACGTGGAAGTTCGTGATCAACGCGTCGACCACGTGATAGGTCGAGCCGGGCATAAGGTAGAGCTGCGTTGTCGCGTTCTCGCGCACCACGATGTCGCCGCGGCCGAGCGTGTCGGCCCCGTCCTCGCGGCCCTCAAAATAGCGCGCCGTCACAGCCGGATCGGACACCGGCGCGTCCGCGTCAAACGCGCTCTCGAGCGAGCGCACTGCGGTAGTGCCGACGGCGATCACACGATGGCCCTCGGCCTTCGCCTTATGCACAGCGTCGACAACCTCCTGCGACACGTGGTAGCGCTCGGTGTGCATCACGTGCTGTGTAGGGTCGTCCTCCTCCACCAGACGGAAGGTATCGATACCCACCTCGAGCTCGACGGCGGCAAACTTCGCGCCCTTGGCCTCGATAGCGGCCATGAGCTCGGGAGTAAAGTGCAGACCCGCCGTAGGAGCGGCAGCCGAGTGCTCCTCCTTCATGGCGTAGACGGTCTGGTACTTCTCGGGATCGCCCTCGTAATCGGTAATGTAGGGCGGCAGCGGCACGTGGCCGGCAGCGTGGATGGCCTCGTCGAGCGTGCGCGGGTCGCCGGCGGCATTGCAACCGGCCGGCTCAAAGCGCACCAGACGGCCACCGCGGCTATCGGTAACAAAGTCGACGACCTCGGCCGTCAGCACCACGGGCGCGCCCTCGGGCGCATGGGCGCCGCCCGCACGATACTCAATCTGAGCACCGGGCTTCAGGCGCTTACCCGGCTTGACCAGGCACTCCCAGACATGGCCCAGCGGATCCACATCCTCGCGGCGCTTGAGCAGCAGCGTCTCGACCACGCCGCCCGAGCCGGCCTTGCGACCGATCAGGCGGGCCGGCATCACGCGCGTCTTGTTGATGACGAGCACGTCGCCCGGCTCGATATAGTCGATGATGTCGCGGAAGATGCGGTGCTCAACGGTACCGCCGTGCTCCAGCGGCGTTCCCGCCTGGGAGCCCTTGCGATCAACCACCAGCAGGCGGCAGGAGTCGCGCGGCTCGGCAGGAGCTTGGGCAATCAGTTCCTCGGGAAGGTTGTAGTCAAAATCATCGGTACGCATCTTTGCCTCTTTCACAAAGCGCGTCAGTCGAAAAAATCGACTGACGCGCGCATCATTCTCCCCTGTATCCTATCAGCTTGTTGAGAGAAATATAGTATGGAAACAGATTTGCGACTGTTTTCTCAACGCCCCGCTACTTAAGCGTTGCGTACATCACCGCCTTAATCGTATGCATGCGATTCTCCGCTTCTTGGAAAACACGAGACTTATCGGACTCAAAAACCTCGTCCGTGACTTCCATTTCGGTAACTCCAAACTTCTCAGCAATTTCGGCACCAACAGTAGTATTAGTATCGTGGAAGCTCGGAAGGCAGTGGAGGAAAATCGCCTCGGGCTTTGCCATAGACATCACCTCAGCGGTCACACGATACGGCGACATGAGCTTAATGCGGCTTTCCCACAGCTCTGCGGGCTGACCCATGCCAACCCAAACATCCGTGTAAATTACATCGGCATCACGAGCGCCTTCCTCAATATCCTCTGTAATGGTAATCGTCGATCCATGCTCGGCCGCAATACGACTACATTCTGCAAGGAGTTCAGGATCATAGGATGTAGCCCCCTCCGAATTTCCCCCGATTGGGCCGCAAGAACAGTAGTTAATGCCGAGCTTAGCGCAAATGACCATGAGCGAATCAGCGACGTTTCCGGCCGCCTTACCAAAAAATGTAAGTTTCCTGCCCTTAATCTCTCCAAACTCTTCACGCATGGTCAGAATATCGGCAAGCACTTGAGTCGGGTGAAATTCAGTAGTCAGCCCATTCCAAACGGGAACCCCAGCTTTTGCAGCAAGCTCCTCAACCTTCGCCTGTTCAAAGCCGCGGTATTCAATTCCGTCATACATGCGGCCAAGGACGCGAGCCGTGTCCTCAATCGACTCCTTTTTGCCCATCTGAGACGAGCCCGGATCCAAATAAGTTACACCCATGCCAAGGTCAAGTGCACCAACTTCGAAGGCGCAGCGAGTACGCGTGGAAGTCTTCTCAAATAGCAAAACAATATTCTTGCCTTCAAGGTATTTATGCGGAACACCGGCACGCTTCATGCTTTTGAAGTTAGCAGAAAGCTCAAGCAGATACTCAATCTCTTCCGTCGTGTAATCAAGCAGCTTCAGAAAACTGCGCCCAGCGATATTAACACCCATATTCGCCATCTCCCATCACAGTGGATTTGCAACTAAATATCTTCGCGCCAGAAGGGCATGCTCATGCAGCGCGGGCCACCACGACCGCGGGACAGTTCCTCGGAGGGAACGACCAAAAGTTCCAAACCGTTCTTGTAGAGCTCATCATTTGTGACAACATTGCGCTCGTAAACACAGACTTTACCAGGAGCAACGGCAAGAGTGTTCGACCCGTCGTTCCACTGCTCGCGAGATGCCTCAACCATATCGCCGGCACCGCACTCAATAAGCTGCACCTTCTCCACGCCAGTAGCCATTTCAAGAATATGTTCAAGCGTGTCATCAATCTCTTGAACAGCGACCATTCCCTCAGAGTCACCACGAGTCAGACGATAAACACGAAGGGTCTCAAAAATACCGGGATAAACTGTGAACTTATCGAAATCCACCATGGTGCAAACGGTGTCAAGATGCATGTAAGCATAGCCGTTGGGGATTTTAATAGCGTAAACGGTATCGATCTCAGAATTCCCAGATCCCCAGAACAAATTCTTTGCAAGCTCCTCAATCGCAGCCGCCTCAGTTCGCTGGCTAATTCCAATAGCCAAGGTATGAGCGTTAATGTTAAGCACATCACCGCCCTCGATATGCCAGGGATTCTTATGGTCGTACCAAATCGGAGTCCCTGCATAATCGGGATGGTATTTGAAAATCGCTTCGTAGAAGGGCACTTCACGATCTCGCTGTTTCCAATACATATGGTGAAGCAGAACGCCTTTGCCCACGGAAGCAAGAGGATCGCGAGAGAAATATGAACTCGGAAGAGGCTTCAACACCAAATCATCGGGCTTCGCATCCTCATTATCCATCATACTAAGCGTAGTCGAAACGCGAGGCAGCTCAAGGTCACGATAACGATACCCCCCCATAGCCTCAAGTACAAACTGATACGAATCTGAAATAGCGTCGAGCTTTTCACGAACAGCCTGCTCAAGCATAGGATTGACAATCCCGCTCTCAGCCATAAATGTATCGGTAAACTCAGCGCGAGCCGAGGGGCATGCATCCAGCGCTTCAGCAACGAGTTTCTCCATATAGAGAACCTCAACACCTTCGCTCCTCAGAAGATCCGCAAAGGCATCATGCTCCTTTTGAGCCACATCAAGATAGAAACAGTCGTGAATCCAGACATCATCGAACTCTTCTGCCTTTACGTTCACAAGGTCACGACCGGGGCGGTGAAGCACAACTTTCTTGAGCTTACCAATCTCGCTGTGTACATTCAGTCCTTTAGACATTCCTGTTACTCCATTTCAGCCATGAAACCTACAGGGCAATAAGTCCCGAGATTGCTACGAATACGATATTGATGAGCGACACGACCAAGAAGAATTTCCAAACGGTCTTCCACCACTGGCCAAGCTTGATCTTGCACACGCCCAAACCCGCTACAAGAATGGCGCTAGTAGGACAGATCAAAGACATCGTCGCGCTACCCATGGAGAGAGCCCACACGGCGGCCTCGGGATTAAGGCCCATGAGTTCGGTCAAAGGTCCAAAAATGGGAGCGGTCAGTGCTGCAAGGCCAGATGAGCTGGGAACCAGAATCGCCAGGAGGTTCTCAACCGCATAAAGAAGCGTAGTAAAGAGAACCGCCGGGATGCCGCCCAGACCAGTGGCGAGCGCATTGAGGATGGTATCGATGATCATGCCGTCAGAGGCAATGACAAGGATGCCACGCGCAAGTCCAACGACAATTGCCGAGAAAGCAAAGTCAGCGATACCCGCAACAAATTCCTGAGCGATGACGTCCTGACTAAAGCCCGCAATAACACCAGCCAACAGGCCCATGGCCAAAAAGACCGCAGAAATCTCGTTCATATACCAGCCCTGGGTCACAAGTCCCCAGATGATAAGGCACATACCAGCGATAAATACCGCAAGCACGCCTTTTTGACGACCCGTAAATTCCGCGTCAAGGGCAGATTCATCGGCAGCGAACTCGACTTTCTTGGCGATATCATCCTCAAATGTGATCGATGACTCAGGGTTCTTCTTTACCCTTCGTGCATAGAGGACAACCCAAGTAATTGCAACGGCAGTCAAAACAACCCAGGCAATCATACGCAGCCACAGCTGGGGGTTGCCCTGAATACCAAGAATACCTTGCGCAATGAGAACATTAAACGGATTAATCGTTGAGGCGATGTAACCCGTGCGCGCTCCAACGAACACGACCATGAACGCCGTCATCGAGTCGAAGCCCATAGCCATCATAATTGGCATGAAGATCGCAAAGAACGGGAGAGTTTCTTCCGCCATGCCAAAGCTCGTTCCGCCCAATGCAAAGAGAACCATCGCAATAGGAATAATTAGAATGTCTTTGTTCTTAAAGCGGCGAACGACACGACCCATTCCGCTCGTGATAGCGCCCGTTTTAGTAATAACCTGAAACGAACCGCCCACAATCAAGATGAATGCAACGACCTCAATTGCCTCTTGTATACCGCGCGTTGGAGCCTGAAGAACATCGAAGACGCCTTGTCTGAGATCTACTTCATCCCCGGTTTCCTCGTCAATATATGTCTTTTCACTCTGCTCATACGTACCTGCGACAGTGACTTCACGACCGTTCACCTCCTGACGCTGATAGGACCCAGAGGGAACAATCCACGTGAGAACAGCGAAGATGACCATAAGTGCAAAGATGATCGCATATACGTGCGGGACCTTGAACTGCTTGATGCCTTTCGAACTTTCCGCTGCCATATCTCCTCCTTCATTCCTTTTCCCATCTATCCAGCTGGCACCATAAATGTATGAGGTTGCTCAGCGGTGGTCGGCCAACCATCGCCATCGTGTCGCTTTTCACCTATGAACGGCAGCTAAAGTGACGTTATTAATCAATCTGATATTTAAAATTGATGTTATTTATCAATTACATACGTCTTTTAACTTTTCCGCAACACAACAAGGAACCTGCCTTAGCCTTATATAAAAACCAGCAGGACAGGAGACAGACATGCAAGGCGTACACATAACAAATGAAATCGGTCATTTAAAAGCCGTACTTGTCCATCGACCAGGAACTGAAACACAAAACTACCCTGATGCCGACTTCAGCCAAGTTTTCTCCCTGCGAAAATGGAGCGGTCGTTTTGACCTCGACAAAGCAATATATGAGCACGATTCCATGGTTCAATTGCTTGAGAAGCATGGCGTAGAAACCATTGAAATTAGGGACCTTCTCGAAGACTCACTTGAAACTGAGCCCCAATCACTTAAATGTTTTATTGATGACTACCTCCGTTGCAGTGGGGCAACAGGCAGAGAGTTCCTCGAGACAATAACCCAGCTGTTTGAGAACGCTAAGAACACCCAGGAATTGGTGAATATAGTACTTAACGGCATTCGCTTTGGAGACACTGAGCTATGTTCAAACCAGTCGGAAACACTACGGGCGCTCGTGCACGAGCAATTTGACCCCGCCTCGCTCTTGGTCAATCCCCTCAACACGCTTTTTTTCACTCGTGATCCTGCTGTGGTAGTCGGAGACGGCATCATCCTAAATCATATGTATTGGCCTGAGCGTGATCGTGAGGTCGCCTTATACCGGCAGATATTCACCCACCACAAGATCATGGGAGAAACCCCGGTATGTGATTTGAACAGGAGTAGTTACCATATCGAAGGCGGAGACATTCTTGTTATCAGTGCTAAGACATTATTAGTTGGAATCTCTGACCGAACTGAACCCGCCGCCGTCGAGTCACTTGCCAAAGAGCTCCTGACCTCAAATAAATTCCAGACTACCGAGCTAATTGCGATTCGAGTCCCCTCTGACGGGCTGCGTATCCACCTCGATACGTTCATAAGTAGAATTGATCACGACGCGTTCCTCATCGATCGTGAGATATGCAATGCCGTTGATGCATACAGCATTCAACTAAAACGATCCGGAAAGGGCCTTACGATCACTCCTATCGATCGCACGATTCCGGAAATACTCTCTGCAGCCTGTTGCGAACCAATAAAAGTAATTGACTGCGGAGGCGGGAATCAAACCGCCTACGAAAGAGAGCGCCGGAACAACGCAACGTCTATCCTTGCGCTCTCGCCAGGAAAACTATGCGTATATGAAGAAAACGTTTGGACCAACGAAGCGCTTGAGAAAGCAGGAATGGAATTATTCCCGTTATCCATTGACGAGCTCACCAAAGGCTATGGTGGCACAAACTGTCTATGCCTCCCTCTGTGGCGAGAGGATCTATAGCCATGGGCTTCGGGGCAAATATTCGTAAACTCCGCACCATGGAGCATCTTGGTCAGGCGCAACTTGCAGAGATGTTGGGGGTATCTAAAGAGACCGTTTGTCGTTGGGAAAAAAGTCGGTATGCCCCCCGTGAGCGCCATATTGAAAAGTTACAAGCGCTCTTCGGTTGCACCCGCGATGAACTTGTTGGCGAGGAAAACGGTTTGGCCGTAAAGCTCGCAAATAAAAGAATCGTCACCGACGAAGACCCTGCTATCCACGAAATGGAGGGCGCATTTCCCGTCATCGATATCGAATCGCAAAAGCGCCGCATCACGCACAGCCAACAAAATGCTTGCGCGCCTGTAGACGTAGCCAAGCGTCACCCACATAGCGTTTTCGTTAAAATCAAAGGTGACGAAATGTCCCGCATTTACCCTCCCGGCAGCTTACTACTTGTCGATACCACCGCAAAGCCTTGGAACGGCTGTGCTGTATTGGCGCTCGCAGACGGTAAAACACCGGTAATTAGGCGATTTGCAGAAGGAAACGACATGATTGTGCTGTCGTCCCATTCATATGCAACAGCAAGTCCGGATCTGATGTTTAACAAACGGAGGATTAGAATCATAGGAGTCGTCGTTTGGTATCAAGCGAGCCACGATCACACGCTTAATTAAATCGACTTTCCCAAAAACGACCGTACCGCACAGACAGCTCAAAGCCCCAGCCCAAAATGAACTACTTTTTGGACGCTTTGCGCTCGTCGCGGATGCGGGCGCGGTCCATGGCCGCCTCGACGGCCGAGAATCGGCAGCCGCAGTAATTCTGCCGATACATACCCAGCTCGCGCGAACGACGTGTCGCCTCGGGGTAATACGGACGAAAATCGCGAATCACCGGAGTGAGACCGCGGGCGGCAGCCAGACGCTCCAACACATCATTGCAGGTTTCGAACAACTGATACGGCGAGACGGCGAGCGTCGTGCCCACAGACTCAAACCCGCGTTCCTGGGCCACACGACATGCCTCGGCCAAGCGCAGGGCATAGCACGCGCGACAGCGACGGGGTCGATCGGCGCCCAGCGGGGCCACGCCGGCCTCCCAGCGCTCCCGGTCCTCCCCCGCCTCGATAAGCTCGATGTCGCCATCGGCACACCACCGGCGCAGCTCGTCCAAACGCCGCTGCCATTCATCGTGCGGCTGAATATTGGGGTTGGTCCAGCAGATTGTGGGCTCAAACCCTTCCTCGCGCAGCAGGCGGACCGGCTCAAGAGAGCACGGCGCACAGCAGGCGTGCAACAACAACGGCTTCATCGACATCTCCTCACCCGAAAAAGCGCACGCCGAAGGACGTGTCCTCGCAGGCGACAATGCGGCGGTCGCGCAAAATGGTCCGCACGTAATACCAATCGCCCACGCAACCCGATAAATGCAAGCCGGTCGCCAGGTAGCACAGCAGCGGATAGCCCGAAAACGCAAACCCCAGGGCAAACGCCGACGTCACAACAACCGTCGGCGCCAGGCAAACCACCATGTACCGCCGGCGCGAATACACAACGCCCTCGGCGCAGGCATAGATCATCGCCGTCTCGCGATTCGCCCCAAAGGTCA
>CBCSNG010000042.1:0-12508 GCA_965141635.1 uncultured Collinsella sp. | reverse complement strand
CCCAACGACTAGCTCGGGAACCTGATCCTAATGCACTAGTTTCTGTCGAGTCGGTGCTTCTTGCGGGTTGCCCGTATAATGGTTTGCGTATGAACCGCAACCAAGGAGTTCCAGTTTATGGACCAGAGCCTTTTTAAATTCGACCTGATCGCCGAGGATCCGACGACGCATGCGCGTGCCGGCGTGCTGCACACCCCGCACGGCGACATCGAGACGCCGATCTTTATGCCCGTGGGCACCAAGGCAAACGTCAAGGGCATCCCCACCGAGACCGTCAAACAGCTCGGCGCCCAGATCGTGCTTGCCAACACCTATCATCTGTCCATGCGTCCCGGCGAGGACACTATCGCCGAGCTGGGCGGCCTGCACAAGTTTATGAACTGGCACGGTCCTATCCTCACCGACTCGGGCGGTTTCCAGGTGTTCAGCCACAACGACGCCGTCAAGCTCACCGACGAGGGCGTGCGCTTTATCGTCAACGACTACGACGGCCGCCACGTGTTCTGGACGCCCGAGGACAACATGGAAATCGCCATGAAGCTCGGCTCCGACATCTGCATGCAGCTGGACCAGTGCCCGGGCTATCCCGCCACGCGCGCCTACGTTGAGCGCGCGGTGGAGCTGTCGAGCATGTGGGCCGAGCGCTGCTACAAGGCTCACACCCGCGATGACCAGGCGCTCTTTGGCATCGTCCAGGGCGGCATGCATCTGGATCTGCGCCTGCGCTCTCTGCGCCATCTGGAGGAGTGCGGCGACTTCCCCGGTTACGGCATCGGCGGCTACTCGGTGGGCGAGGACCACGAGACCATGTTCGAGACCCTGGCGCCGCTTGTGAGCGAGTACATGCCCAAGCACAAGCCGCGCTACCTGATGGGCGTCGGCAACCCGACGACGCTCGTGCGCGGCGTGGGCGTGGGCATCGATATGTTCGACTGCGTGCTGCCGACGCGCACCGGCCGCATGGGCACGGCATTCTCCAGTGAAGGTCGCCTTAACTTCCGCAACGCGCGTTTTGCGCACGACGACGGCCCCATCGACCCCACCTGCACCTGCCCGGTGTGCACGGGCGGCTACAGCCGCGCGCTCATTCGCCACATGGTCACGCAGAAGGAGATGCTCGGCGGCATCCTGCTTTCGATGCACAACATCTACTACCTGCTCAACCTTATGCAGCGTGCTCGCCAGGCCATTATCGAGGGTCGCTATGGTGCATTCGTGAGCGATTGGATGAATAGCCCTGCCGCGGTGGATTACTAAGGGCGGCGCGGGCGCTTGCAGGCACTCGCGCGATGTCGAGACCGCGTGCCAATCGACCGCGCGCAGCCGTCGCCGGGCATCGCATTCGCCGGCGTCGGTTGCGCGACCGCTAACCGATAGCTTGCAAGCACTTGATACATCGTGGGTACCATACCGAATAGTTGATGTTCGGGCGGGTGTTTGGCGCATGGCGTCGACCCCGCCCGTTTTTCTTTTTCTCGATAGGAGTACCCATGATTAAGAACGAGAATGTCGAGGGCGAGCCTTCCTACGACGAGACGTACCGCCGCGGCCCCGTGGTCATGCGCGGCCCGATGATTCCTAAGGACAATACGTACGCTAACCTGCTGGCGCCCGAGGAGTCGACCGACTGGTTGCATGCCGATCCGTGGCGCGTACTGCGCATCCAGGCCGAGTTTGTCGACGGCTTTGGCGCGCTTGCCGAGCTCGGACCTGCGGTGACCATCTTCGGTAGCGCCCGCACGCCCAAGACCGATACGCTCTACAAGGCGGCGCGCACCGTCGGGCGTAAGATTGCCCAGCGCGGCGTGGCGGTTATCACCGGTGGCGGCCCCGGCATCATGGAAGCGGCCAACAAGGGAGCGGCGAGCGTCAACGGCAAGTCAGTTGGTTTGGGCATTGAGCTGCCGCACGAGCAGGGGCTCAACAAATACGTGAACCTCGGTATGGACTTCCGCTACTTCTTTGTGCGCAAGACCATGTTCGTCAAATACAGCTCGGGCGCTATTGTGTTTCCCGGCGGGTTTGGCACGCTCGACGAGATGTTTGAGGTGCTCACGCTGGTGCAAACGCACAAGGTCAAGCGCATGCCGCTTGTGCTGGTAGGCAGCGAGTACTGGCAGGGCCTATTCGACTGGCTTAACGGTCCGGTGATGGACGCCGGTATGATTAGCCCGCTCGATCCGGAGCTGGTGCACATCACCGACGACCTCAACGAGGCCGTCGACATCGCCCTGAGCGGGCTGATGTAGAGTAGCTAAAATGGGACGGGGCTAAAAAGACTGGTCTGAAACGTTTGATATCAGTCTTTTTAGCCCCGTCCCAAATGAACTGCTTCTAAGTTGCGGTGGAATAGGGATTGATTTGCGGCTGATAAGCCAAAAACAGTCCCTATTCCACCGCAAGTGGTAAAGGTGCCCCTAGTGAATGGGCTGGTAGCGGGGGCAGTAGCTGATGGCGATGGCGTCGACGCCTACGTGGGTCGCGATGGTGCAGCCGATGGGGCCGGTGCCGGCGTCTACGTAGTCCTGGCCCGCGAGCGCCTGGTTGACGAGCTCTTGCTCCTCGGCGGCGCCGGTCGTGAGCACGCGTACACTTGAACCCGGGTGTTCAGCCAAAAATGCGAGGCAGTCGGCCATGGTGTTCGCGACGATGCGCTTGGCGCCGCGGCCCTTCTTGATGGCCTTGATCTCGCCTGACTGCCACTCAGGCGAAACGGCCAGACGAATGTTGAGCATTTGCGTGAGCTGGCCGGCGAGTTTAGGTGCGCGGCCGTTCTTAACGAGGTTTTCGAGCGTGCGGGGAATCAGCAGCAGGTGGGCGTCGGACAGCGTCGTGCGGATCTGCGCCTCGGTCTCGTCCAGGCTGCGGCCGTCCTCGCGCATGGCGAGCGCGTACTCCACCAGCAGGCCCTCGGCGCCCGAGCCGGTGCGCGAATCGATGCAGCGCACGTCGAGCTCGTGGGTATCGGCAACCTGGCACGCGTTGGCGTAGCAGGCAGACCACTCACTGCACAGCGAGATAAAGATGGCGCTGTCGTGGCCGTCGGCGCGCACGCGATCGAAGAGCTCCTTGAACTCACCGGCGCTCGGCTGCGAGGTGTGCGGTAGCTGCTCGGAGCCTGCCATGCGGGCGACGTACTCCTCGGCGGTGATCTGCACCTGGTCGAGCAGGTCCTCGCCTTCGATAATCACATGCAGCGGAATCACGTAAATGCCGAGCTCTTGGGCGCGGGTGGGGGAGATGTCCGACGTGGAGTCGGTTATGATGGCAAAAGACATAATTGCACCTTTCGTTGGGGCGCGACGGCGCCGCCTTCTGAGAGCAAAGTGCGACAAGTATAGTGGAGTTGCTCTACATTGCTAGGTTAAATTGTTGAATAGTCAACAGTTTGAAGTGTCGGTGTGGAAATCGTCAACTGGGGAAGAGGGATGCCGATGGAGGCACTGGAGATAAGCAGGCGGCCGGTCGTGCTGTTTGATTTTGATGGCACGGTGGCCGATACGGGTCGGGCGGTGATGACCTCGACGCGCAAGACGCTGGCCGCACGCGGGTTTTCGGAAGCGCAGATGGGTGACCTGCGCCGTATGATCGGGCCGCCCCTGTGGAAGAGCTTTCACGACTTTTACGGCTTCTCGCGCGAGGAGTCGCTTGTGGTGGCCGACGAGTACCGCGCCTTTTTTGATGAGCTGGGACCGGAAGAGTACCCCGTGTTCGATGGGATCCCCGAGCTGCTGGATGGGTTGGCCGCTCAGGGTAAGCGTTTGGCCGTGGCGACGTCGCGCGTGGAGGCGAAGTGTATCGACATGGTGCATGAGCTGGGTCTTTCTCAGTTTGAGGCGGTGGCTGGCATGAATCCGCTGCAGGGGCGCGAGACCAAGGCCGATTCGGTCCGCGATGCCCTGGCAGAGCTCGGTATGACGGCGGGCGATGCCGTGATGATCGGCGATCGCTTCAACGATGTGGAGGGCGCGCACGCAATGGGCGTACCGTGCATCGGTATCTATTCGGGCGCGGCGGCGCCGGGCGAGCACGAGGCGGCGGGTGCCGATGCAGTGGTGCACTCGGTGGCCGAGCTTGCTAAACTTTTCGCTATATAAGTACTTGATGTGAGGGGCGGGCGTACCCGTCGCTCATTGGTAAGGAGGCAGTCCATGAATCAGGTGGAGCAGAGCGTCGCTGAGTATGTCGACGAGGTCTGGGAGGATGTCGTCGCCGATATCGAGCAGCTGGTGAGTTATCCGTCCGTAGCCGTTGCTGCCGATGCGGAGCCTAGCGCGCCGTTTGGCCGCCCGGTTCGTGATGCGCTCGATTGCGCGCTCGGCATTGCGCAAAAGCTCGGCTACCAGACGAGCGACGACGAGGGCTA
Organism: uncultured Collinsella sp.; assembly: GCA_965141635.1. GTDB lineage: Bacteria > Actinomycetota > Coriobacteriia > Coriobacteriales > Coriobacteriaceae > Collinsella. Next base: position 8,142 of record CBCSNG010000042.1, on the reverse strand, counting down.
TGTGGGCATTGCCGATATCCCGGGTCGCGGCGACAAGCAGCTCGCGACCATCTGCCACGTGGACGTGGTGCCCGCCGGCCCCGGCTGGAACACCGACCCGTTTGCGATGGAGCGTCGCGAGGGCTGGCTGCTCGGCCGTGGCGTGATTGATGACAAGGGTCCGGCGGTGTTGTCGCTCTACGCCGGTGCCTACCTGCTCAAGCACGGCATTGTGCCGCGCTATACCTTCCGCGCGCTGCTGGGCTGCGATGAGGAAGTGGGCATGTCCGACGTTCACCATTATCTGGAAAATCACGCAGACCCCGACTTTTTGTTTACGCCCGATGCCGAGTTCCCGGTCTGCAATGCCGAGAAGGGCCAGTTTGGGGCGACGTTCGTGAGCCCCAAGATCGACGGCGGGCGCATCGTGTCGTGGAGCGGCTCCGAGGCGAGCAATGCCATTCCGTCGCAGTCCATCTGCGAGCTTGCGATTGCCGCCGATGAGTTGCCGGCGCCGGTCGAGAACGCCGATCGTCTGGAGATCACGGCGCTTGATAATGGCCATGCGCAGATTTTCGCCCACGGTATCGGTGGCCATGCTTCGATGCCCGAGGGAACGATCAATGCCGTCGGCCTGATCGTGTCGTATCTGCGCGAGGCCGAGGACGCGTTTGGTGCACGCGACGAGCGCCTGCTGACGCCTGCCGAGCATGAGTTCGTCAAGTTCCTGGCCTTTGTGTATGCGGATGCCTATGGCCGCGGCCTAGGTATCGATGCGACGAGTCCGGCGTTTGGCCCGCTTACCTGCAACGCTGGAGTCATCCGCGTGGCGGATGGCCATATTGAGCAGGTCATCGACGTGCGCTTCCCCGACAGTACGAGTGCCGATACCATCCGCGAGCAGCTCGACCCGCTCGTGGGCCGTTTTGGCGTGACGTGCCAGCTGGGTCGCGCGAAGGTGCCGTTCTCGGTGTCTGCCGACGATCCGGCCGTGAAGGCGCTTATCGATACCTATAACGAGTTCACCGGCAAGCATGCTGAGCCCTTTGCCATGGGCGGCGGCACGTACGCGCGCAACTTTGCCCGCGCCGTCTCGTTTGGCCCCGAAGAGACCGGCCTGGAGCTGCCCGCGTGGGGCGGCCAGATGCACGGCCCCAATGAGTGCGCCAACGAGGAACAGCTTAAACAGGCGCTCAAGATCTATATTGTTGCGATCCTCCGTTTGAATGAATTAGAGCTTTAAGGTCTCGCGGTTTCCCAATCTAAGTTGCGGTGGAATAGTTCCTAGAATGGGCCATTTGATGGCCAAGCAGGAACTATTTCACCGCAACTTTGTTTTTATTGGTGTAAAAGGTGCGCCATGTTCGGCGCTGGATTGTTATCCGTTTGTAAAGGCTGGACAGAGCTTGCGGTAAGGGTCTATCAGATGCCCGTAAAAAACCGCAGTTGGCGCGGGCGCTGCCCGGTCGGGGTCGTATCTTTCCAAACAGCAAAGCGGGCAGGGTGCCCGCGAGTCGCATGTATGAAAGGAAGATCATGCTCGATCAGGCTTATTCTCGTCGTCAGTTCCTCGGCCTCGCTGGTGGTCTTGTCAGCATCGTCGGTCTCGGTCTCGTTGGCTGCGGCGGCTCCGGCGCATCCGACGCCGCCGACAAGGGTAGCGCCGCTGCTGCCGAGTCCGTCTCCGGCGAGGTGACCTACGACGGTGCCTCTTCGTTCCAGGCTCTCGTCGAGGCCGCTGCCGAGAAGTTCATGGATGCCAACCCGGACGTCTCCGTCTCCGGCTCGGGCAACGGTTCGGGCAAGGGCCTGACCGCTGTCGCCGCCGGCACCGTTACCATCGGTAACTCCGACGTCTTCGCCGAGACCAAGCTCGAGGCCGACCAGGTCAAGAACCTCGTCGACCACGAGGTTGCTGTCGTGGGCATGGGTCCTGTTGTCTCCAAGAACGTCAAGGTCGACGACCTGTCCCTCGAGCAGCTCAAGGGTATCTTCTCCGGTCAGATTACCAACTGGAAGGAGGTCGGCGGCGGCGACGCCACCATCGTCGTCCTCAACCGCAAGGCCGGCTCCGGTACCCGCGCCACCTTCGAGGCCGCCGTCTTTGGCGACGAGACCGTCGACTTTAAGGGCGATGCCGAGCTCGACAAGTCCGGCGACGTCCAGACTCAGATGGGCAGCACCGACAACGCCATCTCCTACCTCGATTTCTCGCACTTCGATGACTCCAAGTTCAACGCCATTAAGGTCGAGGGCGTGGAGCCCAAGAGTGCAAACGTCACCGACGACTCCTTCAAGATCTGGGCTACCGAGCACATGTACTGCGCAAAGGACGCCGACGACGCCACCAAGGCCTTCCTGGAGTTCATGCTTTCCGACGACGTGCAGGGCAAGCTCGTCGAGGAGCAGGGCTTTATCCCCGTCTCTGCCATGAAGGTCGTCAAGGACGCCAGCGGCAAGGTCTCCGCTAAATAAGTAATCGCCCCGGAAAGGTTTGCAATGGCAAAACAGCTGCCAAAGCGCGACCTTGAGAACGTGGGCCTGGGCGTCACGGGCGCGTGCGTAGCGCTCGTGACGCTTGTCGTTGCCGCGCTCATCTTTATGGTCGCCCAAAAGGGCCTCTCGGCTTTTGTCAAAGACGGCGTCTCGGTCGTCGAGTTTTTCACCGGCACCAAGTGGGACCTGGCCAACACGGCCGAAAACGGCCTGCCCTACACCGGCGCCCTGCCCCTGATCGTCACCTCGTTTGCGGTCATGGTGCTCTCCACGCTCATCGCGTTGCCCATCGCCATCGGCTCTGCCATCTTTGCGGTCGAGATCCAACCAAAATTTGGCTCCAAGATCTTTCAGCCGCTTATTGAGCTTTTGACCGGTATTCCCTCGGTCGTTTTTGGCTTGATCGGTTTTCACGTGGTCGTCGGTCTTATGAAGAGCGTTTTCCACGTGAGCACGGGCCTGGGCATCTTGCCCGGCGCCATCGTGCTGGCGGTCATGATTCTGCCGACGATGACCACGCTTTCGGTCGATGGCCTGCGCGCCGTGCCCGACGGCTACCGCCAGGGCTCGCTCGCGCTGGGCTACACCCGCTGGCAGACCATCTGGCACGTGGTGCTCAAGTCCGCCATGCCGTCGCTCATGACCGCGGTTATCTTGGGCATGACCCGCGCCTTTGGCGAGACGCTCGCCGTGCGCATGGTCATCGGCGGCATCGAGGCCATGCCGACGTCGCTGCTGTCGCCGGCGTCCACCATCACCACCACGCTCACCACGTCCATGGCAGTCTATGCCGAGGGCTCGGCCCAAGACGATGTTCTGTGGGCGCTCGGCCTGCTGCTGATGGGCATGAGTCTCATCTTCATCCTGATCATCCACCTTATCGGCCGCAAGGGGGCGAAGGCTCGTGGCTAGCACGCGTATCCACATCGACGAGGCGAGGCTCGGGCGTGTCCAAAAGCAGGACCGCTTCGCCACGGGCGTGTTGACGGCGATCGTCGCCATCGTCATGCTCATCGTCGTCTCCATGGTGGCCTATATCCTGTTCGAGGGCATCTCGACGCTGTTCCAGCCGGGCTTTCTCACGGAGCCGTCGCGCGCCAACGGAACGCAGGGCGGCGTGCTCTACCAGCTGTTCGACTCGTTCTACCTGCTGCTGATCACCCTGATCATCTCGGTGCCCATCAGCCTGGGTGGCGCGGTCTTTTTGGTTGAGTACGCGCCGGACGGACCCATCCGCGACATCGCCTCCACCGCCATCGAGACGTTGTCCTCGCTGCCTTCCATCGTCGTCGGCATGTTCGGTTTTCTGGTGTTCTCGGTGCAGCTGGGCTGGAAGTACTCCATCATCTCCGGCGCCGTCGCGCTCACCATGTTCAACATCCCCATCCTGGTGCGCGTGATCCAGCAGGCGCTCGAGGACGTGCCGCAGGCCCAGCGCGATGCGTGCCTGGCCATGGGCCTCACTCGCTGGGAGGCCACGCTGCACATCCTGATCCCCGAGGCCATGCCTGCCATCGTGACGGGCATCGTGCTTTCGGCCGGTCGCGTGTTTGGCGAGGCCGCAGCACTGCTTTTTACCTCGGGTATGAGCTCGCCGGTTCGCCTGAACTTCTTGAGCTTTAACCTGTCGAGCCCCACCTGCGCTTGGAACGTGTTCCGTCCCGGCGAGTCGCTCGCCGTGCACATCTACAAGATCTATGGCGAGGGCAGCCCCGAGGCCCAGCAGATCGTCTGGGGCACCGCTGCACTGCTGATGATTTGCGTGCTGCTGTTTAACGTAATCGCCCGCATTGTGGGCAAGCAACTGGCAAGGAAGATGACGGCCGAATGAGCGAGATGAATGTAACGCCCGCAACCGAAGCGGCATCGTCCGACACCCGGGACTTCCTGTCGAGCGTGGGGGAGAGCGAGAAGCGCGTGCGCGTGAGCGGCAAGGCCGTGAGCGACGAGGTTGTGCTCTCCACCAAGGACGTCAACGTGTACTATGGCGACCACAATGCACTGCACAATACGTCGCTCGACTTCCACAAGGGCGAGATCACGGCGCTCATCGGGCCTTCGGGCTGCGGTAAGTCGACCTTCTTACGCAGCCTCAACCTGATGAATCGCGAGATTCGCGGCTGCCGCGTGGAGGGCGAGATCAACTATCGCGGGCGCAATGTAAACACCAAGACCGAAAACACCTACGAGCTGCGCCGTTCCATTGGCATGGTGTTCCAGCAGCCCAACCCGTTCCGCAAGTCCATTCGCGACAACATCACGTTTGCGCCTAAGCGCCACGGCATCACCGACCGCGACGAGCTCGACCGCATGGTCGAGGAAAGCCTGCGCGGCGCGGCGCTTTGGGACGAGGTCAAGGACAAGCTCGACAAGAGCGCCTACGCGCTTTCGGGCGGCCAGCAGCAGCGTCTGTGCATTGCGCGCACGCTGGCGCTCAACCCCGACGTGATCCTGTTTGACGAGCCCTGCTCGGCGCTCGACCCCATCTCGACGTTGGCGATCGAGGACCTTATGTCGTCGATCGTGGCCGACCGCGCCATTGTCATCGTGACGCACAACATGGAGCAGGCGTCGCGCGTGTCCAACCGCACGGCGTTCTTCTACATGGGCGATATGGTCGAGTACGACGAGACTGACGAGATTTTCCAACGGCCCAAGGATAAGCGGCTGAATGATTACCTCACCGGCATGTTCTCCTAGTCCGGGACATGCTTGAGGCCCGCGGCGGCCACGGTTGCCGCGGGACTGATTGGAGAGGCGGGTCATCTCTTTTGGGAGATGGCCCGCCTTTTTGCTCTGCGACCGAAACGACCGCCACAAAGGGGACAGGCGCCTTCGTGGTGGTTTGGGGTGGGGCTGGCTGCTATCATGGACAACGTTGAATTTCTACGAAGGAGCAGGGCATATGGCGATTCTTTTGGGATGCGATTCCGTCAGCCTAGAGTTTCCCACCAAGCATATTTTCGATAGCGTGACGCTCGGCGTGGGCGAGGGCGACCGCATTGGTATTGTCGGCAAAAACGGCGACGGCAAGTCGACGCTGCTGAGCGTGCTCGCCGGTACGCTGGAGCCCGATGACGGGCGCGTGACGCACCGTCGCGGCACCACGATCGGTCTGCTCGGCCAAAAGGACAACCTGGTCGATACCGACACCGTGCATCATGCCGTCGTGGGCGACACGCCCGAGTACGAGTGGGCGTCGAGCCCCCGCACACGCCAGATTCTGGCCGGCCTTATTAGCGATGTGCCCTGGGAGGGCACGGTGGGCGAGCTTTCGGGTGGCCAGCGCCGTCGCGTGGACCTCGCGCGCCTGCTGATCGGCGACTACGACGTGCTCATGCTCGACGAGCCCACCAACCACCTGGACATGCGCACCATCAACTGGCTCGCGCGTCACTTAAAGGCCCGCTGGCAGCGTGGCCAGGGCGCCATGCTCGTGGTCACGCATGACCGTTGGTTCTTGGACGAGGTCTGCACCAGCATGTGGGAGGTCCACGACGGCCAGGTCGACCCCTTCGAGGGCGGTTACTCGGCCTACATCCTGCAGCGCGTGGAACGCGACCGCATGGCCGCGGTTACCGAGGAGCGCCGTCGCAACATGGCACGTAAGGAGCTCGCGTGGCTGAGCCGCGGTGCCCAGGCTCGTTCCACCAAGCCCAAGTTTCGCGTGGATGCCGCCCGCGAGCTGATCGCCGACGTGCCGCCCGTGCGTGACGAGCTGGAGCTCAAACGCCTCGCCGTGAGCCGCTTGGGCAAGCAGGTTATCGATGTGGTCGACGTGGATGCCGGCTATGCGGATACCGATGGCGTGCCCAAGCAGGTGCTCACCGATGTGACCTGGCTCATTGGTGCGGGCGACCGCTATGGTCTTTTGGGTGAGAATGGCGCTGGCAAGTCGACGCTGCTTGATGTGATCCAGGGCAAAATTGCGCCCACGCGCGGCCGCGTGAAGATTGGCCAGACGGTACGCTTTGGCGTGCTGTCGCAGCAGCTCGAGGAGCTCGAGCCCTACATGGGCGACACGATCCGCGAGGTGCTCAGCAACTATAAGAAGTACTACGTCATCGACGGCAAGGAGACTTCGCCCGAGAAGCTCTGCGAGCGCCTGGGATTTACGACGCAGCAGCTCTGGAGCCGCATCGGCGATCTTTCGGGCGGCCAGCGCCGTCGCCTGTCGCTGCTGCTGACGATCCTGGACGAGCCCAACGTGCTCATCCTGGACGAGCCCGGCAACGACCTGGATACCGACATGCTCGCGATTGTCGAGGACCTGCTCGACGGCTGGCCCGGCACGTTGATCCTGGTGACACACGACCGCTTCTTGATGGAGCGCGTGACCGACCAGCAGTGGGCGCTGATCGACGGTCACCTGACGCATATGCCCGGCGGCGTCGACCAGTACCTGCGCCTGTGCAACGCCACCGCCGAGGGCGAGCCCGTGGGTGCGCCGAGTGCCAAGACCGGCACGTTTGACACCGGTGCCGCGGCGGCTGCGGCCGAAAAGCCCAAGTCGAGCGGTCAGCCCAACGGCCTTTCCAACGCCGAACGCCAGAAGCTCCGCCGCGAGGTGAGCTCGCTCGAGCGCAAAATGGAGACGCAGCGCGCACGCGTGGAGGAGGCCGAGGCCGCGATGACCCAGGTCGACCCCACCAATTACACGGCGCTGGGCGAGCAGCAGGCAAAGATCGACGAGGCCCACGCCGCCATGGACGAGTTGGAGATGGCGTGGCTCGAGGCGAGCGAGAAGCTCGAGGGCGAGGAGTAGGCGAGGATGATTAAGGCTGCGTTTTTCGATATCGACGGCACGTTGCTGAGCTTTAAGACCCATCGGATTCCGGCGTCGGCGCAGCGGGTGCTCGATAGCTTTCACGAACAGGGGATTGCGTGCGTAATCGCCACGGGTCGCCCGACCTACCAGATGCCGGATTGGCTGTTCGACTTGGGTTGGGATGCGTACATTACGCTTTCGGGCCAGCACTGTTTTGATTCCGAGGGGGTTTACCGCAGCTGCCCGATCGATCCGGACGACGTTGCGGTGATTGTGGACCAGGTGGCGCAGGGGCGCTACGACTCACTGTGCATGCAGGGCGAGAACTCGTTTGTGAACCGCCTGTCCGAGCGCGTGGTGACGGCTGGCAGCAACGCGGGAATCGTCTACCACGAGGAGCCGTTTGAGCATGCCTTTGACGCGCCGGTCTATCAGTTCTGTGCCTTTGTTGACCCAGTTGACGAGCACATCGTGACCGATGCCGTGTCGCATTCGCTCACCACGCGCTGGTGCGACCTGTTCTGCGACATTATTCCGGCCAACGGCGGCAAGGACCTGGGTGTGGCGGCGACGCTGGAGCGCCTGGGCATCGACGCGAGTGAAGCGATTGCCTTTGGCGACGGCGAGAACGACCTGTCGATGTTCTCGGCCGTGGGCACAAGTGTGGCCATGGGCAACGCGCAGGATACCGTGAAGGCCGCGGCGACCTATGTGACGACTGCCGTGGACGACGACGGCATCTACAACGCCGCGAAGTACTTTGGACTGTTATAGCTGCGGCTCGGCACTTGGGGACGTTCCTTATCTGCCGGCACCTGGGGACACCCCTTGCGGGGCGTCCCCATTTTGTTCAAGACTTTAGTCTGCTGGCCGCGCAGCGGCCAGCTTTAAACCACCCG
>CBCSNG010000041.1:0-12671 GCA_965141635.1 uncultured Collinsella sp. | reverse complement strand
CGAGGTAGCCCTCCTGGTCGAAGTGCATGATCTCGATCTTCTCGGTCTCCTTCATTCCCGCTCCTTTCACGAGCAGTTTGAATTGTCGCACGGAATGGACAGGCTTGCCGCCCCGTCTCGCCGCTTAACCTTGTGGACATCTTGGCCCCAAGCTCAACAATTCAAAGGTTCTTAATACCAGTGAACGATTACAGGTTAGCCGTTTTTAATACCGATTTTTTGATTTCATCCTCCCCTCTCGGTAGACGGTCAGTTTTTGCCGTTCATCGGTCATGCGACACATGTCCGTAAAAAAATGAGCACCCCGCCGTGCGCAGGGACGCTCTAGACGCTAATAGTTGTAGGTATATCCGCCGGCGTCGCCGCGGGTAAAAGACTTGGCATGCTCGATTGCCTGCCCACTCGAGTCATAGGTCAGGCCTTCCAGCACGAGCGCCAGATCGCCCGGCTCAAGATTGAGCAAACTCGCATCGCGTGCGCCCAGCGCCTCGATATCGAGTTTCTCTACCGACTGATCTGGCTTGCGTCCCAACATATCGTAGGTCTCGAACAGGCTGAAGACCGAAATGTCCACGCCTTCGATGCCCGGAAACAGCAGGCACGGAATCAGTGTCATCTCGATCGATACGGGCTCACCATCGATGCAGTTGAGGCGGCGCACCGAGTAAAGCAGATCGTCCTCAGCGATGCCAAACAAGTCGGCATAATACGGGCCGGCGTAGCGTTTGGAGCGCGCCAGGATGCGCACCGACGGCGTCGCGCCCGATGCCAGAACCGACTGGCGGAAGCCGCCCTTGCGTTCGTGCTCGTCAAACCACTTATGTCCCACAAAGGCGCCTTTGCCCTGCACGCGACGAATCTGGCCACTTTTGACCAGCTCGTCCATGGCGCTTCGGATTGTCAGGCGTGTCGTGCCAAACTCCTCGGCCAGCTCGTTTTCGGACGGAATCATCGAGCCCGTCGGGTAGTCGCCGCGCTCGATTCGCTCCGCAATGCAGCGGCGAATTTGTTTGTAAACCGGCAAGTCTTCTACTGCATCAGCCATTCGACACCCACCTTCGTCGCAACGCCGTCTGCCTCGCCGTTATCGGCAAAACGATACTTGGTCGGCAGAATCACGGACTTGCAATACTCGACAAAGCCATCGGTCTCGTCGCGCTCGTGCGAAGCCTTGTAAAACACCGGCGTGCCCTCCTGAGCATTCAGCAACTTGGCCTCGTCGGCGTTCAGACGGCTGATGGAAATATGCTCCTTGCCGTGCGTCACATGGACATTCCCCTCCTTGAGCAAAACGTCGTAGAGGCTTTCCTGCTCAAAATCGTGATCGGGAAGCGAGGGGCACAAAGACAGATTGACGTAAGCCGTCTCGATCGATGCCGGGGAACCGTTGACCACACGCACGCGCCGAATGCAGAAGAGCGGCATGCCCAGGTCGATCTGGGCTTTTTGGGCAAGATCGATATCGGCATACACGACCTTGGACCAAACCAGGCGCGCGGTCGACTTTGAGCCAACCCTCTCCACCGCCTGCGTATAGTTCCATGTTTCCTGAAAGATGTTCAGCGGTTTGGGAGGACACACATAGGTGCCCGAACCGCGGCGGCTTTCCAAAGTTCCGCACGAAATAAGGCGCGTGATCGCAGCACGCAACGCCGTGCGCGACACGCCCAGCTCTTCACAGAGCACACGCTCGGCGGGCAGCCGGTCGCCACTCTGCAGGTCATAATGTTTGATATACCAAAGAATACCCTCAAAGGCGCGATCTTTGGGCGGAATCGCATATGGTTCACTCGACATGGGCAAGACTCCTCAACCGCTTGATGCTGCAGGAATCATTGCTCCGGACGCCTCATGGCGTCGAAGGCTTCTTTGATCTGCTCCGCAACGTTCCGATACGACCGATATAGGCCGGAGTCTCGCTTGACTTCGCCCGCGGTCACCGGAATCTCAAGCTTCGAAATCTCATCCTTGCCGGTTTGCACGGCAACGATGACACCCATACCAAGGCACATATTACGCTTGGCAGCGTTGTTTTTGGTAGCCTGAGCTGGATTAATCAAAATCTGCTGAGCCAGTTCGCGTTTGCTGAGCTCCGGCACATCCTCGGGATTTCCGGTCTCGGCAATCTCGCACTGCAGCACATCCGCATAGTCAAAAATCTTCGGCTCGCCGCCGCGCTGATGCACGGCCCACTTGCGGCGCGTGGCATCCTGGTAGATAGCCGGCAAAAACGTAAACCGCGGTGGGTCCAAAATCGTATCCGTGATGGTAAACACATCGGGATCAAAGGCATCCTGCGGGTTTTTCTTCTTGAACAGCCCCATATCAGCCTCCCGTACTAGCATTAAACAACTCAAGCCGAATATAGCACCAATTTCAAGCCACCGCTTTACCGCATCGGTGCGCGGCGTCTATAGCTCGCCCAGCGGAAGAGTTCACGGACGAGGGCCGGGGTGCCTGCCTTGTTTTGAGAAGTGGGCTCCGCGAACTTCTCAAAACAAGGCAGGCACCCCGGCCCCGCCGGTAAATAGCGGACACTCCGCATGCAATCTATGCAAACAAACAAGTACGCTTAGCTACATTCGGTAAGATCGAGCACGCTGCCCTTCACGATAAGCGCCGGCTCCAGAACGACTTCTTCGGCACGTCTACCGCCCCTACCGGCAAGACGCTTGGACATGCAGCCAAAAGCATGCTCCGCGAGGATACCTGGATCCTGCTCAATCGCGGTCAGCGCCGGCTCAAAGAGAACGTCGGCGGCCGAGTTGTCGTAACTCACCACCGAGATGTCGCCCGGGATGCTCTTCCCCATCTCGTGCAAGCGCTTGAGCAGACCGAGGGCGATGTTATCCGAGCTTGCGAACACAGCGGTAGCATCAGTTGCGAGCACCGCCTCCGAGGCCTCGTAGGCACTCGGGATGTAGTACTCGCTCTCAAACTCTAAACGTGCGTCGATAGGCAAGCCAACCTCGCGCAGTGCGCGCTCATAGCCGGCAAGTCGTTTGCGACCCGTATTGGAGCGGCGTGCGTTAACCAGACAGGCAATACGGCGGTGGCCTTGCTCGATCAGATAGCGGGTGGCCATGTAGCCGCCCATCTCGTGGTCGAACATCACCTTGTCGCACTCGAGCCCCTCAATGGCACGGTCGACCATCACGGCCGGGATGGGCAGGTGGCTGACTTCTTCGCGCAGGGCACGGTCGTCGGAGAACTCGTCGCCCACAACCAGGAAGACGCCATCAACGCCGCGCGTCACCAGCTGGCGCAGCAGCTCCAGATCGTCATCGGCGCTTCCACCCGAGCTGGTAATGAAGAGCGCATAGCCATCCTCGCGGCAGCGCTTTTCCAGGCTACCGGCGAGCGAGGCAAAAAAGCGGCTCTCGATGTTAGGGACGATAAGGCCCAGCGTGCGCGACTCGCGCATGACCAAACTACGCGCAATCTGGTTAGGAACATAGTGGTTGCGCGCCGCGACCTCCTTGATGAGTTTGCGGTTTTCTTCCGAGATGCGACAGGGCCGATTATTGAGCACAAGCGAGACCGACGAGGGGGAAAGCCCCACCTCCTGGGCGATCTGCTTGAGGGTGACTTTGTTGGCCATCTCGCTCCTTCCGGGTTTACGCGCAATCTCTTGAAAGTATAGCGACTACCCCTCTACCTCGGTGATAAACACTTTACCAATCCGGTAGACGGCTGTTTTATCGCCGCCAGCGCACCAAATCCGTCCGGGTGGGGTATATTGCAATCGATTGATGACAACAACCACCAAAAGGCGGATATTCGTATGCACGAGAACGACTTTTTTAACGAGGACCTGCTGTGCGCGCTTGCTGGCGTTGCCGGCGAGGACAACGTGTTGATGAGCGAGCCCATGCGCGAACACACCACGTTTAAAATCGGCGGCCCGGCCGACGTCTTTGTCACGCCCGATACCGAGCAGGGCCTCGTCGCCACGCTCGATACCTGCTATCGCTGCGATCTACCCCTCACCATCGTGGGCAACGGCTCCGACTTGCTCGTCGGTGACAAGGGCATCCGCGGCGTCGTCGTGGCGCTTGGCGAGGGCCTCTCCGACATTACGGTCAACGGCACGCACGTCACGGCAGCAGCCGGCGCCCTGCTTTCCGATGTCGCCGCGGCGGCAGCCGAGGCCGGTCTCACCGGCATGGAGCCCATCTCGGGCATCCCCGGATCGGTCGGCGGCGCCTGCTACATGAACGCCGGTGCCTACGGTGCCTGCATGGCCGATGTGCTGGAGTCCGTGCGCGTCTACAAACCCGCTCGCCAGCTCGACGACGGCACCCGCGGTAGCGGCAACATCATCGAGTTCGATGTCGACGAACTCAACCTGGGCTATCGCAAGAGCCGCATCGCCGACGACGGCTTTATCGTTCTTTCTGCCACCTTCAACCTCGCACCAGGCAACGCCGCGATGATCAAGGCCGACATGGACGACTACCGCCAGCGCCGCGAGGACAAGCAGCCGCTCGACATGCCGAGTGCCGGCTCCACTTTCAAGCGCCCCGAGGGCTACTTTGCCGGCAAACTCATCATGGATGCCGGCCTGCGCGGCCACGCCGTCGGCGGCGCGCAGGTAAGTGAGAAGCACTGCGGCTTCATCGTCAACGCCGATCACGCCACCGCCGCCGACGTCGACGAACTCATCCGCCACATCCAAATAACCGTCAAAGACCAATTCGGAGTAGACCTACAACCCGAAGTCCACCGAGTAGGCGAATTTTTATAGCCCGCTCGCCGCGGTCCACTTTAATTAATAACGGGACAAGTGATGTAGCTCACTTGTCCCGTTTTCATTTATTTGCGAAGAACATCGGCCATCCGCAGGATTGAAATCATCGACCGATAAGTGAGTTCCACCTTTTCGCCCGCAAGCAGTCGTTTCGAGCCAATCTCATCTAGCCCCACAAGCCGAGAAAACAGCGGGCCGCTCATCGTGCCCTCGTCAATTGACTCCCTTATGGTCTTCAAAACGTCCGTATCATGAAGCGATGCCGAACTGTAGGGGGCAACACGAGCGGAACTCTCAATTAACGACGAGACAAAAGGATGGAGATGCTTTGGACATAGTCCATCAAACACCACATCCCCATTGTCATCCGAGCCGACTAGTCGCCAACTATAATGATCGACCCAGTCGTCTCCGTCATATATGGTGTCCATGAGCAACTTCCCGTCTAGAGAGAAACCTGTTTGAACATCGGGGCGCAAGACCGCAATCCATATAGGACCCGCAGCAGCTCCAACCCAACGCACCACACGACAATTGTATATTGCGACTATTTTAGATCTACATGATCAGTTCGAGTTCGCAACAAGGCGATTATTGCAGCTAGGTTATATTTCATTTTCCACTTTGATGAGCCGTCGGCTCCAAATTCCAAAACCGAAGTCCACGGAGTAGGCGAATTCCTTTAACAAAGAAGGCCCCGAAAGGGGCCTTCGCCATCTTTATATCAGACAACCAGTCCGGTGTGTCGCGCTTTGAACCCGGAAGGTCCGGGACTGCGGGCGAGGCATAAGGTTGGTCGCGAGTTCCGCACGCAAAGAAGGCCACTTAATGTGGCCTTCGTCTTGCGCAGGACTGTAGAGCAGGCAACCTTATGCCTCGCCCGCAGTCCCGGACCAACCAGCTTCAAGCCGCAGTTACGACAGCGCAATACCGCCAAGCCAGCCCCAGCGCACGCCAGAGCCAGTGCCGTAGAACCCAATGAACGAGTCAAGCGACCTCGACGTGATGGCGCCCTCGTTACTCATAACGATGCCGCCGCCAACGTAGATGCCCACGTGGCCATAGATCAGGCCCGGTATGCCGGTACCGCTATGCGATGAGTCGGCAACAATCATACCCACCTGCAGCGCCGAGCGGTCGGAGCTATAGCACCAGGCGTTAAACATATCGCACGCGTTACCGCCAAAGTAGCCAACGCCGGCGTTACGGAAGACATTGGTAACCCACGCCGCGCACCAGTTCTGACCCGGCGAAGGCGTGGAGTAGCACGCGTTGACGACGGCCTGCTGCTTGCCCGAGCCGGCATTCTGCTGCGGAGTTCCGGGCGCATACGATCCACCACCCGAGCTCGAACCACCCGAGTAGGAATTGTTCTTGTTCGCGGCGGCCGCGGCAGCAGCGGCGGCCTTCCTGGCAGCCTCCTCGGCCTGGGCGGCAGCGAGAATCTCGGAATCACGCTGAGCCATGAGCTCCTTGACATCGTCGGAAAGACCGCTCAGCACGGTCTGGACTTCTTGCTGCTTGGCCTGCATGTCCTGCATCTGGGCAGTCTGCTGATCCTTGAGCTTCTCCAAGTCGGCCTTCTGCGACTCAAGCTCGGTCTTTTGCGCATCGAGCTCTTCCTGGATGGTCTGAATGTCCTCGATGGCGTCGCGGTCGCTCTTGTTGATCTTCTCAACATAGTGCGCATTGGCGACGAGCTCCTCAAACGAGCCCGAGGCGAGCAGCAGCGACAGGATGTTGGTGCCGCCCGACTTATAGCTGGCGGAAACGCGATCGGAAAGATCGCCGCGCTTCTTTTTGAGCTCGGCCTTCTTTTCGTCAATCTGCGCCTGCGTGCTGTCAATCTGGCCCTGTACGCCCTCGATATCGTTGAGGGTCTGGGCGTTCTTGTTGGCCAGCGCCGCGTATTCATTTGCGATGCTGTCGAGCTGGGCCTGAACCTCGTCAAGCTGAGCCTGGGCCGCATTGAGCTTGTCGGTGGTTTCCTTGGTGGCCTCCGCAGCATGGGCGCGAGCGGGCAGACCAAAAAGAACGGCTGCAGAAGCTGCGCCGAACAGGGCCTTGAGGGCAGTGCGACGCGAAAGCTCCTGGGAAAGGATGGAATCGCTGTTTGGTGACATATCTACTCCGTTACATGTTTATTTATATGTCGCTCAACTCATACATATTAGCGTACATCCGGCGCATCCCAACGATTTCCACGAACGGCAGCAAACCGTGTGGTCGGCGGCTCATATGCAAACGTCAAGGTCGAGGGTATGCCCACGCCAAACATTTCCATGAGTACGTTAGCATGTTCATCTGCTTTTCCTGCCCTGCACATTTTGGGTGCCCCTGCCTGCGCTATACTCCCCTGAAGAAGTGTTCCTGATTCGATAGGAGACTACATGTCCAAAGCACTCGACCCCAAAGACACCTGCGTCCTCGTTACCGGCGGCGCCGGCTTTATCGGCTCGCACACCGTCGTTCAGCTGCTCGAGGGTGGCTACCAGGTCGTCATCGTCGATGATCTCTCCAACTCCAGCGCCGTCGCCGTCGACCGCGTCAAGACCATCGTGGGCGACGAGGCCGCCAAGAACCTCACCTTCTACGAAGCCAACGTGCTCGACCGCGATGCGATGAACAAGATCTTCGATACCCATCAGATCGACCGCGTCATCCACTTTGCCGGCTTTAAGGCCGTCGGCGAGTCGGTGAGCAAGCCCGTCGAGTACTACCACAACAACATCGAGAACACCCTGGTGCTCATCGACGTCATGCGCAACCATGGCTGCAAGTCCATCATCTTCTCGAGCTCCTCGACCGTCTACGGCGACCCGGACAACCCGCCCGTCACCGAGGAGGATCCTAAGAAGCCCGCGACCAACCCCTATGGTTGGACCAAGTGGATGATCGAGCAGATCCTTATGGACGTCCACACCGCCGACCCCGAGTGGGACGTCGTGCTACTCCGTTATTTCAATCCCATCGGCGCCCATCCGTCGGGCCTGATCGGCGAGGATCCCAAGGGCATCCCCAACAACCTGGTGCCCTATGTCGCCCAGGTTGCCGTGGGCAAGCTCGAGGCCGTTCAGGTCTTTGGCAACGACTACCCCACCCCCGACGGCACCGGCGTGCGCGACTACATCCACGTGTGCGATCTGGCCTCTGGTCACGTTGCCGCCCTTAATTGGATGAACGGCAAGACCGGCGTCGAGATCTTTAACCTGGGCACCGGCACCGGCACCTCGGTACTCGAGGTCGTCGCCGCCTTCTCCAAGGCTTGTGGCAAGGAGCTGCCCTACGTGATCCGCGAGCGCCGCGCCGGCGACATCGCTGTCAACTGGTGCGATGCCTCCAAGGCCGAGCGCATGATGGGCTGGAAGGCCCAGTACGACATCGCGGACATGTGCCGCGATAGCTGGAACTGGCAGAGCCACAACCCCAACGGCTTCGCCGACGCCGAGTAGCAAAAACCTACATACCGCTCTTGCCCCGATCTCACGTTGTGAGGTCGGGGCTTTTTTCATGGCATGTAACCATTCGCCGAAAATCGACCAACTTTTTTATCTTGCCTGTACATGTTTAAACAACATGTTTTACAATAGGCGTATCGAATCAGAACATCGGAGACGGACTGCACACCCATCGGCAGGCCGACCCCACAACAAGAAGGTTGGTGAGCGCATTCATGGAGCGTGCAAGCGGCGTCCTCATGCCCGTCTCATCTCTGCCCGGACCATACGGAATCGGCGGCTTTGGCTGGAATGCCTACGACTTCGTCGATTTTCTCGCCTCGTGCAAACAACATTACTGGCAGATTCTGCCCCTTACGACGACCAGCTATGGCGATTCGCCCTATCAGTCGTTCTCGGCCCGCGCAGGCAACCCCAACTTTATCGACTTTGCCGAGCTTATCGAGGCAGGGTATCTGGAGCAGCGCGATATCGATGGCGTGTACCTGGGATCCGACCCCAGCAATGTCGACTACGGTGCTATCTTTGGTGGCCGCCGTCAGATTCTCGACCGAGCCGCTGAGCGCTTTGCTGCCGACAAGCCGGCCGATTTCGATGACTTTATCCAGGCCAACGAGGACTGGCTCATCCCCTACTGTGAGTTCATGACCGTCAAAGAGGAGTGCGGTCTCAAGGCGTTTTGGGAGTGGCCCGCGGAGCTCCGCACCCGCGGCGAGGCTTCCGCCAAGGTCTGCGCCGACCATCCGGCGCGTATGCTCTACCACCAGATGACGCAGTACTTCTTCGATCGCCAATGGAGCCGCCTCAAGGCCTATGCCAACGAGCGCGACATTCTCATCATCGGCGACCTGCCCATCTATGTCTCGCGTGACTCCGTCGAGATGTGGGCGACGCCTGAGCTCTTTAAGATCGACGCCGCCGGCAATCCGGTGAGCGTCGCCGGCACGCCGCCCGACCAGTTCTCGGCCACCGGCCAGTACTGGGGCAACCCCATCTACGACTGGGACGCCATGGAGTCCGACGGCTTCTCCTGGTGGGAGGGCCGCATTCGCGCCGCCCTCGACATGTACGACGTCATCCGCCTGGATCACTTCCGCGGCTTCGAGGCCTATTGGGAGGTGCCGTTCTCCTCGCCCGATTCGTCCTACGGTTCGTGGACGCAGGGTCCCGGCCTCAAGTTCTTCAAGACGCTCGAGAAAAAGCTCGACACGCTGCCCATCATCGCCGAGGACCTGGGCTTCCTCACCCCCGGCGTCATCGACATGCGCGACAACTCGGGCTTCCCCGGCATGAAGATCCTGCAGTTTGCCTTTGAGGGCACCAACTCGTACTACCTGCCGCATAACTACATCGCCAACACCGTCGCCTATGTGGGCACCCACGACAACGAGACGGCGCGCGGTTGGTTTGAGGGAACGGCCACCCCACGTCAGCGCGAGCAGGCAGCCCTGTACACCCATCAGCAGGCCGGCGAACCCATGGCAGATGCACTCAACCGCACCATCGCCGCCAGCGTGAGCGACACGTGCATCTACACCATGCAGGACCTGCTCAACTTGGGCAACGAGGCGCGCATCAACACCCCTGCCACGCTGGGCGGCAACTGGACCTGGCGCATGCTCGACGGCGCCATCACCCGCGAGCTCGAGCACAAGCTCACCGACTGGACCGAGACCTACTTCCGTATCCCGTCGGAAGCCGAAATCGAGCTTCCTCAATAGGAGCTACCGCGCCCGACCCCTCCCCACCGTGCGGACGCGCTTGCTTTTCCCGCGCGAGGCCACCCCAATCCCCTCGCGCGGGCTTCTTATGAATTGCAGACATGAAACAACCCATCACAGGAGAAAACATGCCCCAAATTAACCTCATGGAACTCGCCGAGCAGTCTTTTGGCGCCTCGCTCGAGCAGCTCGACGACCGTCGCATTTACAAGCTGCTGGTCAAACTCGTGCAGGAGCGCTCCGCCGCCCGCCCGCTCAACAACGGCAAGAAAAAGCTCTATTACATTTCCGCCGAATTTTTGATCGGCAAGCTGCTCATCAACAACATGATCGACCTCGGCATCTACGACGAGGTTAAGGACCAGCTCACCGCCGCAGGCCACGACCTCAACAAGATCGAGGAATTCGAGGTCGAGCCGTCACTCGGCAACGGCGGCCTGGGCCGCTTGGCCGCATGTTTCCTGGATTCCATCGCCACGCTGGGCTTGACCGGCGATGGCGTGGGCCTCAACTATCACTACGGTCTGTTCCGTCAGCGCTTTGTCGACAACCAGCAGAAGGCCGTCCCCGACGAGTGGCTCGGTGAGCAGGACATCCTAGTCGACGATGACCGCTCCTACACCGTCGAATTCGGCGATTTTGCCGTTACCTCCAAGCTCGTCAACATCGATGTGCCCGGTTACGGCCAGCCCACCAAGAACCGCCTGCGCCTTTTCGACCTGGCGAGCGTCGACGACGGCCTGGTCCCCGGCAGCTCCATCGACTTCGACAAGACCGAGATCGCCAAGAACCTCACCTTGTTCCTCTACCCCGACGATTCCGACGAGCAGGGCCGCCTACTTCGCATCTATCAGGAGTACTTCATGGTGAGCAACGCCGCCCAGCTCTTGATCGACGAGGCCGTCGAGCGCGGCAGCAACCTGCACGATCTGGCCGATTACGCCGTTGTCCAGATCAACGACACGCACCCCACCATGGTCATCCCCGAGCTCATTCGCCTGCTCACCACCGAGCACGACATCGAGTTTGACGAGGCCGTTACCATCGTACGCTCCATGGTCGCCTACACTAACCACACAATTCTTGCCGAGGCGCTCGAGAAGTGGCCGCTCACCAGCCTGCAGAAGGTCTCCCCTGCCATCGCCGACATTATCGTCAAGCTCGATGAGATCGCGAAGGCCGAGCACGATGACCCGCGCGTCGCCATCATCGACGAGCACGACACCGTCCACATGGCCCACATGGACATCCACTTTGGCTTCTCCATCAACGGCGTAGCCGCCCTCCACACCAAGATCCTGGAGGACACCGAGCTTCATCCGTTCTACGAGATCTATCCCGAGAAGTTCTCCAACAAGACCAACGGCATCACCTTCCGCCGCTGGATTCATGGGGCCAACCCCGCGCTCGCCAGCCTGCTCGACGATGTGATCGGCACCGACTGGCGCAGCACCGGCGATCTGAGCAAACTCGCCAAGTTCGCCGACGACAAGGACGTTCTTGAGCGCCTGGCCGCCACCAAGGTCGAGGCCAAGGCCATCATGCGCCAGTTCATGGCGCTCGAGCAGGGCGTGACCATTCCCTCCAACGCCATCATCGACGTCCAGGTCAAGCGCATCCACGAGTACAAGCGCCAGCAGATGCTCGCGCTCTACATCATCTGGAAGTACCTCGATATCAAGAACGGCAACAGACCTAAGCACCCCGTCACCATCATCTTTGGCGGCAAGGCGGCGCCTGCCTACACTATCGCGCAGGACATCATCCATCTGATCCTGACGCTGTCGCAGTGGATTGCAAACGACCCCGACGTGGCTCCCTACCTGCAGGTTGTCATGATCGAGAACTACAACGTCACCGCCGCCGAGCGCGTGATCCCCGCCGCTGACATCTCCGAGCAGATCAGCCTGGCCTCCAAGGAGGCGAGCGGCACCTCCAACATGAAGTTCATGCTCAACGGCGCCCTAACCCTGTGCACGCTCGACGGCGCCAACGTGGAGATTGCCGAGCTCGTGGGCGACGAGAACATCTATACCTTTGGCGCCTCGTCCAAACAGGTCGAGCAGCTCTACGCCGACGGCACCTACAACGCCGGTGCGCTCTACCGCAAGCCCGGCATTAAACTGCTGGTGGACTTCATCACCAACCCGGCCTTTATGGCGACCGGCAATGCCGAGCGCCTGCAGCGCCTGCACGACGACATTAAGGGTAAAGACTGGTTTATGGCCCTGCTCGACATTGAGGAGTACATCCAGACCAAGGAGCGCGTGCTGGCCGACTACGAGGACCAAGACGCCTGGATGCGCAAGGCGCTCATCAATATCGCCAACGCCGGCACCTTCTCGTCCGACCGCACCATCTCCCAGTACAACGACGAGATCTGGCACCTGAACTAATTTCGCTTCCCTTACCCATCCTCTTGAGAAACGGAGTCGTGGCGACACGGCTCCGTTTTTTGTGCCCGCACGTTACCCTGCAACCCGACTCGACCGAAGAATCTCGATCTGTAACAGCTACTCGGTAAAAACGGCCCCAGCTGTTACAGATTGAGACATACCGGCCCCTCCCCTTGGGTCTATCTCGATCTGTAACATCTAACGTCCGAAATCGGCCCTACCCGTTACAGATCGAGACAAACGACCGGCCAGACAACCCCAACACAAAGAAAGGCTCCCCTCTCGCCCAGCGGACGGGAGGGGAGCCTTATATGTGACCGCGGCAAAAGGATGGCAATACCGCAGT
>CBCSNG010000040.1:0-13400 GCA_965141635.1 uncultured Collinsella sp. | reverse complement strand
AACCATGTCAACTGAACCTGGTTCAGGCTTCAATGCAAGAAGAAGCAGGCCGAGGATAGGAGACATTGAGGCTAATAGCCCGAACTCGTTGCCCGACCGTCACTATTAGTGACTATTAGACAGGACTTGCGGACGATACAGCTAATAGTCGGTACTTGCAAATCACCCGCGTGTACCGAAAGGTATGGCAGGAGTGGCTGCCGATACGCTGCGCGCTAGATGCCGATCGTATCGATGGGTGCGATGGTGATGCCGTCCGGCGTCGTGTGGGTAGGCATCCCGAACCCGATGACGATGAGCTTAGCCGCAGGCGGTCTTTCCCCGCGCTCGACCAGCTTCCGCTCTAGGCGAAGCAGGTTCTCGGATGCCTCCGGCACCTGCGGGCTTCCCAGCTTGACCTCGACCGCGATCCATGACCCGTCGCGCCTGTGGACGATGGCATCGACTTCCAGATCGTCGGCGTCGTGGTAATGCGAGACGGAGGCGTCGTTGACCGCCGCATAGACCTTGAGATCGTGCAGGACGATGGACTCGAAGAGCAGGCCGAGGGTCTTCGGGTCGGCCGTCAACGACTCGGGATTCGCGCCGAGCAGCGCCACGGCGAGTGAGGGGTCCGCGAGATGTCGCTTAGCGCCCTGGCGCAACCTCACCGGGGATCTGAGCGCCGGGTGCCACGCCGGGATGTCGTCGACGATGTTGATCCGTCGCAGCGCGTCCATGTAACTCGCAATTGTGTTCTTCGATATGTCGCCGTCCAGATCCCTTTCAATGGCTTTCGTGCCGGAAAGAGTCGACTCGTTGCGAGCGAGCGAGCAGAGCAGGGACCTGACCTTTTCCGGGTCGCGTCTCACTCCGTCGATTCTTGAGACATCGGATTCGCACACGCCATCGATATAGGCAGCCGATATCCGCATCGCTTCGGCGGTCGTCCTACCGACCGCCTGAGGCCAACCGCCGCGGCAGAGAATATCGGCAACACCGCTGATGCCATCGATGGACCCAAGCGATGTTTTAACGGGATCGCCTGCAAACAGCGCACCGGTCGAAACCGCACCAGACGAGACGCCAAGTTCGGAAAGCGTCATGGTGTCCATCCGCAGGCGGGAGATGCGCCCGACGCCGCTGTGCATCGGTCGGTCCGCATCGTTCGGCGTCGCCGAGCCGGTAAGGATAAACTGCCCTGGTTCCCCTCCCCTCGCATCGCACTCGAAACGCACTGCGTCCCATAGCTTCGGCTCCTCCTGCCACTCGTCGATGAGTCGCGGCGCCGCACCGGTTATCGCCTGAGCCGGGTCGAGGCGAGCGAGTTGAAGCGCCGCGAAGCCGCCAGCGGGATCGGAGAGAGAAAGCGATGACTCCGCAAAGCGGTGCGCCGTCGTCGTCTTCCCGCACCATTTCGGTCCCTGAACAAGTACCGCGCCGAAAATGACGAGGTCTCGTTCGATCAGCCGATCGACGCATCGGTCTATATATCTATTCACTAGTGCACCCCACTTCTTAAACAGAGAAATTATACTGTTTATCTGCTGCGTTGGGACAATTGCAGGTAATTCATTGGGACAATTGCAGGTAATTCATTGGGACAATTGCAGGTTGAACTATGAAGCTTGCACTAAAAGAAAGCCTATAAGAATGTAGGATGCATATAGCGCACGGGAGCGCTTATAGGCTTGGCAGAGCCGGCGCCCTGCGCGGATGGAAACAGTTTGGGGTTTTCTCCCAGCAGCTGAAGCCGCCCTAGTAGGGGCGGCTTCAGTCATTTAAAGGGATGAGCTCGTGCATCTCTCCCTTACCGGAATCAAGCCTTTCTGCAGCTACCTCTAGGTGTTTCTGGTTCTCTTTGCTCCAGAAAGGATCAATTTCCTCGACCGGGGTTCCAGTGATCTCGGTGACATCGTCGGCATCGACCTTGAGCTTTGCGACGATTTCTTCCACCACCCGGCGCCGTGCCTCATCTTTGATCTCCTCGCCGACCTCGCCAAACTCCATCGACGGCCCGTCCTTGCTCACCGGTCCATACATATGGATCCCCCTTTTTCAATCCATCTATTGCGATAGATCTTCTAGAAATTGGGCAAAAGCGTACTCATGCAACGTTGCATGAGTACACAATACACCGCATTATCGCGCTACGTTTCTTGCGGCAACGTAGAACCGGCAGTACTCCGGCTTGAAGACGAACTCAACAGTCCCGGTCGCCCCCATTCGGTTTTTAGCAACGATGACATTCGCGATGCCCTTGGCCGGACGTCCATCCATGTTCGCCTCTCGATCGTCGGCTGAACGGTCCAAGAACATAACGATATCGGCGTCCTGTTCGATCGAGCCGGAGTCGCGAAGATCAGACAACTGGGGCACTTTTCCGACGCGATTCTCAACCTGCCGAGAAAGCTGGGATAACGCAATGACGGGAACGTTAAGCTCCTTTGCGAGGATCTTGAGCGAACGGGAGATCTTGCCGATCTGAACGTTCCTGCTCTCGAACTTGCTTCCCTTGGGATCATCAACCAGCTGCAGGTAGTCGACGATGATGATTCCCTTTCCTTGCCCGCGAAGCATGCGCCTCGCCTTGGCGCGAATGGACGCGACGGTCGTTCCGGGCGTGTCGTCGATGTCGATTGGCAGAGCACTCACGGATGCCACGATGTTCTCAGCCAGGGCGCGGTCGCCCTCCTTGATAAGCCCATCCCTGATGGCTCCGATGGTCAAGCCGCTTGAAGCGCCGGCAGACGCGCTCGCGAGTATGCGCTGTCCTATTTCGGTAGCAGTCATCTCCAGCGAGAAGAGGCATACCTTCGTACCAACGCTTGCGATCGATGTTGCCAGATTGATTGCGAAAGCACTCTTACCGACCGCTGGCCGAGCGCCGAGGACGATGAGCTGTCCAGGCTCGAACGAACCGATAAGCTCATCGAGCTTGGAGAATCCAGTTTTGACATGGTCCGTCGCTCCGCCCGTCCTGGTCGCCTCGGCGGAATCGAGGACGAGGCGTAAAGCGCTTTCCATGCTCTTGTAATCGCTTGGGACGGATTGCTCGGTCGCGGCGAGAAAGGTGTCCTGGACTGCGGAGATGTATTCCGCGGTGTCTATCGGCGGGTTATTGGTTAGCGACGTTACTTCAGCGGTCGCGGCGATGACATTACGGCGAGCGGTGTCACGTCGCAGGATGTCAACGTAGTGCTCATACGACGCCTGAGCAAAGTCGTCCGAGATGAGTTCGATGACGTATGCCTCGCCACCGACGGCAGCGAGCTTTCCGCTGCTCCGAAGCCCATCGATGACGGAGACGCAGTCGGCCCCGATACCCTTCGCATCAAGATCGCAAATCGCCTTGAAGATCGTCCTGTTCGACGGAGAGAAAAAATCTGACTCCGTGCAACTTGCCACGATTTCCACGCGTGAAACGCGGTTCGTCATGGCGGCGGCCAGCACTTTCTTTTCTGCTTCGATGTTGGACGGGAGTTTCGTTGGTAACGGCATATTTGGCCTTCCTACTGCGTACCAATGCAACGTTGCATGAATACGCAGTTGAATAATTTGCTATTTTCTAGATATTTTCTAGAAAATATCTAGATTTATCCATTAATGCGCACTGATGCAACGTTGCATCAGTGCGCATTTACTTGTTTCTCTTTCTCGACTTCTTGAGAATCGCTTCCAGTGCTCGTGTGCGGTCATCTTCGAGACGGACCGCAGCCACAGCGGCCCCCGACGCGATTTCCGGCACGACCTGCTTTCCCTGCTTCTTGAGCTCAATGAAACCTTGCTCGGCAAGATGCTTCCTAGCCTTTTGGAGCGCGGAGACGGAAATACCCAGGAGCTCTGCCAGCTCCGGGTTCTTCATCGCGCCGCGGGGGTGGTCCAGCAGACTTTGGGACACGAGGTCGCCGAACACGACACAGGCTGCATCGTGGAACGCATCACTTGCAAGCATGAATCGCGGCACGTGAAGGAACTGACCGCTAATCAATTCGCTTTTGGACATGCCGACAAAGTTACCGATTTCATCAAAGTCAACCGAAAGAGCCCCGCTTTCCGAGCGCACGACCCATCCCCAACCAACCATCTCGTTGATGGTTGTACTCACTCGGCACCGATCGATATCAAGTTCGACGGCCGTTGACTCACGAAGCTCGGAAAGACCAGATCCGATATGCGAGAGCAGGATAACGGTTCCGATCGAGCATTTGCGCCCATTCGGCATCGTCTTGCCAACCACCGAAACGAGACCGAGGCGCACGAGAAGCCATGGATAGTCCTTGAGCTCACGGGTTGCGACGGGGCGCTGCGGCACAGGCGCTGCAGCGGAAGTACCCAGATTGCCTCCGCCAACCGAAAGCTCGGTTTGGAACACGAACGGCGCAGGGGCATCATTCGATTTTTCAGATTGACTGCCGACGGCGGCAGCCAGAGCGTTGGCCAAGCTGGTCATGATTATCACGACCTCTAGCCGACAGCATCATCTGCCAAGGTACATCCACAAAAACCAGCGGTAGAACCGAAGGTACTATGGTATGATGTCCTTGACAAATCGATATCACGTCGGAAAGAAAGACTCATTTGCTTGGCGGCTGCGAGTCTTTTTTTCTGCCTATTTCTCCTCATCGCCAGCCCGATCCTCGCGCTCATGAAGCATCTGGTTGCGCAAAAGCACGCCGATATACCCGGACTTGTTCATTCCGGTCTGCTCGGTAACCTCGGTAAGATAATCCACGAGCTCAACGGGAAGGGTGAGCAACACGCGCTTCTTGGACGGAGTTGCGTCCTTCTTGGATTCCATCTCAAATACCTTTCTGGCCGAATTTACATTGCAAATAGTATATCCGTATATATCACGATGTTCAAATATATTTCTTCACGGTTGAATGCGTTGTCATAGCCCCTTAACGCGTACTCATGCAACGTTGCATCAGTACATAACGTTGCATGAGTACGCACATAGCGTTGCATGAGTACACATTTATGTTGCATCAGTACGTGATAAATAGGGGTTAACGTTGCATGAGTACATGTCCCTATATATGTAGAGAAAAGAGAATTGAGAATTAAGAGAGAGGGCCACAAGTGGCCTAGAACCCTTGCTTGAAACTCACTGAAAGACGAACGTCTTTTTGCAATCGTGAGGTGACTACAGATAGGGCATCTTTTTCAGCTGCTATCCATCCGACATTCAGTCGACCTCACGTCTAGACCACGGAAACGGCCACAGAATCGAATTTCTGACACTTTGGAACCAATTCGACCGTATTCCTCAGACTGCATTATTTCGATGCCTTAAATCGGATCTGAGAGCCTACAAGAAAGAAAAAAAGCACCTTCCGGTGCTCTTCTTGACTGGCGTTTGATTAAGATATGTTCGCGAAATGCGATATCAGGATGCTTGTTCCAATTCTTCAATCAGATTGAGCAATCGGTTTACGACTGGGCCTAGAAGGTCTGAAAGAGCGAGCGTGATTTCACTCCCTGATTCCTCCATTGCCATTGCGAGACCCTTTAGGCCATGAAGCTCGATGGCGAACTTGTCGTAAATTTCGGCGCGCGTCTACTCGGCCGTTTTCGTCGAGTCTTCGATGGCATCCTCTGGGATGGCGAACGAATCAATATTGTCGCTCTCTTCGAGCAGGCCGAGCAATCGGTTTACGGCTGGGCCGAGAAGGTCGGCCAGCGCGAACAGGGCTTCGTTTTCGGATGTGTTCATCACCTGCGAAAGCCCGCTGAGCCCACAGAGCTCCGTGGCGATGTCGCCGCTGAGCTTCCTGCGTTTCTCGCTTTGAGTCATATCGGCTCCTTTTCTCATCGATTCCGAAACTAACCTATCGGTC
This sequence comes from uncultured Collinsella sp., assembly GCA_965141635.1. Classification (GTDB taxonomy): domain Bacteria; phylum Actinomycetota; class Coriobacteriia; order Coriobacteriales; family Coriobacteriaceae; genus Collinsella. Next base: position 7,578 of record CBCSNG010000040.1, on the reverse strand, counting down.
TTCGTTTTCCGCCTCTTTAAGCAGCTCATCGACAGCGTTCTGCATCACAGCTGTCATCGTCCTGCCCTCCTGCTTGCAGTAGGCCTTCAGGGCTGCGTGCTTCTTTGCCGACACGTAAAACGTAATCATCTTGCGCTCGTCGGTCCCGGCATCACCCTTGTGTGCGGTGTCCTGGTTGTCCATGAGGCGCTTTTTGGCCGGCTTGGTGTTGTTGTTGGCAAATGCATTGAAGTTATTTTTAACGGCCATTCAGGGCCTCCCTGAGCTCGCTGTAGACGTCATCGTATCCGTAGAGTGCCGATCCGAACGGCAGCCCGAAGTAGCCCTTCAGGTCCTCCTTCTGGCGGATCGCCGTGTCGAAGTAGGAAATACCGCCGGCGGCAAGGTTTTCCTGCGCAGCCTTGAAACCGTTGGTGTTTGTCAGCACGCGGGTAAGAAGCACGGCGTACGGCTTCCCGTTCGCTTCCATCGTTTTCACGGTCTCGGCCGTTTTCACGAGGTCTGCGTTGCCGGTGCCGGTCGGCACGATGACGAAGTCCGACGCGTCCTGCGCCGCGTCCAAGATGGCCCCATTGGGTGGGCAATCGATGAAGGCCCAGCGGCCCGGATCGCCTTTGAACTTCTTCGCCGCCCGTTTGACGGTTGCGGGGTTCGCGGCGTCGACGGCGAAGGGAAGTTCCTCGCCGTTGTCCTCGGCGTTATCGGCCCAGAAGGTGGCCGATCCTTGCGGGTCCGCGTCGAGTACGACGACTTCCTTGCCGTCGCGAGCGGCGGCCGTCGCGAGCGCGATGCAGCTCGTCGTCTTGCCCACACCGCCCTTCAGATTGATCAGCGAAACGATCATTTTTGCACCGGTCCTCTCCATAATTCTTCTAGAACATTTCTAGAAACATTCTAGATTCATTTTACCGCACCGCAACGCTCCATAACCCATGAATCCCTGCAAATCTAGAAATACTATAGAATTTTTATAGAAACTTACTAGAAGATTTCTAGATACAATCACGATCACGCGTACCTTTCTGGTTTGCGCCTTGATACGATAAATGAAGACTCAGTTGGGAGAGGGAGGGGGTTGTGGTGACTGGCTTTTGGCAAGTGTTTGCACTTCTGGGCCACCTCGGTTTTGCAACGGTCCTTACCGTATGGCCGAACGACTTCGGCCGTCATCCCCGCCTTATCCGTGCCATCGGCATTCTCGGGTTGATCACCGGCGCCCCGCGCGTTCTTCGATTTGGCCTAGCTATTTGAGAAGCGACGGCGCGGCAGACAAGCAGATTAAGGTGGAAGGAAATGACCAGGCGCCCACCGCGCCGCCATCCAAAGTGTATCGCTCGCCTTCAGCCCAATAGTTCCTAATAGTGCCCATGCACCTGACTATTAGCGACTATTAACCTAAAGACCCTGAAAATTCGTCTATTAAACGGTATTACCGCAGGAAGATAGCCAAATCCAGACGCATCAACACCTGGAAGCCAACAATTTATTTCTATAATTCTTCTAGAAAATCCCTAGAAACCTTATAGAAGAATTATAGATTCAACTCATGCTGCGTCCTTTTTCGTTTCGGGCATACTGTCGGCAAGAAGACGATTTCAAGGAGGCGGACATGCTCCAGAACGTACTTGGCAGCGACGGACAGATGCACGTCGAGAACCAGGTCGGCAACATGAGAATCGACCTCACGACCGGTGAGACCAAGACGGTCGTTCCGTGAGCCGGTGGTATGAACACGGTCATTGGCCCCGACGGGACCCATACCGATTTTCAGATCGGTCAGATGCGCCAGACTCTCGGTAAGCCCGGGTTCGACTGGTTGTTCAATAAGCACTGACAAACGGTCGGTAAAACATAGGTGCTCTTAAAAATATGTGACCATAAGACCAGGCTAACATGTGCTCACAGACATATAGTCACAGCTGTAGATCGGTTTAATCCGCAGTCCGTAAGCTGAAGCTGCCTCAACGACCCGTGTCGGGCGAAACGCAAAAGGGGAATCCCTTTTGCGGGATTCCCCTTTCCGAGTCGTTATTCGATTTGTCCTACATCTGCTTGCGGCGCTTCTTTTGATCGAGGAAGACGCCGGCTGCCACGAGGACGGTACCGCCGATGGCGAACGTCTCGCCGATGAGTCCCGCGCGGTCGCCGGTCTGGGCGAGGCTGCCGGGCTGGGCGGTATCCGTGCCGGCGAGGTGCTTTGAGGTGTATGCCGCCTGTTGCTTTGCGGCCTGCTGCTTTGCGACCTCCTCTGCCTCCTGTCGTGCGATCTCATCGGAAAGCTTCTGCTCCGCTGCGATGCGGTCGGACTTCGCCAACTCGTAGGTGGCGAGTGCCGCATCGTAGCCGGGCTGGAGCTCGTCCACCGCGGCCCGCTTCTCGTCCAGGATGGCCTTGGCGGGCGCGACCTTGGCACGTGCCTCGACTGCTGCTGCGAAAAGCGCGTTGAGGGCGTCATCCGCGTTCACATCATGGCCGGAAGCGATCGCCGCGCCGGCATCGATGGAGTTCAGCTTCGACAGCTTGGCGTCTGCCTGCGCCTTTGCCTGCTCGGCGGCGGAGACCAGGGACTCGGCGGCGATGGCATCCGCCTTCACGGCATCGAGGGCGGCCTTGGTGTCATTGACGGCCTTTACTGCATCCTGCTCGCGCTGCTGTGCCTCTGCGAGCTTCGCGGCAAGGCCGGTGAGAATGTCGAGGTTCGACTGTGCGTCCTCGAGATCAGTCTGGGAGCCGGTAAGCTTGTCGGCGGCAACGCCGGTGTCGGCCTTTGCGGCATCGACGGCACGCTGGGCATCCGCGAGGGCGCTTGCGGTGCCGTCCGCCTTTTGCTTGGCGTCGGCGAGGACGGTCGACTTCTCGGCCTGCTCGGCTGCCGCCGCGTCGTGGACGCTCTTTGCGGTATCGAGTACCTTCTTGGCGTCGGCGACGTCCTGGAAGAACTTCGCGAGGTCGGCGTTCGCATCGTCCACGCCCTGCTGCTTGGATGCGGTGTCCGCCTTGGCGGAGTCCAGCTTGGACTGTGCGGTCGTTACGGCTGCGTTGGCGGCATTAAAGGCGACCTGCTTCTGCTGGACGGTCGACTTTGCCGTATCGACGGCTACGTTGGCGGCATCGAGGTCCGATTTCGCCGCATCAAGCTCGGTCTGGGCATCCGTGACGCCCTGCTGCTTGGCGGCGACATCAGCCTTGGCTACATCGACGGCACGCTGGGCATCGGTGACATCCTGCTTCGCGGCATCGACACCTGTCTGTGCGGCATCGAAGGCATCCTGCTTCTGCTGGACGGTTGCTGCGGCGCCGGCGGCTGCCTGCTTCTTGGATGCGAGATCGGCCTTGGCTACGTCGAGTGCGCTCTTGGCGTTCTTCAGGCCGTTGATATAGGAGGTCAGCTTCTGCTCGTACTCGTCGACGGAGATGGGGTTCGTGTTCCAACCGGAGCCGGACCAGCCGGAGATCTCTGCGGTGTAGCACTGCGTCTGAAGCCCGGACATGGTGCCCTTGGTGCAGGTTGCCATTCCCATAACGGCGAGTTCGGGATTGATGATGTTCATGTAATGGCCGACGGTGCCGCTACTGCCGTTCTCCCAGTGGCAGTTGGCTGCAATCCAATGGTTGATTGCAACACCGTTCTTTGCATAGAAATCATAGGCATCCTTGCCGACAAGACCGGTGACTCCATAAAGGGCCTCCGTTGCCTTGTCGAAAAAGCCCTTCTCCTGCTCGATCCACTGCCCACTCGGATCGATTCCGTAATTCCATGCCAGGTTTTCGGCAAAATCATATTGACGGGCATGATCGAGCACGGTGTCGCTGTAGTTGGCATCTGCGATCGCACCGGCGATGAGCTTGTAGGTGACATGGAGCTCGGACAGGCCGACCGACTTGCGGTAGTCGTTGACGGACTTCATCCACTTGATCGCATTGAGCATGTTATCAAGGGACGTGGCGTCCTTGGAGTTGCCGACTTCGGTCTTTCCGGCATATTTGGCGTTCAGGATGATGTTGACTGCGTCATCGGCACCCATGGCACGGAAGAAGCCGATGGCTCCCTGCTTGAGTTGCGCGTCGGCGGAATCGAGTTTCGCCTGCGCCTCGTCGACCTTCTGCTGCGCGGCGGTCACGGAGGCGTCTGCGGTATCCTTTGCGGCCTTGGCGTTCGCGAGCTCTACGTCGGCGGCTGCCTTGGCGGACTCGGCGTCCTTGACAGTCTGCTTCGCTGCGTCCAGCTTGGCGACGGCGTCGGCATTCGCCTGCTTGGCCGCATCGAGGTCGGCGTTCGCGGCATCGAGGGCGGATTGGGCGGCGTTCACGCCGGATTTGGCATCGGCCGCGGCCTGCTGCTTCGCGGAGAGGGACGCCTGGGCATCATTCAGCTCGGTCTGCGCCGTTGCTGCAGCGGACTGTGCCTGCTCGAGCTCGGACTCGCACTGGGACTGTGTCGCCTGTGCGGCAGCGAGGGCTGCCTCCGCGTCCGCGACCTTCTGTTTTGCCGCATCGTACTCCGGACCGCTGGCGCCTGCCTCCGCTGCGGCGAGGTCGGCTTTCGCCTGCTCATAGGCGGCGCTGGCTGCTGCGGCCTTCGCATCCGCCGCGTCCTTGTTCTGCTTGGCTGCGACAAGGACGGCATCGGCGGAATCCTTTGCAGACTGGGCCGCAACCAGCTTGGACTGGGCATCGGCAAGCGTCGTGTTGGCGTTGTCCAGTTCGGCCTGTGCCCTGCTCACGGCATCCGTGGCGTCGCGCACGGCCTGCTCGGCGGCACGGATAGCCTCCGGGGTGGCGCCTACGGCATCGGCCTTGGCTTTATCGAGGGCGTCCTTGGCATCTTGGGCCGCCTTGAGGGCGGACTGGTACGCTTCGTCCTTCTCGGATGCATCCGCCTTGGCGTCTGCGAGACCCGCCTTCGCCTGCTCGAGGTCCTTGCCGGCGGCATCGGCGGCGTCCTTGCCCTCCGCGACCTGACGGGCGTACTCGTCCATTGCCGCTCGGTCGGCTGCCGTACCGGCGTTGACTGCAGAATCGTAGGATGCCTTGGCCTGGTCGCGGGCGGAAGCCGCCTCGTTGTAGGGACCGGCGGCCTCATCGTAGGATGCCTTGGCGGCGTCCTCCTTCGCCTTCGCCTCGTCGACTGCCTTCTGCAGGTCCGCGATGGTCTGTGCGACGGATTTCACGCCGGTACCGGATGCCGCGCCGGCGTGGGCGGCGATCGGCGACATCACGGCGGGGTGCTGCGTGCCCCCGTCACCGGTCTGGGCGAATGCCGTGAACGGTGAGATGAGGCTCGATCCGGTCATGGCGGCCATGGTCGCCGCGGTGACGGTCAGACGCGCGATTCCCTTCGGAGTGTGAATCTTTTTGTTTGGCAGTGCAGCGAAGTGATCGCCACCGGCAGCGAAATGCTTTCCCTGAGTCATTGCTATTCCATTCCTTTTCCGTGCCCTATCAGACTGGGCATCAGAGTGCTTTCCAATAGAGATAATTATGCGCCTCAGCTGGGATTGTTGTATATAGTCCGTTGGCTTTTATACAACAATCCATGACTCTTTTTGTCATGGATACGACGCTTCAGAAATCATTCGGCATGAGATGCAAAGAGCTCCGCGCTGGACTCGGGTGCAGTCAGGAGCAGTTCGCCAATTTGATTGAAATGGATCGTTCCTACTACGCGAGCATTGAAGTAGGTCGGCGTAATGTCAGCCTCTCAAATCTCAAGAAGATTGCCGACGGATTTCAAATCAGCATTGCTGAACTCATGAGAGGCGTCAGCTAAATTTATCCGTCTCACAGTTCACAGTGGGTCTCGTTGATTAGTGCCTTAAGAAAATGGAAATCGTCCCAACGAGCTATCGTCAATCGTCCCAATAAATTACCGTCAATCGTCCCAATAAGTAATCGTTATTTGTCCCAACGACGCAGATAGACGCTATAATTTCAAATGAATGATTGGAGGGAAAGCCGATGGATAGGTATATAAGACGTTGTGTTGACTGCTTGGTCGAGCGCGACCTTGGCATTTTTGGTGCAGTGCTCATTCAGGGGCCGAAATGGTGTGGAAAGACAACGACAGCTCAGAGATTTGCCGAGTCATCGTTATCTCTCTCCGACCCATCTGGCGGTTTTGCGGCCCTCCAGCTCGCTCGTCTCGATCCGGCCCAAGCAATTGTCGGACCGACCCCGAGGCTTGTCGACGAATGGCAGGAAGAACCGAAGCTATGGGATGCCGTGCGATTCGAATGCGATGTCAGGGGAGGGGAGCCAGGACAGTTCATTCTCACCGGATCTGCGACGCCGCGAGCCGAGAACCAGCCGATGCACAGCGGTGTGGGTCGAATCGCCCGTTTGCGGATGGATACCATGACGCTTTTCGAGCTCGGTATTTCGTCGGGAGCGGTCTCGCTTGGTGCGCTGCTCGATGGCGATTCCGTTGCGGCGTCACTCGGATCCATCGCCGGTATCGCCGGTATCGCGGATTTGCTCTGCCGCGGCGGTTGGCCCCAAGCGGTCGGTAAGACAACTGCCGACGCAATGCGGATAGCCGCCGCCTATATTGACGGTGTTTGCGAGTCTGACGTTTCGAGGGCGGATGGAGTGAAACGCGACCCGGTTAAGGTAAGGGCCTTGCTCTCGTCGCTTGCACGCAATGAATCGACTCTTGCCGGCATGAGGTCCATCGAAAGGGATTTGGGCGTTGACGTCTCAAAGAATACGATTACCGGCTACATGGACGCGCTGCGCCGTATCAATATCGTCGACGATGTCCCCGCGTGGCATCCGGCTCTCAGGTCGCCGGTGAAGTTGCGGCAGGGCGCGAAGCGGCACCTTGCGGACTCATCGCTCGCCGTCGCCCTCATCGGTGCGGACCCGGAGTCGTTGTCATCCGATCCGAAGACCCTTGGCTTGCTCTTCGAATCCCTTGTGCTGCACGATCTCAAGGTTTACGCGGCGGCCAGCGATGCGACCGTATCTCACTACCACGACGCTGACGACCTAGAGGTCGACGCGATTGTCCATCGTCGTGACGGCTCGTGGGTTGCCGTTGAGGTTAAGCTCGGGAGCCCCCAAGTCCCAGAGGCAGTGGAAAATCTGCTTCGACTTGAGCGAAAGCTGGTCGATCGCGGGGAGAGGCCGCCTGCGGCGAAACTCATCGTCATCGGGTTTGGTATGCCGGCTCACGTAACTAGCGAAGGCATCGTTGTTGCTCCGGTCGATACGCTCGGAATCTAAATTATTGTTATTTGCATTTCCAGAAATCCTCTATCTAGACGCCTCCTAGAGGATTTCTGGAAACAATCGGTATTTTGATCTGGGCTACGAAAGGTTACGGGTCCAGATTCCGTGCTGCGTGGAGCCGGTGATCTTGTATCCGTGGCGGTCGATTCACGCCGCAAGCCTGTCCCAGTCGATGCGTTTCCAGTTGCCGCACGGCGCGTGGTTCACGATGAGCCCGCCGGCGACCATGAGCGCGTGGTTGCGTGCCTTGCGCGCCTCGCGCGCGAGCGCCCTCTTCTTGTCCGAAATCTGGACCTCGGCCTGCTTCTTCTTGCATTGAAGCCTGAACCAGGTTCAGTTGACATGGTT
>CBCSNG010000039.1:0-14969 GCA_965141635.1 uncultured Collinsella sp. | reverse complement strand
TGCCCGGGTCGTGCGTGATGAGCACGATGGTCTTGCCGCGCTCCTGGAGCTTGTGGAAGGTTTCCATGACGAGTGCACCAGTTGCCGAGTCTAGGTTTCCGGTGGGCTCGTCGGCCAGGATGATGGGCGGATCGTTGACGAGGGCGCGCGCGATGGCAACGCGCTGCATCTGTCCGCCCGAGAGTTCCGATATGCGGTGGTCCCAATGGTCGACCGGTAGCGTGACGGCTTGCAGCGCGTGTACGGCGCGCATCTCGCGTTGACTTCGCGGCACATTGGTGTAGGACAGCGGCAACATGACGTTTTCGATAACTGACAGGCGCGGCAGCAGGTTAAAACTCTGAAAGACAAAGCCGATGCTCAGCGCACGCACCTCTGTGAGCTCATCATCGTCGAGTTCGGCGACATTGAGCCCCTGCAGGTAATAGTCGCCCGCCGTCGGTTTGTCTAGGCAGCCCAGGATGTTCATGAGCGTTGACTTGCCCGAGCCCGAAGGGCCGGTAATGGCCACGAACTCGCCGGGATTCACTGCCAGGCTCACGTTATGCAGGATATGGACGCAACCGGCCTCGCTCTCAAAAATGCGATGCACGTTGCGGATGTCGATGACGGGGCGCATTACATTCCCTCATCGGCAGACATGCTGCCAGAGTCGCCGCCGTCTGCCGTCATGCCCGCGCCGGTATCCACCACGATGGTGTCGCCATCGCGCAGCTTGGTAACCGGCACGTCGGGGTTGATCTCGTTGCCCTGGTCATCGTGCTTGACCTGCGTCTTGCCGACCACGGCGTCGTTGTCGTTTTGCGTCACGACAGTTACCTTCACGCGGCGCGTCTCCTTGCCTTCGTCATCAGTGGCCACGTTGACGTAATAGTGCTCGCCGTCCTCGGTCATCAGTGCCATGGTGGGTACCATGACCACGTCGTCGAGCTGCTCGGTTACCACCGAGACCTCGGCAGTCATACCGGGCTTAAGGCGGCTGTCAGGTGCTTCGATGAGGATGTCGACGTTAAAGGTCACGCTGCCGCCGCCACCGTTGGCGGCATCGGAGTTTGCCACCGACGCGATAGCCGTGACGGTGCCCTGGCTCACGATATCGGGAAACGCGGGATAGGTAACGTTGGCGTTCTGGCCCACGGCGATCTTGGCGATGTCCTTTTCGCCCACCTGAACCGTCACCTTCATCTTGGTGAGGTCGGCGATCTGCATGCACTGCTTGCCGCCGCTCGTGTCGCCTTCGCCCATGACCATGCCTCCGGTCACCGTGGCGCCGACCTTGGCATTGAGCTCGACGATGCTGCCCGAGCTGGGGGCCTTTACGGTGCGCTCTGCCGCCTTTGCATTTGCCTGGTCCAGGGTTGCCTGGGCCGAGGCGAGATTGCGCTGGGCGCTCGAGACGGCGCTGGCGTCGGAGGTTACATCCGTCGGGGCGGTCGCTCCGTCGCCATCCAGCGTCGGTGCTGCCTGTGCGGCGGTGAGCGCCGCCTGCGCGTTTTTCAGGTCTTCCTGTGCGGCAGTCACCGCACGCTGCGCCTCGGCAACGTTGCGATCGAGCTCGTCGTTTTTAATGGTCATGAGCACGTCGCCCTCGTTGACGGACTGGCCGGCCTGCACGTTGATCGATGCCACCGTGCCGTCGACAGAAGGGGAGACCACCGAAGCCGAGATGGGCTTGAGCTGGCCCTTAGCCTCGACGGTGGTCGTAAACGTGCCCTCGGTGACCATGTCGGTCACCGGCCCGTCGGTACCTGCGGGCCGTGCGTTTATGACCAAGGTCACGACAACGGCGATGAGCACAATGGCGGCCACGACGCCGGCCGCAATGCCGCGTCGGATGAGCTTTTTGCGCCGACGCTCGGCACGCTTCGCCTTGAGCTTGGCATAGGCCTCTTCGTCAGAAATCTCGGTTGTATCGCTTGTGCTGCCGTTTTGCTGTGTGGCGTGCACGTTTGTAATGAGGGGAAGCGTTTCGGTGGCACCCTCGGGCGCTCGCTCGGGATCATTCGGTCCCGGGGTAGTGGTGGGGACATTCGACATGGCGTCTCCTTTATAGAAAGTTCCTCGATAAGTATATGCGCCCGTCGCGAGAGGCGGGCGCATTATGGCGGTATCTTTCGGAACTGTTAGATTGGAGCGTCAGTTCCCCGTTGTGCGAAGGCGTGTTTTCCTACGAGTGCACGACCACGCACAGGCCCACGCTGATGCAGTCGTGGAGCGCCTTGGCATCGGCCAGGCGCAGGTTGATGCAGCCGTGGCTTCCGCACCATTTGTACGATTCGGCACTATCGAAACTCGAATCGTTTTGCCAGGTGGCGTCGTGGAAACCGACCATATTGCCCTCGAACGGCATCCAGTAGCTGACCGGGCTCTCGTATTTGGGCTTTCCGGTCGCGGGGTCTTTGGCACCGATGAGCTTGCTTGCGCCGTCGTTGCTGTTGATCTGCCACACGCCCTCGGGGGTGGCGTCTTCGCCCGGTTTACCGGAAATAAAGTTGGCCTCCCATACGATATTGCCGTTCTCGTCGTAGTAGCGCGCGTGCTGCTCGGACAGGTCGACGTCGATATAGGCCTTCCAATCGGGCTCGCCCTTGGCGGTAAACGTGTCGGCCTTCTTGGAGTACGAAATCTCGATATCGCCGGTCTGCTTGTTATTGATAGCGTCCTCGACCTGCTTGGCGAGCGTGTCGCTATCGATGGACCAGCCAAAGTCGCCGCCCTCGACAGCACACTCTTTACCGTCGGCGCGCGTCCACCAGCGGGTGGTGCCCACGGTGTTAAAGCCGTTGGCGAGCTCGGCGGCCCAGCTGCTGATCTGCGACGTATCGAGCGTGGGGTTGGCCGGATCGGCAAAGCTGATCCACTGCAGCACCGAGCTACCGTCGACCTTGCCGGCATCGTTGCCGTTGAGCTTAAGGGTCACGTTGACGCCCAGGAAGTTGTTGGCGGCATCGCAGGCAGCCTGAATCTGGTCGTTGGTGAGGGTGCCGTTGAGCGGTTCGTAGGCGTCGTTGCCGATCTTGGTGATATCGACGTTCTCGGCGAGCGACGCGAGCTCGATCTCGGCATATTTGATGACATGCTCGCGGTTGATCTTCTCGTTGGAACGGGCCTTCTCAACGGTGAACTTGCCGGCCTTCTCGTCATAGGAGCTGGCGGCCTCGAAGGTGCCCGAGCGGCCCTCATTGAACTCGTCGATGGCGCTGCCCAGGCCCTCCTCAAACTGCTTTTGGTCAAAGGCATCGGAGAGCATGGACAGGTCGACGTCCTGGTCCAAGTCGACCGAGTCGTTCTTGGTAGCGCTATCGGTTTTGCCGCTGAGCGACGCGATGAGGCGCGATGGCCACAGCAGCGGCTCGTTTTTGCTGATAATCTCGTGGGCGGCTTCCTCGCCATCGACGATGGGCTCGTCGGACTCGGGCTGGTAGGTCCAGCTAAAGCTGTCATCCGAAACGGTGAGCTTGTAGTGCTTCCATGCCGAGTTGACCTTGGTGGCTGCCGAAGATGCGTTAGAGAGCGAGATGTCGACGCCGGCGATGGTGGTGTTGGGGTAAGCGACCTGCGAGAACGCCACGACGCCTACGATGTAGACGATCGCGACGAGGCCGAGGACGACAAAGAGGGCCGTCTTTCCGCCCGACTTGCTGCTTTTGTTGGTGCGCTTGTCCGCGGGCCCGCGATTGTTTGCCGCGCGAGCGTGCGAAGGTCCCTGCTTGGGGGCGGCACCATGTGCGGGACGCTGCTGATATTGTTGATGCGGCTGGTATTGACGCTGATTCGGACGCTGAGAGGCATTGGCCGGGCCGTGTTGTTGGGTGTGAGCCGGAGCGATGGGGCGCGGCGATTGGACGCCGCCGGTATGCCTGCTGGGCTGTTGCGGATCGGGGATCATGCTGCTGCGGTCGATTTGCGACATCGTATATATTTCCTTCGAGTTTCGCCTTGCGGCTCATCGTGTTTTAACTGGGCTTGCATTATAGCGATTAGCCTGTTGTTTGTGGTGCGGAAACAGTATCAGTTTGGAGAAGTCTGTCTATCCGCATATGCCGCATTTGGCGCAGGCAGAAAGCGCGGCCGGGGCTTGAGCAATGCCGCCCTTGGCCGTCTCGCGCAGGGTTGCCGGCAGGGCGTGGCCCACCGAGAGCATCACATGCGCCATCTGGTCAAACGGCACCAGGCTCTTGATGCCGGCGAGCGCGAGCTGGGCCGAGCTGAAGGCCGCGGCCACGCCGATGGCATTGCGGTTTTGGCACGGCACCTCGACCAGTCCGCCCACGGGGTCGCAAACGAGGCCCAGCAGATTGCTCAGCGCGATGGAGCTGGCGTCGAGTGCCTGCTCGGGGGTGCCGCCGAGCATCTGCACCAGCGCGGCAGCAGCCATGGCGGCGGCGCTTCCCACCTCGGCCTGGCAGCCGCCCTCGGCGCCGGCGACGCAGGCGCTCGTGGTGAGGTTGAGGCCGATGGCGGCGGCACAGTAGAGGGCGTCCATGACCTGCTCGTCATCGAGCTGCAGGTGGTCGGCCAGGGCCAGCACGCAGCCAGGCACGACGCCCGCGGAGCCTGCCGTGGGGGCCGCGACGATCACGCCCATGGTGGCGGAACGCTCAAGTACGGCCATGGCGCGGGCCACGGCATCGGTCTGAACGGTGCCCATCAGGCTTGCGCTTAAATCGTTGCGGCCGGTGGCATCGACGAGCTTAGCCTCGCCGCCGATAAGCCCGCCGAGCGATCGCTGCGGATTGGCGATGGGGGCCGTGGTCTCCTCGCGCATGACGTCGAGCACGCGGCGCATGGCGGCGACGGCGTGCTCCTCGCCGGTCAGACGCGCCTCGCGTACGGCCATGACGGCGCCGATGCTGAGTCCCAGCTCCTCGCATGCGTCGAGCAGCTGCTCGCCGTCGTCGAAGACCTCCTTGGCCGAGACGCCGGGGGAGAGCGATGATGCCGAGCCGGGGAGCTCAATAAAGGTGGCGTAGCCGACGTTGTCGAGTTTGCGCAGCATGGGGATGACAGTGTCGTCGGGTGTGCCGTCGGTCTCAAAGACGGAGTAGGCCTGGCCGCCCACCTCGGTGCGGTAGGTACGGCAGAAGGCAATGTTGACGTGTGCGTAGGCGAGCAGGTTCGTAAGCGCGGCGAGCACACCGGGAACGTCCTGGTGCGCCACGAAGAGTGTGGAATACATGCCCGAGATGTCGACGCCGACGCCGTTGATGCGGCTGATGCGCATCTTGCCGCCGCCCAGACTCTCGCCGCGGACCTGCGCCGTAGCGCCCGTGTCGTCGACCATCTCGATATCGACGGTGTTGGGGTGGATGGAGGCGTCATCGCCCTTGATGTCAAAGTGATAATCGAGGCCTTGCTCGCGTGCGAGGTCGAAGGCCTGCTTGATATTCTCGTCGTCGGTGTCGAGCCCCAGGATGCCCGCGACGAGCGCGCGGTCGGTGCCGTGGCCGCGGTAGGTGTGGGCGAAGGAGTTCCACAGGCCAAAGGTGACCTTGGTGATGCGGCCCTCGAGCAGGCTGGCGGCCACCTGGGCGCACCGCAGGGCGCCGGCGGTGTGCGACGAGCTGGGGCCGACCATGACGGGCCCCAAGATCTCGAATGCCGAGGTCGTAGCTAGTGTTTGCGGCTTGCCTGCCATGGCTGCTCCTTTGGTCTGTTCCGTCGTCCCGAGGGGCGGGGCATAAGGTCGCCTGCTCGGACAGTCCTGCTCGCACGGAGAGCACATTAAGTGCTCTCCGGCTCGTGCGGAACTCGCGATCGACCTTATGCCCCGCCCCTCGGGACTAAGGATACATGGTTGGAGCTGCTAGATGGCAAAATTCATTAGCTAGGGACGTGTCTTACCTTGCATATCGAAACATCTTCACCACCGTTTAAATAAAAAAAGAAGTACCGGTTGGAGCCGGTACTTCTTTTGGTGCGTTGTTTTTTGGCTGTGGCTTTTCTCGTTAGCTTACAGGCCGCAGGCTGCTTTGAGTTCTTCGACTCGGTCGGTCTTCTCCCAGGTGAAGTCGGCGTCTTCTCGGCCGAAGTGGCCGTAGGCTGCCGTCTTCTCGTAGATCGGTCGACGCAGGTCCAGGTCGCGGATGATCGCGCCCGGGCGCAGGTCGAAGGTCTTCTCGACGGCCTCGACGATCTTGTCCTCGGCAACATGCGCGGTGCCGAAGGTGTCGACCATGATAGACAGCGGCTTGGACACGCCGATGGCGTAGGCAAGCTCGACTTCGCAGCGGTCGGCCAGGCCGGCGGCCACCACGTTCTTGGCGACCCAGCGCGCGGCGTATGCGGCGGAGCGGTCGACCTTGGTGCAGTCCTTGCCGCTAAAGGCGCCGCCGCCGTGACGGCCGTAGCCGCCATAGGTGTCGACGATGATCTTGCGGCCGGTCAGGCCCGTGTCGCCCATGGGGCCGCCCACGACAAAGCGACCGGTGGGGTTCACATAGATGTCGGCGTTGTCCCACGGCATGTTCTCGGCAGCCATGACGGGGGTGATGACGTGCTCGATGAGGTCGTCCTTGATCTTACCCATGTCCTCGATCTCGGCGGCGTGCTGCGTGGAGATGACGATGGTCGTGACCTCGACGGGCTTGCCGTCCTCGTAGCGCACCGTGACCTGGGTCTTGCCGTCGGGGCGCAGGTAGGGCAGGGTGCCGTTGTGGCGCACGGCGGCCAGACGCTCGGCCAGGCGGCTCGCCAGGTAGTGCGGCATGGGCATGAGGGTCTTGGTCTCGTTGGAGGCATAGCCAAACATCATGCCCTGGTCGCCGGCGCCGATCAGGTCGATCGGGTCGGTGGTGGCGCCGGTCTGGGTCTCGAAGGACTCGTCGACGCCCTGGGCGATATCGGGCGACTGCTCGTGGATGAGGCTCATAACGCCGCAGGTATCGCAGTCAAAACCGAACTTTGCGCGGTTGTAGCCGATGCGGCGGATAACACCACGGGCAATCTCCTGCACGTCGACGTAGGCCTGGGTGCGGATCTCGCCGGCAACGATGACGGTGCCGGTGGTCACGAGGGTCTCGCAGGCGCAGCGGACGTTCTCAACGTTGGCGGGCACGCCGTTGGGCGCAATGTAGCCCTGCTCTTGCAGCTCTATTTCTTTAGCGAGGATTGCGTCGAGGACGGCGTCGCTGATCTGGTCAGCAATTTTATCGGGATGACCTTCAGTCACCGACTCCGACGTAAAAACAAATGACCCGTGTTGGGGTGGGATGGAACGAAGCTCTTCTGACATGATTGTCCTTTCAAAAACGTGTCCCGGCGACCGTTACCATTCCGCCGGGCTCTATATGCAAGGGCACATCATATCGCGTAAATCGAATATTCACACCCTCTCCGCACCTACTCATTGGGGACGGACTTAAACGACCAGTCGAAAGGAGGACTGGTCATTTAAGTCTGTCCCCAATGAGTAGGTCGGTGCCCTTTGTGCGGAGGTTGCTTTGTTGCTTTATACTGATGCGGATAGACATCCATCCTGCAATCGAGGAGATTTCCATGGCATCAGACGTTCGCGTCCGCTTTGCACCCTCACCGACGGGCAAGCTGCACATCGGCGGCGCCCGCACCGCTATCTATAACTGGGCTTTCGCCCGCGCAAACGGCGGCACGTTCATCCTGCGCATCGACGACACCGACCCCACCCGCTCCACCGACGAGAACACGCAGATCATTCTGCGCGCGATGCGTTGGCTGGGCCTGGACTGGGACGAGGGTCCCGAGGTGGGCGGCGACTTTGGTCCCTACGCCCAGACCGAGCGCCTGGACCTGTACAAGCAGGCCGCCCAGAAGCTCTGGGACGAGGGCAAGGCCTATCCCTGCTTCTGCACCAAGGAGCAGCTCGACGCCGATCGCAAGGCCGCCCAGGAGCGCAAGGACCCCTTCCAGGGCTATCAGCGCCGCTGCCGCGACCTTGATCCCGAGGAGGCACGCCGCCGCATCGAGGCCGGCGAGCCCTATGTCCTGCGCATCAAGGTGCCCGAGGACCGCGGCGACGTCGTCATCCACGACGCCGTCCATGGTGAGGTGACCTTCGACGCCAAGGAGCTCGACGACTTCGTCATCTTCCGCTCCGACGGCACGCCTACGTATAACTTCGCGACCGTCGTCGACGACGCCATGATGAAGATCACCCACGTCATCCGCGGCGACGACCATCTGTCCAACACCCCGCGCCAGGTCATGGTCTACGAGGCCCTCGGCGCGCCCGTGCCCACGTTCGCCCACATCTCCATGATCTTGGGTGCCGACGGCAAAAAGCTCTCCAAGCGCCACGGCGCCACCTCGGTGGAGGAGTACCGCGACGCCGGTTATCTGTCCGATGCCTTCGTCAACTATCTGGCGCTGCTCGGCTGGTCGCTCGACGGCGAGACCACAATCATCCCGCGTGATGTTCTGGCCAGCAAGTTCTCGCTCGACCGCATCTCCAAGAACCCGGCGACCTTCGACCCCAAGAAGCTCGACTGGGTCAATGCCGAGTACATCAACGGCATGTCCGACACTCAGTTTGCCGACGAGATCATGGTCCCCGAGCTGCATGAGGCGGGTCTCATCGAGGGTAATGTCGAGTACGGCGAGGATTGGATCGATGCGCTTGCCGCCATCGTCAAGCCGCGCACCAAGATGCCGGCCGATGCCGTGACCGTCGCCGCTCCCATCTTTGCTACGGCCGAGACGCTCGAGTATGACGAGAAGTCTGTCAACAAGGGCCTGGCCAAGGAAGGCATGGGCGCCATTCTGGATGCCGCCAAGGCCGCGCTCGAGGGTGTTACCGAGTGGACCGCCGCGAACATCGACGCTGCGCTTGAGCCGCTGCCCGAGCAGATGGACCTCAAGAAGCGCGTGGTGTTCCAGGCCGTGCGCGTCGCCGTTTGCGGCAACATGGTGAGCCCTCCGCTGGGCGAGACCATGGCGCTCGTCGGCCGCGACGACTGCCTGGCACGCATCGACCGCGCCCGCACGATGGCGCTGTAGCAGCTGCGTAAACGCATGCATCCGAGCCCCGTTCACCCGAGCGGGGCTCTTGTTTCTGTAGACGTATGGGATAGGAGGTGCTGAGGCCATGGCCGAGCAACTTTCGCTGTTTGGTTCGCCGGAACCTAAAGAAGCTCCGAAGTCCGCGGCCCCTGCCGCCGCCCCGGCGCAGCCCGAGCCCGCACCCGAACCCGTCGCCGCCTATGCGAGCGTAGTCCTCGACATCCCGACCCGTGCGCTGTCCGAGCCGTTCGCCTACGGCATCCCGCAGCCACTCGCCAACGATGTCCAGATCGGCTCCACCGTCCTCGTTCATTTTGGCAACCGTGCGGCCGCTGGATACATCGTCGACATCGCGCCCGAGCTGGCCAACCTGCAAGGTAACGACGCTCTCGATTCCGTGCGCATCAAGCCTATCGAGGCTATCCTCAGCAAGCCGCTCTTTACCGCCGAGGCTGCCCGTATTGCGCGCTGGATGAGCCGCGAGTACGTCGCAACGCTTTCCGAGTGCCTGCGCCTCTTCTTGCCCCCGGGTGGAAGCCCGCGCGTGGTCAAGGGCGACGACGGCGTGTGGACCGTTGAGCACCCCGCCGTTAAACCCATCCAAAACCGTTGGGTCATGCTCACGCCCGAGGGTTTCGACTACACGCCGCCCAAGACCGCGGTCCGTCAGCGTCAGCTCATCGAGGCACTCCAATGCGGCCCGGTCACGACGCGCGACCTCAACCTGCTCTTCAACAGTATGTCGACGACCATTAAAGCGCTCGAAAAACGAGGCGTCGTGGTGGTGGAGGAGCGCCGCGCCTGGCGCGGCTGCAGCGAGCAGACCTCGCTTTCCTCGGCGAGCGGCAAGGCGCCGGTCGCGCTTACGAACGGCCAGCAGCAGGCGCTCGCGCAGATTGAGCGCGCACGCTTGGACGCTCATGGTGATGTGGTGCTGGTCGATGGCGTTACCGGTTCCGGCAAAACCGAGGTCTACCTCTCGGCGATTGAGCGCGTGCTGGCGGCAGGCCGTTCGGCCTGCGTGCTCGTGCCCGAGATCTCGCTGACGGCCCAGACCGTCGGCCGCTTCCGCTCGCGCTTTGGCGAGACGGTCGCTGTGTTCCATTCGCGTCTTTCTGCTGGCGAGCGCCTGGACCAGTGGGACATGGTCGCCAGCGGTGCCGCGCGCGTGGTCGTGGGCGCTCGCTCGGCGCTCTTTTGCCCGCTCAGCGACTTGGGTCTCATCATCATCGACGAGGAGCACGAGACCAGCTACAAGCAGGGTTCCAGCCCGCGCTACCATGCGCGCGAGGTGGCGTCTGAGATGGCGCGCCGCTATCGCTGCCCACTCGTGCTGGGTTCGGCCACGCCTTCTGCCGAGGCCCTCGACCGCTGTCGTCGCGGCACGTACAACGGTGCCACTTGGACGCGTGTCGAGATGCCCGAGCGCCCGGGACACGCCGTGTTGCCCACAGTCCGCATTGCCGACCTGCGCCGCGAGTTCGCGCACGGCAGTCGCTCCATGTTCTCAAAACCGCTGATGGAGGGCCTCGAGCGCGTAGTCGAGCGCCGCGAAAAGGCCGTGTTGCTGCACAACCGTCGCGGCTTTGCGCCCTTCCTGATGTGCCGCGAATGCGGCTGCGTGCCCACCTGCAACCACTGTTCCACCGCACTCACGTACCACGAGCGCACGCACACGCTGCAGTGCCACACCTGCGGATCGTCTTGGCGCGTGCAGCCCTATCCGGCGCCCACGAGTCGCTGTCCCAAGTGCGGCAGCCGCTACCTGGCAAAAATGGGCCTGGGTACGCAGCAGATCGAGGACGCACTGCACCAGATGCTGCCCGACGACGTCGCCATCATTCGCATGGACGCCGATTCCACGCGCGGCAAGGATGCGCACAAAAAGCTGCTCGAGCAGTTCGATGCCGCCGATTGCGCGGTGCTGCTGGGCACACAGATGATCGCCAAGGGCCTCGACTTTCCCGAGGTCACGCTCGTGGGCGTGGTCAATGCCGACTTTGCCCTCAAGCTTCCCGATTTTAGAGCAGGGGAGCGCGCCTACGATTTGCTGGAGCAGGTCGCTGGCCGTGCCGGGCGCGGCGATCGCCCCGGCGAGGTTATCATCCAGACCTATCTGCCCGAGGACCCGGTCATTCGCGCCGTCGCCGAGCACGACCGCTCGATCTTTACCGACTACGACCTGGACCAGCGCCGCGACGCCCTGTACCCGCCGTTCGTGCGCCTTGCCAACATCTTGGTATGGTCGACGAACGCGGATGACGCGCGGGACTACATCGGTCGTATCGCGAAGCTCCTCAAGCGTCGCTGGCATGCCGCCGCGCCCGACTTTTTGCGGGCG
This sequence comes from uncultured Collinsella sp., assembly GCA_965141635.1. GTDB lineage: Bacteria > Actinomycetota > Coriobacteriia > Coriobacteriales > Coriobacteriaceae > Collinsella. The sequence goes on along the minus strand of CBCSNG010000039.1, from coordinate 3,652 downwards.
GGGAGCGCCGTGCCCCAGGTGCTTGGTCCGGCTTCGTGTGTAATCGAGAGAGCCAAGGACCGTTACCGCTTCCATCTGCTTGTAAAGTCGCCGGTAGGGTACCATGTCTCTGATGATATCGACGCCTGCCTCAAAGAGGTGGGCTCCGTGCGCGGCGTGAGCGTGATCGTTGACGTCGACGCCTATGATTTGATGTAACAACCCGAAAGGATGGCCATGGAAGCCAACGGAATCGTACTGTCGCCCGACCCTCGTCTGCGCCAGGAGTGCGCCGTCATCGAGGAGATCACCCCAGCGATTGAGGCGCTTGCCGAGAAGATGAAGAAGATGATGTTCGACAACGGCGGTTGTGGTCTTGCTGCCCCGCAGATCGGTGAGCTCATTCAGCTCGTCACCATCGACTGCGACTACAGCGACAAGAACGACTATGACCCGTACGTGCTCATCAACCCTGTTATTGTTGAGCAGAGTGACCATCTGGTGCCGTTTAGCGAGGGCTGCCTTTCTATCCCTGGCATTAGCTGCGAGATTGAGCGTCCCGATCACGTTGTCGTTGAGGCGTATGACTTGGATGCCAACTTGATTCGCTACGAGGCCTCGGGCGATCTGTTCTGCGTGTGCCTGCAGCACGAGATCGATCACCTGCACGGCAATACCATGTTCGAGCGACTCAAACCTATGCAGCGCATCAAGGCGGTCAAGGAGTACCAGGACGCCCTGGCCCGCGGCGCTCGACCGGGCGAGACGGAGTAGGTCCCACCGTCCCCGGTGCTGAGCGCCCACATATCATCCCGTGCTCAAACATTCTCGCTGCGCTGCGAAACTGCGCGCGGGACGATATGTGGGCGCTCAGCACCGGGGGACTGCGTTTTCTTGGCTCGGTTCGCCCGGGTGCCGTCGGGCCAGGGAAGGGCGTCTTCGCTGATAATTGCTTTGTTGGAAGAGCTGCTTTTATTGCGGCTCTTTCTTTGGTTTTGGGTATATTTGTTCTTGTTGAATTGTTATTGCGGATGGGCTGGGTACTTGGCTTTCCGTTGTTATTTGTAGCCGTCTCGGCTTTGGTTGAGGGGAGACGTTCTTTATGCGTATTGTGTTTATGGGTACGCCTGATTTTGCTGTGCCTTCGTTGACTTCGCTTGTTGAGGCTGGGAACGAGATTGCGCTTGTTATTACTCGTCCCGATGCTGTTCGCGGGCGCGGTAAGAAGCTTGAGCCTTCTCCCGTTAAGGCCAAGGCGCTCGAGCTTGGTCTGCCCGTTGTTGAGGCCAATCGTATGACGCCGGAGGTTGTTGAGGCGCTCCAGGCTGCGCAGGCTGATATTTTCTGTGTGGCTGCCTATGGCTGCATTTTGCCTGATGAGGTGCTGCATATGGCGCCGCTTGGTATTGTGAATGTTCACGCTTCGCTGCTGCCTCGTTGGCGTGGCGCTGCCCCCATTCAGCGTGCCATTCTTGCTGGTGATGAGGTTGCTGGCGTTTCCATTATGCGTATTGGGCATGGCGTGGATACGGGCGCTTATTGCGCCCAGGCGTCTACGTCGGTTGTCGGTAAGCATGCCGAGGCGCTGACCATGGAGCTTGGTGAGCTTGGTGGCAAGTTGCTTGCCGATACGCTTCCCTCGCTTGCCGATGGCTCGGGCGTTTGGACTGAGCAGGATGAGTCGCTCGTCACTCATGCTGCCAAGATTTCCAAGCAGGAGATGCGTCTGGATCCGCAGATGGCTGCGCTCGATTGCGTGCGTCATGTGCTCGCTTCGTCCGATACCGCGCCTGCCCGTTGCGTGATTGCCGGCAAGACCGTGCGTGTGCTCGATGCCGCGCCTGCCGACGTGTCGCTTGGCGAGGGCACTGTTGCCGTCAAGAGCAAGCGTGTTTACCTGGGACTTTCCGATGGCGCGGTTGAACTGCTCGAGGTTAAGCCCGATGGCAAGCGTGCCATGGCTGCTTCTGCCTGGGCTGCCGGCCTGCAGGGCACCGAACTTAGGTGGGGTGTACTGTCATGAGCAAGTTGTCTCCCGCGCGCAAGCTTGCGCTCGATGTGTTGATGGAGGCCGATCGCCGCGGTATGTACGCACGTGACGTGTTGTCTTCCCGCGCTTCCGCCAAGGCCATTGACCAGCGCGATTCCGCTTTTGCCGCGCGTTTGGCGCTCGGTGTTGCCGCCACTCAGGGCATTTTGGATGAGTTGCTCGATCAGTTTTTGGATAAGCCTAAAAAGGTCGCGCCGCGCGTTCGCATGGCGCTTCGCATCTCGGCCTTCGAGATGCTCTACCTGCATACGCCGGGCCGCGTTGCCGTGAGCCAGGGTGTTGAGCTGGTGCGCAGCGGTGCTAAGTCTGCCGCGGGCCTGGCTAACGCGGTGCTGCACAAGGTTGCGGACAACGTTGAGGACTTTGCCACGGCATCCGACGTGGATGAGTCCGAGCGCCGTTTGGTTCGCCTTTCGCGTTTGATGGGTCTCCCTCGCTGGCTGTGCGCTCGTATTATGGCCTCGTTTGATACGCCCGAGGGCGCGCTCAACTTTGCCGGCAATTTGGCCCCCGCGCCGCTGGCCCTGCATGAGAACGCCTTTGCAACCAAGCCTGATCCGTATATCTCGCAGCTTGTGGCACCTGTCTTCCCGGGCTGCCATGCTCCGGTCGATGCACAGGTCACGGTTGCATCGGGCGTGTTTGAGCGTGCTGCCGCGGTTGCCTCGGACCTTAACGCCCAGCTTATCGCTACTGCCGCGACACGTCCCGGTCGTTGCCTGGAGATTGGAGCCGGTCGCGGCACCAAGACCTATGTGATGATGTGCCAGGCCAAGCGTGCCGGGTACGAGCGTCAGCATACCGCGCTCGATCTGCACGATCGCAAGTGCGATCAGAATCTCGCGCGCCTGCATAAGGCGGGTATAACGGGTGTTCGTACGGTGTCGGGCGATGCCTGCGAGCTCAATGAGGTGCTCACGTCCTTTGACGCGATGCTTGGCGAGCCCGCCCTGTTCGACACGGTGTTTATCGATGCGCCGTGCTCTGGCACTGGCACCATGCGCCGTCATCCCGAGATACCGTGGCGTCTGACCGAGAACGACGTTACGACTGAGCTGCCCAAGCTACAGCTGACGATGCTCAAGGAAGCAGCCGCGCGCGTTGCTGCCGGCGGTGAGCTTATCTATGCCACCTGCTCGGTTTTTGATGAGGAGAACACGGAGGTCGTGGATGCCTTCCTGGCCTCTCCCGAGGGCGCCGGCTTTACCGTGGCGCCGCTCTCCGAATCGCAGATTCTGCAGCTCCCCGAGTTTGCCCAGGCCAAGAAGCTCGTTTCCGTACGCCAAAACGCTCGAGGCCTCTTCCAAAGCGTCCCCGTAAACGCCGACTCCTACGACGGCCACTTCTGCGCCCGCCTGATCCACAAGTAACTACTAAGTTGCGGTGAAATAGGGATTGAATAGCGGCTTCTATCCGCCAAACAGTCCTTATTTCACCGCAACTCATAGAGCCACCTATAGCGCAAAGAAACAGCCCCGCGATCGATGTCGGTCGCGGGGCTGTTTGGTTCCTAGTGGCTATGCGGGCAGTTGGCGCAGCAGCCGCTGGTGGCGTTGGTGCTGGAACCACCGCTTCGCTGGTCGGTGTTGTAGAAACCGCTGCCTTCGAACTTAATGCCGCTGG
>CBCSNG010000038.1:0-15671 GCA_965141635.1 uncultured Collinsella sp. | reverse complement strand
ATCCAAGGGTTATACCCTAAGAGCAAACCACCCCTTTTAGGGGTGGTTTTGATTTCACGCCACCTTGCCTCAAATGCGGCCCGCTCGCTGACTTATGCTCAACCAGCGGTGCCTTAGACGTTGGGGATGTTCTTAAATGACTAGTCATTTGGGAACGTCCCCAATGAGTATGTGGGGAAGCAGATTTTTCCGTTCGGCGATTTGTGTCTTGAAAAATGTATATAACGACTATAACGTAGTACGAAACATATTGGAAACGATACCGAGGAGGCTGCGTTGAAGAAAAGCAATCTGGGCTATGTGCTGGTGCTGATCGCCGCGCTTATGTGGGGCACCATCGGAATCTTTGTTAACGGAATATCGGCCCTGGGTGTTTCGTCTCAGAGCATGGCGGCCTTTCGCCTGTTGTCGGGTGCCGTCTTAATGGCTCCGGTCTTGGCATTTATGGGTTGCCAGGGAGGTGCTCGTGAGGGAAAAGCCTCGGGTCCCATGGCATTGTTCAAGGCAAGTCCTAAAGAGCTTGTTCCCTGCGCGCTTGTCGGTATCGTCGGTTTAGCCGTCGCCAACACCTGCTATTACGAGTGCATGGGCGAGGTGGGCATGTCCACGGCCTCGGTGCTGCTCTACACCTCGCCGGTGTTTGGCGTCATGCTCGGCCGCGTGCTTTATCGCGAGGACGTGACCCCCAACAAGCTCGTCGCCATCGTCTTTAACATTGTGGGTTGTGTGCTCGCGGTGACGAGCGGCGACCTGTCCGGTTTCCATTTCTCGACTTGGGGCGTTGCGTCGGGTGTGATCGCCGGACTTTGCGGTGCGCTGCTGGCTGTGTTTAGCCGTATGGCTACCAAGACGCTCCATCCACTGGCCGTAACGTTTTGGGGTTTTGTCTTTGGCGGATGCTTTATGGCGGTGCTTTCGGCTCCGTGGTCCGATGTGGCCGCGGCAATGTCTCCGCAGCTCATTCTGCTGTTCGCAGGCTTTGGCTTTATTCCGACGGCTCTTGCGTACATCTTCTATATGCAGGGCCTTTCGATGGATCTTGAGACGTCGAAGGTGCCGGTCGTGGCTTCGTTCGAAACCGTGGCGACCGTTCTGGTCGGTATTGGCATCTACGCCGAGCCCGCCGGCGCGATCAAGGTCCTGGGCATCGTGCTGGTGCTCGCGTCCATCCTGATTATGAATACCGACTTCTCCAAGCTGCGCAACAGCGTCATTGCCAAACGTATTGTCGAGAGCATGACCTTTAAGCCCAACGCGTGGTGGACCGAAAAATCTCAGGATATGGATCTGTTCCGCGAGCGCACGGGCATCGCGCTGGAGCCCACCGTGCAGGAAAGCCCCTGGTACTTCGTGCGATAGGGGATTGCGCGCAGGGTCTGACCTGGGGTTATCCAGCCAGCGCCGGCCTACCCGGCCCAACGTTTCAAGTACGTTAAACCCGTCAACGGTCGATTTTCACCCGCGAACGGTCTTTATACTAATTAGCAATATAAGCAACGTATAAGACGTTATAATGACCATAACGAAAAGGAGGAGGCAAGATGAATCAGATCATTCTCGCATCTCATGGCGGCCTGGCCGCAGGCGCCAAAGACACGCTCGAGATGGTTCTCGGCGACGTGTCGAACGTCCACGTCGTGTCGCTTGCTCGTGACGACAAGGAGCCCATCACCAATAAGGTGGACGCCATGATCGCCACGTTCAACGCGGACGACACCGTCTATGTGCTGACCGATATGCTCGGCAGCTCGGTCAACAACAACATGGTCGAGCTTTCCAAGAACGGCACGAAGTTCACGGTTGTCAGCGGTTTCAACATTCCGCTGGCGCTCACGCTCGCTATGAGCCCCGTCCCCGTCAAGGGCGCCGAGCTCGCGGCCCTCATCAACGAGGCCCGCACCGGTCTGACCAACCCCAACGCACCGGTCGAGGCCGCCGCGGCTCCCGCCAAGAAGGCCAAGGCGTCCCGTCACAGCTCCGGTCCCGCCAAGATCGTCCTCGCACGTCTTGACTACCGTCTGCTGCACGGCCAGGTCGTCTTTACCTGGACCACCAAGGTTCAGGCCGAGCGCATCATCGTCGTTGACAACGCTGCCGCCAACGATGACATCAAGAAGGGCGCTCTTAAGCTGGCTAAGCCCCAGGGCGTGCGCCTGAACGTCTTCACCGTCGAGCGTGCCCTCGCCAAGATGGACAAGCTCAACACCCTCGGCGAGCGCGTCATGTTCGTCTTTGGCAACACTGCCGAGATGCTGCAGTTCTGCCAGGGCTACAAGCTCGACGCCATCAACCTGGGCGCCACCGCCAACCACGACGGTGCCGATCAGGTCGGCGGCAAGGACAGCTCCGTCTTCCTCGACGCCACCCAGAAGGCCGACGTCAACCAGCTGCTCGACATGGGCATCAAGCTCTATGTCCAGCAGACCCCTACGTATCAGAGCGTCGACATCGACGCCAAGCTGTAATCAACCAGGCTTTTGCCTGACTGAAAGGAGAAGGGTATGAATACGTTCATCAGTGCGGTGCTCGTCGGCCTCGTCGGCGTGTTCTGCATGTGGGACTCCCGCCTGCTCGGTCGTCTTAACTTCGAGCAGCCCCTCGTTGGCGCTACGCTCGTCGGTCTGCTGCTGGGCGATGTGCCCACCGGCCTTGCCGTCGGTGCCGCCGTCGAGCTCGTGTCCATGGGCCTGGTGCAGGTCGGCGCCGCCGTTCCGCCCGATATGGTCCTGGGCGGCATCGTGGCCGCTGCCTTTGCGTGCCTGACCGATGCTTCCGCCGAGACCGCCATGACGATCGCCATCCCGGTCGCCGTCCTGGGTCAGCTCCTCGGCATCGTGTTCCGTTCCATCATCGCCGCCCTCACCCATGTGGCAGATAGCGCGATCGATAACGGAAAGTTCAAGACCGCCTACCGTATGCACATCTGCGCCGGCTCCGGTCTGTACGCCGTCATGTACTTCCTGCCGATCTTCCTCGCCGTCTTTGTTGGCACCGACCTGGTCCAGGCCATCGTCAACATGGTTCCCGAGTGGCTGTCCACTGGTCTTAACGTTTCGACCAAGATCATGACCGCCTACGGCTTGGCCCTGCTGCTCACCATGATGATCAAGAAGGGTATGACTCCGTTCCTGTTCATCGGTTTCCTGCTCGCCGCTTACCTCAACCTGTCCGTCATCGCGGTCGCTCTGATCGGTGTGTGCCTGGCTGTCGTCTTCATGGGCTTCAAGTTCAACGGTTCCCATGCAGCCGCCGGTGTCGATTCCGACTACGATCCGCTCGAAGACGACGAAGACTAAGGAGGAACACACTATGGCAACCGCAACCAAGGACGTGTCCCTGAACAAGAAGGTCAGCCAGTTCTTCTGGCGCTCCTGGGCCATCCAGGCCTCTTGGAACTACGAGCGTCAGATGAACATGGGCTTCCTCTACGGCATGGTTCCCACGCTCGATCGCCTCTATCCGGATGAGTCCGACCCCAAGCAGCTCGCTGCTAAGAAAGAGGCTTACCACCGTCACATGGCGTTCTACAACTGCACCCCGCAGACGAGCGCTTTCATCCTGGGCCTCTCCGCCTCCATGGAGGAGGAGTACGCCAAGGATCCCGAGAACTTCGATCCCGATTCGATTAACGCGGTCAAGACCTCCCTCATGGGTCCGCTTTCCGGCATCGGTGACTCCTTCTTCCAGGGCACCATCCGCGTTATCGCCTTTGGCCTGGGCGTTCAGCTGGCTCAGCAGGGCTCCATCATGGGCCCGATCCTGGCCATGCTCATCTCCATCGTCCCCTCTGTGCTGATCACTTGGTTCGCAGCCAAGATGGGCTATCAGGGCGGCCACGAGTACCTGAGCAAGCTTCAGGGCGGCGACCTCATGGAGAAGCTCATGTATGTCTGCGGCATCGTGGGTCTTATGTCCGTGGGTGGCATGATTGCTACGCTGATCGGCGCCACCACCCCGCTGCAGTTCGCTGAGGGCACCGTCGTTATCCAGGACATCCTGGACGGCATGATGCCCCAGATGATCTCCCTTGGCCTCACCGGCCTTATGTACTGGCTCATCAAGAAGAACGTCAACACCGGTTGGCTTCTCGTGATCGCCATTGTGGGCGGCATCGCCCTCTCCGCGGCCGGCATCCTGGCCTAGTCGCGACCAAGCGTCTAACCGCTTTCCCCCGGGGGCCTGCCTGGCATCCCATACCCCAGGCAGGCTTCCATCCCTATACGTGACAAAGGGCAGTCTCTTTGTCACATCCTCAACGGGCCGGCGACTCGGTCCAAACCACGGTAACCCTGCGAGCGCCCGGCAATGTGGCGCCGCAAAAATCGAAAGGAATGTGTCAGATGTACGAGATCGACCTTAACCTCCCTAAGCAGATCGTCGCTGACGTCCTGTCCAACCACGAGATCCACAGCGTCGCTTTCGTCGGCTGCGGTGCTTCCATGTCCGACCTGTACCCCGCCAAGTACTTCCTGGCCAACAACACGGACAAGCTGAACGTTCAGATCTTCACCGCTAACGAGTTCAACTACGACACGCCCTCCTGGGTCAACGAGCACACCTTCGTGATCACCTGCTCCCTCGGTGGCTCCACGCCTGAGACCGTCGAGGCCAACAAGACCGCCAAGAAGCACAACTGCCCGGTCGTCTCCCTCACCAACAAGGCTGGCTCCGCTCTGACCGTCGACGCTGACTACGTCATCGTTCACGGCTTCCACGCCAACTTCGCTGCCAAGTGCGAGAAGCCCGGCTACGCCATCGCTCTTGCTGTCGAGATCCTTCAGCAGACCGAGGGCTATGACCACTACGAGGACATGATCACCGGCCTCACCAACGTCTTCGAGCTCTGCGAGAACGCCGCTCAGCACTGCAAGAAGCTCGCCAAGAAGTTCGCCGAGGACTTCAAGGACGACAAGATGATCTACTTCATGGCTTCCGGTGCCTCCGAGAAGATGGCTTATTCTCACGCCGCCTTCCTGTTCACCGAGATGCAGTGGATCGACGCCGCCGCCTACAACACCGGCGAGTACTTCCACGGCCCGTTCGAGGTTTCCACCGAGGGTAAGCCCTACGTCTTCTTCATGTCCGATGGCGCTACCCGTCCGATGGACGCCCGCGCCCTCACCTTCCTTGAGCGCATGGGCGCCAAGGTCGCTCTGATCGACTCCAAGGACTACGGCCTGGCTGACGCCGTGCCCGCGAGCGTCGTCACCTACTTCAACCCGCTGCTGCACCTCGCCGTTATGCGCGAGTACGGCAACCAGATCGCCGAGGCCCGTCAGCACCCGCTGACCATGCGTCGCTACATGTGGAAGCTTTCCTACTAATCACAAGTAAGTAGACCTTACGGGTTGATTGAGAGGGGATGGGGTTTGCGCCCCGTCCCCTTTTTTGCTCTGGGGAGGGCGTGTCTGTTGCGTCGCAAATCCCAGATAAAACCTACCAAAATAAACCTGTCCCTTTTTGGCAGGTGGGAGGAGATGCGTATGATCAAGGCAGTGCTGTTTGACATGGACGGCGTGCTGGTCGATACCGAGTGGTTCTACAACCGTCGTCGCGTGGCGTTTATGGAAGAGAAGGGGTTCCATTTTGACGAGATTCCCGATCTTTCGGGGTCTAACGAGCCTGCCATTTGGAAGTCGCTGGTGCCCGACGATGTTGAGCTGCGCGAGCGTCTGCGCGTGGAGTACAAGCAGGTCTATAGCCCGGATCACCCCGTTCCGTATGCCGAGCTGCTCAACGAGCAGACGGAGCCGGTGATGCGCGAGCTGCACGAGCACGGCGTGAAGTGTGCCATTGCGAGCTCGTCCTATCGTGAGTTGATTGACGAGCTGGTGGAGATCGCTGGCATTGCCGACGTGCTGGATTACACCATCAGCGGCCACGAGTGCAGTGCGTTTAAGCCCGACCCCGAGATCTACCTGCGCGCCATGGAAGCGCTGGGGGTGGAGCCTGCCGAGTGCCTGGTTATCGAGGATTCGCCTTTAGGCATCGAGGCCGGCAAGCGCTCCGGCGCTCGAGTCCTGGCGCTGCGTCCGCACGAGGGCGTCAACCTGGACCAGTCCGCCGCCGACGTCGTCATCGACAACCTGTCCGACATTTTGGCCGCTCTGTAACGTCAATCCACCGCGAGAAGCACGAGTTCAAACGTTTTTGCGGTGGACTGGCTCAATTTGGTTTCGATTTTGATCCGTTTGGCTTCGATTCGGACTAAGTGAGTAGACTTTTTGGCGCAGGCCGAGCACAATGCATATCTTCCTTTGTAAAACCGCAGGTCACAGAGGTGTCTGTTTTGGGTGTGCTTGGCAGATCGTAAAAAGTCTACTCACTTGTAATTTGGGCCTTTGGTCGTGGGGGTTGCTGGTCCCGTTTTGGTTGTCGAGGGAGGGTGAATTGAAGCGCCCCCGCACGCTCCATGCTACAATCGCGGGCATGCCCCACAACCACATCTGCCTTCGAAGGGAGCCTACGTGGCGAACGCCATCGATCAGCTCACGGACCGAGTGCTCGTGCTCGGCCGTCTCACCATCGTCCGCCGCGCTATTACCGCCGTGGCGGTCACCATTTCCGCCGTTCTCCAGACATTTCTGATCCAGGCGTTCATTCAGCCCGCCGACCTGCTTCCGAGCGGTCTTACCGGCGTCGCGGTCCTGCTCGATCGCGTTACCTCGCTCGGCGGCGTTCACATCGACATCTCGCTCGGTATGCTCGCGCTCAACATTCCCGTGGCGCTCCTATGCTGGAGCGGCATTAGCAAGCGCTTCGTCATCTTCTCGATGATGCAGGTCGTGCTCTCATCGCTGTTCCTCAACGTCTTTCACTTCGCACCGTTTTTGGGCGACAAGATTATGCTCATCATTTTTGGCGGCGTGGTCTCGGGTCTGGGCGCTGCCATCGCGCTTAAGTCCGGCGCATCCACCGGCGGTACCGACTTTATCGCGCTGTGGGTTTCCAACCACACGGGCAAGACCATCTGGGGCGTCATCTTTGGTTTCAACTGCTTTATCCTGGCGATCTTTGGCTTTATGTTTGGCTGGGACAAGGCGGCGTACTCCATCGTGTTCCAGTTTATTTCGACCAAGACCATCGACAGCTTCTATCGTCGCTACGACCGCGTGACGCTGCAGATCACGACGCGCAAGGCGGACGAGGTCATGACCGCCTATGTTGACCATTTTCAGCATGGCATTAGCTGCGCCGAGGTCATTGGCGGATACAGCCGCGAGAAGATGTACCTGCTGCACGCCGTTGTATCGACCTACGAGAGCCAGGACATTATCAAGCTGGTGTGCGACATTGATCCCGGGGCCGTGATCAACGTGTTCCACACGCTCAACTTTGTGGGCGGCTGGTGGGGCGGTCATGTCGACGAGCCCATGCCCACGGCCGTTCCCGATCCCGACAAGCCCGCACGCATGGCCAGCAGGCAGGCGCGCCTCAGCGAGCAGGACAGCCTGCAGCAGGACGACGGCAAGTAGGGTTTTGGCATTTTGCCGGCCTGGCCAATCCTGTCCGCTTGAGCCTCCCGAAAGCCTCGCTGCTTTCGGGAGGCTCTCGTTTGCCCAGATAAAACCTACCAAAAAGAAGCTGTCGCTTTTTGGTAGGGAGGGTGTATCGTTTTATCAATATGAGGTAACATGAAACTAGACGTTATATACGTATTAGTTATTTCGATATTCCGATAAGAGTGATTAGATATGCCTGCGCCCAAAAATGCACCGCTTTACCAGCAGATTTACGACGAAATCAAGGACGCGATCGAGAAAGGTGTTTATGCACCCAAGGAGCGTATTCCGTCCGAGCTTGAGCTAGCCGAGCAGTACGAGGTGAGCCGCATCACGGTGCGCCGCGCCGTCGAGGAGCTGTGCTCCGATGGCTACCTGGTTAAGCAGCAGGGCCGCGGCACCTTTGTTTCCACGCCGCACATCAACCGCCAGTTCCACGCTTCGACGCTGCAGACGTTTACCGCGCTGTGTGCCGATAATGACATGAAGGCGGGCGCGCATGTGGTCGATCGCCAGATTGTGCCGGCACGTCAAAACGAGATGGAGTTCTTTGGCCTGCAGAAGGACGCGCTGCTGCTGCACATCAAGCGCGTGCGTACGGCCGACGGCGAGCCCATTTTTGAGGAGAACATCTTTGTGCCGTTTGACGCCTACCGTGAGCTGTTGACGGCCGATCTTGAGGACAAGTCGATTTTTTCCGAGGTCGAGCGTGTTGGCGGAACGCCGATTGTCTCGGTTGGCTACCGCACGGTCGAGGCCGTTCGTGCCAATACCGAGCAGGCGGCCGAGCTGGGCATCGCTCCGCACGATCCACTGCTCAACCTGCGTGCCGGCTTTATCGGCCCCAATGGCGAGCCGGTCCTGATGGGTAAGCAGTACTACGTGGGATCGCGCTACGTTATGGTGATGTAAGTTACGCGGTTTTACCAAACCGCGTAACGGCTCGACGCTGCAAACGCCCCTAAGCGGCAATCTGACGTTCAATCGTCGGTCGCGTACCGAAGTACGCTTCCCTCCTCTTTCACGTCACCTTGCTCGCTTAGGGGCGTTTTCGCTGACTTATGCTCAACTTGCGACGTTTCCGTGCTTGTCAAGAGACTAGTCATTGGGGACGTTCTTAAACGACTGGTCATTCAAGAACGTCCCCAATGACTACCCGCAGAATGAGCGTGGCTGATAGCCGGGCGACGCCGGTCCGCGTGGCGGCGTATAATCGGCGGCAGATGATTCTGACGTTAGGAAACCATGACCGATAGCATGCAGCAGATGGCGCTCGACACGCTCGGCGCCTATTTTGGCTACACCTCGTTTCGCCCGGGGCAGGATCGCATGGTCGATGCGATTCTTGCCGGCCGCGATGCGCTCGGCGTTATGCCCACAGGAGCCGGCAAGTCCATTTGCTACCAGGTGCCTGCGCTTATGCTGCCCGGCATCACCTTTGTGGTGAGCCCGTTGCTGTCGCTTATGGAGGACCAGACCCGTGCGTTGCTCGCGGCGGGTGCGCGGCCCAGCTATCTCAACTCCAGCCTTACGCCGGCTCAGCAAAATACCGTGCTCAAGCGGGCGCGCGAGGGCCGCTATCAGCTTATGTATGTGGCACCCGAGCGTCTGCTCGAGCCGCGCTTTTTAGCCTTTGCGCAGGAAGCCGCGGCGGACGGTGGCATTGGCGTGCCGCTCGTGGCCATTGACGAGGCCCACTGCGTGAGCCAGTGGGGCCAGGATTTTCGTCCCGCCTACCTGCAGATTCGCGAGTTCATCGATTCCCTGCCGCAGCGCCCCATCGTGGCGGCCTTTACCGCTACGGCGACCGAGCGTGTGCGTGCGGACATTCAGCAGATGCTCGGTCTGCAAAACCCCGCGACGGTGGTGACGGGCTTCGATCGCAAGAACCTCTACTTTGGTTGCGAGGAGATGGGCGACAAGGCCAAGACCGCGTGGGTGCGCGACTACGTGATCGCGCATTCGAGCGAGAGCGGCATCGTGTATTGCTCGACCCGCAAGACGGTCGACGCGCTGGCAGGTGAGCTTGCCGAGGCACTGGGCCCCAGCGGCATTCGCGTTGGCCGCTACCATGCCGGCATGGGCAACGACGCCCGCCGCCAGAGCCAGCGTGCCTTTATCGACGACGACATTCAGGTGATGGTTGCCACCAACGCCTTTGGCATGGGCATCGACAAGCCCAACGTGCGCTATGTGATTCACAACAACGTGCCCGAGAGCATTGAGGCGTACTACCAAGAGGCGGGCCGCGCTGGCCGCGATGGCGATCCGGCCAGCTGTCACTTGCTGTGGAACGGTAACGATTTTCGCATGCGCCGCTTTCTGATCGATCGCGGCGATGCTGCCGACGAGGCGCTCGATGACGAGCAGCGCGCGTGGGCGCTCCAGAACCGTTATCGTCTGCTCAGCCAGATGGAGGGCTACTGCAATACCACCGGCTGCCTGCGCGAATACATGCTGCGCTACTTTGGCGACGAGGCCGCGGCCGAGCATGCGGCAGCCGCCGCGGGCGGCACGGCAGACGACGCCGAGGGCTGCGGCAACTGCAGCAACTGTCTCACGCAGTTCGAGGTCGAGGACGTCACCGATATGGCCCGCGCCGCCGTGCGTTATGTGGCCACGCGTCCCATGCGCTTTGGCAAGTCGCTCATTGCCGATGTGCTTCACGGCGGCAACACCGAGCGCATTCGCCAGATGCATTTGGACGAGGACTGCGGCTACGGTGAGCTGTCGGGCGAATCGGTCGGGCGCATCAAGGACATCATCGGCCAGCTGTGCGGCCGCGGTTATCTGGCCACCTCGCAGGGGCAGTACCCGGTCGTGGGACTGGGGCCGCGTGCCGGCGAGGTCGAGGACGAGGCGTTTGCCTTTACCGTTAAGCGTCGCGCGTCCAAGCGCAAGGTCTCGGCCCGCGCCCGCCGTGCGGTGGATCTGTTGCGCGAGGAGGCCGAGCTGGATCAACGCCCGCGCGTGGGCGACGATGCCGAGCTGTTCGAGCGCCTGCGTGCCCTCCGCAAGGAGATCTCTGCGGAGCTGGAGATGGCGCCGTATATGGTCTTTTCCGACAAGGCCCTGCGCGGCCTGTGCCGCCTGCGCCCGCAGACGCGCGACGAGCTGATCCAGGTCAACGGCATTGGCGAGAAAAAGGCCGACGCCTTTGGCGAGCAGTTTATGGCGGCGATTGAAGAGTTTGAGTCCGAGCATGCGCGGGATGGAGCGTAACGATGGTAGCCGATAGCAAGACCGAACGTTCCGAGCGCGCCGAGGTGTCCGCCGTGCCGCTGTACCAGCAGGTAATGGACGACCTAAAGGGCGAGATCGCGCGCGGCGTGTACGCAGCCGGCTCGCGCATTCCTTCCGAGATGGAGCTCGCGAAGTCCTATGGCGTGGGACGCGTCACCGTGCGCCGTGCCATCGAGGAGCTGTCGCGTGCGGGGTATCTCAACAGCCAGCAGGGGAGGGGCACCTTTGTGTGCGCTCCCAAGCTCAAGCGCAAGATTCGCCAGAAGGGTGACGTCCAGAGCTTTACTGAGGGTTGTGCTGCCAACGACATGGTGCCGGGTGCGCGTCTGGTGTCGCGCACGGTGGTCGCGGCGACGTACGAGGATGCGGCGTTCTTTGGCGTGGAGCCCGGCTGCGAGCTTATCGTGGTCGAACGCGTGCGCACAGCCGACGGCATCCCTGTCATGCTTGAGAACAACGCCTTTGTGCTCGCCGACCATCCCTATCTGCAGACGCTTGCCGACAAGGACCTCACGGACAATTCCATCTTTGCGCTCGTTGCCGAGCATTCGGGTCGCGCGCCGCTTAAGTCCGACCCCTGCACCGTGGAGATTGCACTTGCCGATGCTCAGACGGCCCCGCTGCTGGAGGTGCCGGTCGGTGAGCCGCTCTTCTATATGGAGGCGTACTTTACCGACGCTGGCGGGCGCCCTCTACTGCTCGGCCGCCAAAAGATCGTGGGCTCGCGCTACGTCTTCGACATCTAACGTCCACAGATAGAACAACATAGAACAACTTTGGTGAAATGACTTCACGGGTGTTATTACACGTGTTATAAATAGGACAACATAGAACGACCGCAGGTACGAGCTGTCGTCGTTCAAAACCGCCGCACAAGGAGGGGCATCACCATGAATGCACACGATCTGATTCAGGAAATTATCGAGCGCAAGGGCAAGATCGAGAACGTCTTTTGGATCGCCTGCGGCGGTTCGATGATCGACCTGATGCCGGCCAACGAGCTGCTCAAGCGCGAGGCAACCACGTTTACCTCGACGGTCTACACGGCACGCGAGTTTTGCCTGATGGCTCCCAAGAGTCTTGGCGAGAAGTCGCTCGTCATCGCCTGCAGCCACAGCGGCAACACGCAGGAGGTCGTCGACGGCTGCGAGATGGCGCTGGCCGCCGGTGCCGAGGTCGTTGCCCTCACCGACTGCGAGGGCTCCAAGATCGACAACGGCAAGTGGACTACCTGGGTCTACCCCTGGGGCGAGGGCGTGCCGCAGGCCGAGGTGCCGCAGGGCATCGGCGCTCTGATCGCCGCCGAGCTGCTCGACCAGCAGGAGGGTTACGAGGCACTCGCCGACATGTACGAGGGCCTCAAGCAGATGGATGCGCTGCTGCCCGCCGCCCGCGAGAAGGTCAACGCCGAGCTGGGCGATCGCTTTGCCGGGCTCTGCCAGCAGCATAAGTTCTTCTATATCCTGGGATCCGGCCCAAACTTTAGCCAGACCTACGCCATGGCCATCTGCTCGCTCATGGAGATGCAGTGGCAGCACTGCTGCTACATTCACTCCGGCGAGTACTTCCACGGCCCGTTTGAGGCCACCGAGCCCGGCGTGTTCTACTTTGTGCAGCTCGGATCGGGCGAGTGCCGCCCCATGGAGGAGCGCGCGCTCGCGTTCCTCAACACGCACACCGATACGATTATGGTGCTCGACGCGCTTGAGTACGGCGTGGGCGACGTTCCTGCCAGCGTGCGTTCGTACCTGGAGCCGATTTTCTTCTACAACATGAGTTGCGAGCTGCGCGCCGCACGCGGCAAGGTCTTCGACCACAGCCCCGAGGTTCGTCGCTATATGGGCATCGAGCAGTACTAGGTAACGGGAAAAGCATTCACCTTCGATTCGCAAGCGAACAGCGTGCGTAAAAAGCGGGCCGCGCCGGTGGGTTTCCGGCGCGGCCCGCTTAGTATCGCGCATAGATTCGCAAGGTTGCGGCAGCCAGCGGCTTACTTGGCGTCGTAGGCCTCGGTATCCCACCAGTCGAGCTGGGCGATGTTGTCGCGGATGTGCTGGCAGCTCTTGTGGAAGCCCTCGAGCTCGTGCTCGGAAAGGTCGAGTGTGTAGACCTCCTCGACGCCCTCGGCACCGATCACGCACGGCAGGGAGGTAAAGATACCCTCCTCGCCATACTGGCCGGTCATAAGCGTAGAGGCCGAAAGCACGGCGTGCTCGTTGTGCAGCACGGCGGCGCAGACGCGCGCGGCGGAGTTGGCAACGGCGTACTCGGTGCACTGCTTGCCCTGGTAGGTCACATAGCCGCCCTTGCGTGCAAGCTCCTCGACCTCCATGTGGTCGAAGGCGTACTTGTCGGGGTTCTCGGCCTGAAGCTCGTTGAGGTTTTTGCCAGCGATGGTTGCGGCCTTAAAGGCAGCAAGCTGGCTAAAGCCGTGCTCGCCGATCATGTAGGCGTCGATGGACTTGGGGCTCACGCCGACCTTCTTGGAGATCTCGGTGCGCAAGCGGGCGGAGTCCAGACCGCAGCCCGAGCCGATGATCTTCTTGGGATCGTAGCCGGTCAGGTGCCACAGCTCGGTGCACACGACGTCGCAGGGGTTGGAGATGCTCACGAAGATGCCGTCAAAGCCGGCGTCGACGATGCGCTTGGCAAAGGAGCGGGCGGCGTCGGTGGTAAAGAACAGCTCGCCGTCGCGGTTGCCGGCGGCCAGCGCGACCTTGCCGGCAGCGTTGACGATGACGTCGCAGCAGGCAAGCTCCTCGTAGTGGTCGTAGCAGTTGACGATCTTGGTGTTGTACGGGACAAACGAAAGGGAGTCGCGCAGGTCCTGGACCTCGGACGTCACTTTGGCCTCGTTGATATCGCACAGGTACAGCTCATCGGCAATGCCCTGCATGAGCAGGCTGTTGGCGACATGTGCTCCTACGTGGCCCTGGCCGACCACACCGATCTTACGCGTCTGGTACATATACGTATCCTTTCGGCCGAGTTTTTCGCGTCGAACCATTGTAGCGTCCTGCTGCCACTTTGCTAGGCTAAAGCGCCGTAGATTTTTGGACATGCCTTAATCTCTACTTTTGGAGTGATTTGGGCCGCTGACGGCATCGCTGGGCGATGTGCTCGCGCGGATGGGGCCGGTCGTTGTACCATAGCTGCAACTGACTCGTAAGGAGCATCCATGCCCATTCGCATCCCCGACGCCCTCCCTGCCGCCGCGCAGCTCGAGAGCGAGAACATCTTTGTCATGACCGAGTACCGCGCGCTGCACCAGGACATCCGTCCACTGCGCGTGCTCATTCTCAACCTCATGCCCACCAAGATTGCCACCGAGACGCAGATCATGCGCAAGCTCTCCAACACGCCGCTGCAGGTGGAGGTGGACCTGCTGCGCACCAAGACGCACGAGGCCACGCACGTGAGCGCCGGCCACCTGGAGACGTTCTACCGCACGTTCGACGACATCCGGGACATCCACTACGACGGCCTGATCATCACGGGCGCGCCGGTGGAGCAGATGCCGTTCGAGGAGGTTGACTACTGGCCCGAGCTCTGCCAGATCATGGATTGGTCCACCACGCACGTGCACTCTACGCTGCACATTTGTTGGGGCGCGCAGGCGGGCCTGTATCACCACTACGGTATTCAGAAGTACGACCTGTCGACAAAGGCGAGCGGCGTGTTCGAGCATCATCTGGTGAAGCCGCAAAGCCCGCTGGTTCGCGGCTTCGACGACCGTTTCTATGCCGTGCATTCGCGCAACACCGATGTGCGCCGCGAGGACGTGGAGGCCGAGCCTCAGCTTGAGGTCGTGGCCGTGTCCGACGAGGTGGGCCTGTACATCGTCAAGTCGACCGACAGCCGCCGCTTCTTTGTCTTTGGCCATCCCGAGTACGATACCGACACGCTGCGTCTGGAGTACGAGCGCGACGTGAAGCGCGGGCTCAACCCTCAGGTGCCGGCGCATTACTTCCCGAACGACGACCCCACCGTCGAGCCGCGCAACGTCTGGCGCAGCCAGGCTCAGTTGCTCTACACCAACTGGCTCAACTACTACGTCTACCAGACCACGCCCTACGACCTGGCCCGCGCCGGCGAGGAGCACTAGGCTGTCGGGAGGTACGCTGACATTTAGGCGCTGACGATGTTGGGCAGCGACAGATCGTGGGCGTCGGTGGGAACGTGGTCGACACGCTGTTCGTCAAAGGCGATGCCGACGATTTGGCATGCGGGCGAGAGCATGGGCAGGTAGCGGTCGTAGCAGCCTCCGCCGTAGCCCAGGCGCGCGCCGGTGCGGTCGAAAGCTACGAGCGGCACGACGATCATGTCGAGTGCTTCGGCAGACACGATAGGAAAGCGGCTGCTGTCGATGTCCGTAGCCGCGAAGGCCCGCGTGGGATGAGCGATAAACGGGGCCTCGGACGCATCGCCGGCAGAGACTGCCCGCATGCACATGCGCTGGCCACAAGCCATGGCGTCTGTTGCCGAGAGCATACACGGATAGGCTACGCGCCAGCCGCGTTTGGCGGCCGCAGCGGCAAACGCGGCTGGGTCGACCTCGGAACCCATCGCGGCATAGACGGCAACGGTGTGCAGCGCCGCGGCATCCGAGCGGCCCAGCAGCTCAACCAGCCGCGCACAGATATCAGCAGACTTCGCCGCCTGCAAGTCCAAATCAAGAGCATCGCGCCGAGCAATCACCGCCCGCCGCAACTCAGCCTTGTCCATCCCGGCCCTCTCTCCCAAACCTACCAAAAAGGGACAGGTTTATTTTGGCAGGCTTTATCTGGGCAAACGCGATAAAGACGGCAAAACCACCACGAAGGTGCTGTTGAACTGCGCCCCGAAACTTGGACTGAATAAATAGCGACTACTGGAGTGGGAAGGATAAACTGGACTTTCTTTTAAGGATCCTCAAGCGTATTGCCG
>CBCSNG010000037.1:0-16985 GCA_965141635.1 uncultured Collinsella sp. | reverse complement strand
CACAGCAGCGGTAGACAAGCCCCGAACCCAGCGGAACCGGACCCTGACCGGCAAATTCAACCCACACGGGATCCGCAGGCGCCGGAGCAAACCAGCGGCGCTCGTAGAACTCGCCATAGTTGGGCAGATACTTTTTGGCCGTAAGACCCAAAAGCTCGCCCGCGCAGCACACGGCGGCGCAGTTGTAGATATTCTCGGCAACTGCAACGGGAAGACCGATGGTAAAGACAATCGGCAGCTCACGAGTCTCGTCGAGGATATGTACCAGAGCGGCCTCACAGGCATGCAGCAGCGTGCGGTTATGGAACAGGTCGGCCGCGGTATAGCCGCACAAGTTGAGCTCGGGCAGCACCAGCGCGCGAACGCCGCGCTCGGTAGCCTCGCGAACAGCCGCCAGCGCAACCTCGGCATTGCCTTCGACATCGGCCACGCGAATCTGCGGCGACGCCGCCGCCACACGCAAAAAGCCATCAGACTGAGAAAGGTGAAGATTCATAAGAATGCTCCCGTGCGTAGACGCCATTCACAACAATTAGCAAGCCCTATTGTAGTTCAACCGCCGGGTGCAACCGCATCCCACCAACTTGGTGAGCTATTGATGAGTTGATGGTATCTGTTAAATGTCACGTACGATTCACATCTGGTGGGTACCCTGATGGCTACATGAAACGAAGCAGATTTACACCGGGAGGGTCCCGCATGACAACCAAGTACACCGACGCGCCGCGCACACGCGTCATGACACCGGCCGCGCTCAACAACGGCGTTCACGAAAACCATTCCATCGGACAGACCATGGCCATCGCGCCCAAAAAGGGCCTGTTCGACGACATTTCCATTCCCCAAATCATCGCCGGCGCTGCAGCCGCCGCCACGAGCGTCGCGCTTGCTTCCAAAATCGGTATCGCCGGATCGGTGATCGGCGCCGCCGTGAGCTCGGTCATCACCGTTGTGTCCTCGCAGGTCTACCGCCACTTTATCTCTGCCAGCGCCAAAGCCCTCAAAGGTACGCACGCCGACGTCGACTACCCCGCCGGCGCCTATGAGCCCGTTGAATTTAATGCCGAGGAGCACCTGGGCGGCGCCGCGACTACGCAAGAGATGCGCCAGATTGCGGGGCGCGCGACCACGGCACGCGTCGCTCCCAACAGCCTGCGCGCCAAGGCGGCGGCAGAGCGCAGCCAGACGCAAAAGAAGGTCATCATCTTCTCGATCGCCATCGCCATCGTCGCGGTCATCGCCTGCACCGGTGCCATCCTTATCACCACCGCCGGTGAGGGTCTGGGCGAGCGTCCCGAGCCAATCCTTTCGTCGCGCACGACCGAGCACGACGCGGATAACACCGGTCAATCGCAAAGCCAGCAGGACGACTCGCAGGGCGCCTCCGCATCCACCGACTCGTCCTCGAACACCCCCGATCAGTCGCAGAGCGCTGATTCCTCTGCGAACAGCGGCGGCACGCAATCCAGCACGACCGACTCAAGCCAAACGACTGACGGCTCTCAGCCGAGCACGGATGACCAGACGAGCGGCAATACATCGGGCACGAGTTCCACCGACAATAACAACACCGACAGCTCGAGCGGAACCGCGTCCGGCACGGCATCTGACAGCTCGAGCCAAGGCACGGCATCGGGCAACTAAGCACGTTTGCCCCTCATAGATAACCGACCTGCATAACGGGCGCGAACCGGCAACGGTCGCGCCCGTTTGCCTTGGGCGACGAGATGGCAAGCCCCGCGCGATGGTAAGATGCTTTGGTGTGTAAAGAGGAGATTTGCCATGAGCAAGACAATAGTTAAGCCCACGCTATCGCTGGGCAACCACATCTATCTGTATCGCCTGCTGCGCGACGCGATTGGGTGCGGCAAGCAAACGTTTATGACGCAGGTCGAGGAGGCACTCGCCGCTGGTGACATGGTCGCATATGACCTGGGCTTTGAGTCCACGCGCGAGCTGCTCGAGGAGCTCGACGACTGCATTAAGCTGACTGTCTTTAAGGGCGGTCGCCTGTATGCCACCGTCATCGCCAACGAGGCTTGGGATGCCGCCCTTGCCAAAGGCGAGGACAAGCCCAAAGCTGCCAAGGGCGCCAAGCAGTCCTACAAAAAGAAAAAGCGCGGCGAGAAGGACCTCAAGGCCGTGCGCCCCAAGCACGTTAAGCGTCCCGAGCCCGAAGCCATGGTTGAAGTCGTGCCGGAACCCGAGCCCGAGACAGAGATCGAAGTCGCTATTGAGGTAACGGCAGAAGCCGAAACCGAAATCGCTGCCACGACCGAGCCCGTAGTCATATCCGAGCAGGAAGCCACTGCTGAGCTCAACGAGGCTCCCAAGTCGACAGCCGAAGAAGCCGCTAACCTATCCGAAACGCCTGCGTTCCAAAACAGCGATGTCTTTGGCGACGAGGCTGAGGACGATCAGCCCGAAGAGCCCACAGAACAGGACGCTGCCGAGGCGGCATCGGAGCCCGAGGTACCGCAGCCTGCCATCGCGCTCACGGTCGTCTATGACCCCGAGAACGCCAACGCCGGCATCACCACCATGGCATCCACGCCCATCGAGGCAAAGTCGAGCGTCGAGAACGAGAACGCGACGCAGGCTGAGGTTGAAACTGCCGCTGCAGACGCGCCCGTCACCGTGGAGCCCGCAGATTTCACGACCAGGCCGGAAGCGACGCCGGAGTCCGCACCCGTCATCGAGTCCGTGCCCACCTCTGCTTGCGACCAAATTCCCGGACCGGCACCGGCTTCGGCACCCGCAGCAGCCCCAACCCCCGCACCTGCAGCGCCCGCCATCCCCAAGGACTTCCCCGTCGATTTCACAACCGAGATCTTCTGCCCCGGCCCGCTTCTGCACCAGCTGTCAACCTATCTCCCCTACGGCGCCGACACCCTCGGCATCGTCGGCGAGTACTACTGGATCGCCCGCGAGCGCGGTACCATCGAGGTCGCGCGAAACCGCGCAAGCTTCCCCCTGCGCTACACGCAGGCCGGCGAGCGCCGCGAGGTTACCGTGCGCATCCGCCGCAACACCACCGGCGGCCTCGGAGCTGCCTGGACCATCGATAAAGTCGAGCCTTCTACCAAGTAACAAAAAGGGACGATAACCCTCAAGGTTATCGTCCCTTTCTCGTTAGGCCACCTGAGCTCGACTAGTCGCGCGTGAGCTTGCGGTGAATACGATGCGGCTGGGCTGCGTCCTCGCCCAGGCGCTCGATGCGGTTGGCCTGATAGGCCTCGAAGTTGCCCTCGAACCAATACCAGTTGCCCGGATTTTCGTCGGTGCCCTCCCACGCCAGAATGTGCGTGGCGACGCGGTCCAGGAACATACGGTCGTGGCTAATGACCACCGAGCAGCCCGGGAACTCGAGCAGCGCCGCCTCGAGCGAGGACAGCGTCTCGACGTCGAGGTCGTTCGTGGGCTCGTCGAGGAGCAACAGGTTGCCGCCCTGCTTGAGCGTGAGCGCCAGGTTCAGACGGTTGCGCTCGCCGCCGGAGAGCACGCCAGCGCGCTTCTGCTGGTCCTGGCCCTTAAAGCCAAAGCTCGCCACATAAGCGCGGCTCGGAACCTCGGTCTCGCCGACCATCATGTGGTCCAGGCCGTCCGAGACGACCTCCCATAGGTTCTTGTCGGGGTCGATGCCGGAACGGTTCTGGTCGACGTAAGAGATCTTGACGGTCTCGCCCACCTCGAGCTCGCCCGAAGTCAGCGGCTCCAGACCCACAATCGTCTTGAACAGTGTGGTCTTGCCCACGCCGTTGGGACCGATCACGCCCACGATGCCGTTGCGCGGCAGGGTGAACGAAAGGTCATCGATGAGCACGCGGCCATCGAACTCCTTGTGCAGATGATGGGCCTCGAGCACCTTGTTGCCCAAACGCGGGCCCACAGGGATGCGGATGTCGGTCCAGTCGAGCTTCTGGCTTGCGCGGGCCTCGGCCTCCATCTCCTCGTAGCGAGCAAGACGGGCCTTGTTCTTTGCCTGGCGAGCCTTGGGCGAGCTGCGTACCCACTCGAGCTCGGCCTCCATCCGCTTGGCGAGCTTGGCGTCACGGTTGCCCTGAGCCTCGATACGCGCGGCCTTGGTCTCCAGATACGTTGAGTAGTTGCCCTTGTAGGGATAAAGGTGACCGCGGTCGACCTCGCAGATCCACTCGGCAACGTTATCCAGGAAGTAGCGATCGTGCGTAACGGCAAGCACCGCGCCCTGGTAGTTGTGCAGGAAGTGCTCGAGCCACAGGATCGACTCGGCGTCCAGGTGGTTCGTGGGCTCGTCGAGCAGCAGCAGGTCGGGAGCTTCGAGCAGCAGCTTGCACAGGGCCACGCGACGGCGCTCGCCGCCGGAAAGTACGTTGACCGGCATGTCGGAATCGGGCAGCTGCAGGGCGTCCATGGCCTGGCCGAGCTTGGAATCGATATCCCAGCCGTCGGCGGCGTCGATCTCGTCCTGGAGCTTTCCCATCTCGGCCATGAGGGCGTCCATGTCGCAATCCGGATCGCACATCTCCTCGCCGATCTTGTTGAAGCGATCGACCTTGGCGATCATGTCGCCAAATGCCATGCGCACGTTCTCGATGACGGTCTTGTCATCGTCGAGCGGCGGCTCCTGCTGCAGGATGCCCACGGTGTAGCCGGGGGTGAGCCTGGCATCGCCGTTGGAGACCTCCTCGATGCCGGCCATGATCTTGAGCAGGGTCGACTTGCCCATACCATTGGGGCCCACGACGCCGATCTTGGCACCGGGGTAGAAGCTCAGGGTCACGTCGTCAAGGATTACCTTGTCGCCATGGGCCTTACGAGCCTGATACATCTGGTAGATAAACTCCGCCATTTGCCTGTTTTATCCTTTCTACCTGCTGTTTCCCTATTCTTGTTTCGCCTAAGTGGAAACGAAATGGAAAAACCAGCTCTGAAACGTAACGAAAAAGGGGCATGGTTGCCCATACCCCCTAATACTACCTGGGAAAAGTTCCCCCGGAACATACTATGAACTGCGTACGCTAGTTTTCCGCAACCTTAGCGAGCGGCTCGCTGCGATTTGCGCCACAGCAGATACGAGTAGACGTAGACGGCTCCAACCGAACCAAACGCCAGAACCGCAATCACCGCGGCGACGACTTCACTCGAAAGCACGCTGCCTGCCACGCCCATCACAATCAGGCCAAAGCCCAGCACCATAAAGCAGGCACCGCCAAAGCGCTGCGTACGGCGCCAGTTCTCGGGATTGGCAAGCGCCCAAGGCGTCTTGATACCGAGCGTATAGTTCTGCTTCACACGCGGCAAGTAGTTGCCTACGCCGATGAACAGCAAACCGACAACACCGGAAATCAGCACGTTGACCGAACCGACCGCCGGCACCACGCCCCAGACCGTAAGCTCTCCCAGCCAGCTTATGGCGCACATGAACAAGGTGAAGGCGATTACG
The DNA here is from genome assembly GCA_965141635.1 of uncultured Collinsella sp. Classification (GTDB taxonomy): domain Bacteria; phylum Actinomycetota; class Coriobacteriia; order Coriobacteriales; family Coriobacteriaceae; genus Collinsella. Next base: position 11,560 of record CBCSNG010000037.1, on the reverse strand, counting down.
AAGCCCTGATAGAACTTGCCCGAGGTTCGATATGCCTCACCTTTGGGATCGATGCGCGGCACCACGCAGAACATTGCGAGAAGCACCAGAGGCAGCACGCCGAGCGCGGAGGCCATCCAGCTGGGACCCCAACCGTCGACGGCGCCGTTCGCGCCCCAGTGCGTGGGAATCTGCCCAGGCAAGCTCGGCATCACCATGAGATGCGCTACGACATTGGCGACGCACAGAGCGACCAGCGCAATCCACACGCGCGACGATACCCCCGTGGGGTGAATGCCCTTGTTTTCGTTATTCATCCTTATCACCTTCCGTGTTTGTAAAGCCCATAAACCAACCGATCAAGTCCTGCATGACGGTAGTGTTTAAGCTGTATACGATGTTTTGACCATGACGTTCGTCGGTTACCAACCCGGCGTTTTTGAGCGTCGCCAAGTGATGGCTCAGCGACGGCTTACTGATATCGAAATGCTCGGCAAGCTCCCCCGCCGTGCAATTGCCCTCGCGCAGCAACTCCAAAATGCGCCGTCGCGTTGGATCGGCAAGCGCCTTAAAACCCTCTCCCGGCATAAGACCCCCTTTCATCATCTCTCATGACGCGCACACTATACTCGATATTTAGATGTTTGTCTAACTATCTAATACAGGAACATCTATAGAACATTCGTTCGTATTTAGCTACAATGGAAGTTGAAGCAGATGGGCCAGCTCCCTCTACCCGAGAAGGAGATGGACTATGAGTATTGACGATGTCCTGACGTTGTTATTGCTTGTAATCGCGGCTGTGGAGCTCGGCATCCACATTGGAGGTCGAATGAAATAGCCGCCCCCGCGTAATGCGAAGACGGCCACTTCTCACGCTACAAACGTGTTTGGGAGTTGGCCAACCCGCGGCAACGGGTGCCATCTGCTTCATCTTATGCGAATCACTGCCTCATTTCAACAAGCCCCTAGGGCTCAAATGGAATCGCGATAATACCTATAATGACTATAGCTAAAACACGATTCGCTTCCCCATCGGAGGATGTCTATGACCGAAACCACAGCCGCAACCCCCAACGAGACACGCGACACCAAGCTCGAGATCATCATGGGCCGCGAGGCACTCGACAAACTCGCCGCCGCCACGGTGCTGGTGCTCGGCTGCGGAGGTGTGGGCTCCAATTGCTGCGAGGCACTTGCCCGCGGCGGCATTGGTCATTTCGTCATTCTGGATAAGGACATCATCGCGCCCAGCAATATCAATCGCCAGGCCATCGCCTTTCAAAGCACCATCGGCAAGCGCAAGGTCGATGTTATGGAAGCCATGATCCACGACATCAATCCAGCCGCTACCGTCATCAAGCGCACCGAATACCTGTTGAGCGACAATATCGACGAATTTTTCGCGCGCGTTTTGGAGCAGACGGACGGCAAGCTCGACTACGTCGTCGACGCCATCGACACCATCTCGGCCAAGCTCACCATTGCCAAATATGCTCAGGACCACGACATTCGTTTGGTTAGCTCCATGGGCGGGGCCAACAAGCTCCATCCCGAGTGCCTCCGCTTTGCCGACATCTTCGATACGGTGCGTGACCCCATGAGCCGCATTATGCGCAAAGAATGCAAGAAGCGCGGAATCAAGAGCCTGCATGTACTGTTTAGCTGCGAGGAATCGGTTAAGACACAGCCCCGCGATCCTTCCAACATCCACGAGCGCACCGAGCTGGGAACCGCCAGCTTTATGCCGCCCATCATGGGTCAGATGATCGCCGGCGAGGTTATCCGCCAGATCAGCGGTCGCGGCATCGAGCGCGTGCGCGCCGATGGCCAGCGCCTAGACTAGCGGAGCGCGCCGAGATGGAGCCCCGGTTATTTGATGCACACTGCCATCTTGATTTAATGGCCCACCCGGACGCCGTTGCTGATGAGGCGACGGCGCTGGGCTTGGGTCTATTTGACTGCGGCATCGATCCACGCGACTTTTCGGCCGCAAACGAGCGCGCTCGTCGCCACCCGGGCATCATCGCCGGCGTTGGGCTTCACCCCTGGTGGCTCGCCGATGGCCACTGCGGTTTTGCCGAAGTCAATCTGCTTTGCGAAGTTGCTGCCCAAGAACGCTACATCGGCGAAGTCGGACTCGACTTTTCCGCGCGCTTTGCTGGAAGTGAGCCGCTACAAATACAGGCACTTAACCGGCTCTGCGATGCGCTCGTGCAGCATCCTCTTACCGGGCGCGTGATATCAATTCACGCCGTTCGTTCGGCAGGAGCCGTACTGGACGTCCTCGAATCGCATGGACTACTCATCCCAAACCCCGACTCCCCCGCTATCATCTTCCACTGGTTTAGCGGCACTTCGGACGAACTCACCCGCGCGCGTAATGCGGGCTGCTATTTTTCCGTCAACGAACGCATGCTCGCGACCAAGCGCGGTCGCGAATACGCACGACAGATTCCACTCGACCGCCTACTGCTCGAGACCGATGCGCCGGCCGAGCCAAACACAGAAACAAGCACGCAGTCGCTCATCAGGTCGCTCACAAGGACCTCAGAACGCATCACCTCGCTCAAAAACTGCGACGCAAAGCGCATCGAGTCGATAGTTTTAACAAATGCGCGCTCTGTTTTTGACCTTCGCTAACCCCTGGTGTGCAAAAAATGCCAAATATGAGTACTGCTACCGGAATGGATACATTTCTTTTAACTTTCCAACCGCCAGAATAATCCTCGATTGTCCGCTAATTAAAGCTTTTACAGTCATTCATCCTGCGTTTTCGCAAATCTTAAACCCCTCCAGACGCTCAAATCACGTCTGAAGGGGTTGATTTTGCTGCGACTAAATTAGTCACAGTACTCATATTTGGCATTTTTTGCACACCGGGTCCCGAGGAGGCGCCTGCACCTCCCCGGGACCGCTCGGCTATTCGACGATTGGTGCTCCGTGGCCCCAAGAACCTTCCATGCCGCACACGGTCGAGGCAAACCCGGCAGCAAAGTCGAGCGCGCGCTCGATGGCCTCGGCGCCATCTTCACCACGCTTGGCGGAATCGAGATAGCACATCAAAAACGAGGTAAGGAACGAGTCGCCCGCCCCCATGGTGTCCTTCATGTCCGTTACCGGTTTAGCCAGCTGGCGGTAATAACGATCGCCGTCGTAAGCAATGCAGCCCTCGGCGCCCGCCGTAGCCGACACAAAACGCGGACCCAGGCCCTTCACCCATGCCAGACGCTCGCGAATCTCATCCTCACTCGCAGCATCCGCCGCACTAAAGAAAGCGAAATCGACGTAGGGCGCAATCTGCTCGTAGTACTCGTCGGTAGAGTCGTCCGAAAAGTCAAAAGAGACCGTGACGCCCGCAGCCTTCAACTTGGGCAGCTCGCGCTCGGTAAAGCAATAGTTGCCCGAATGAACCACATCGAACTGCTTCATGTACGAAAGGTCAAAGCGATCGAGGACATAGCGCGCATCGCCACGGATACCGCCCTCGTTGGAGCCGAGGAAGACACGGTCACCGTCAACGACGGTCACGCGAGCCGCTCCGTTCTCGCCAATCATCTGCTCGCACTTGTCAAGCTCGATACCCTCATCCTCGAGGCTTGCAATGACATGCTCGGCAGCGGCATCATTGCCAAAAATGCCCATGTATGCGGAGCGTGCGGCACCGCATTTCTTGGCATAAACGGCGAAGTTCACCGCATTGCCGCCGGGATACATGGTGTGGATATGCTCGTAGCGATCGACGACGTTGTCGCCAAATCCGAGCGCGTTAACGTTAAATGCCATGGCCTTTGCTCCTTCTAGTACTCGACAACACCCATATAGCGACGGAAATCGGGATCGTGATCAAACACCTTGCCGCGTGCAGCACGCAGCTCGCAGTTCATGGCGTAGAACAGCACCGGGTCCAGATAGGCACGGACGCTCGCCGGCACGGCTTCCATACCGTACTCCTTGGCATCGAGCACCATCAGCGTATCGGTATGCGTCTTAAGGAACGCCAGGGCGCGCTCGTCCATAGCACGGCACTCGCTGGAGCCCATCTGCAGGAAGTAAAAAACGCCATCCTGAGTAGCCTCGAAGGGGCCATGGAAGTACTCGGCAGAGTGGATGTAGCTGCAGTGCTGCCACTGCATCTCCATAAGAGAGCAGATAGCGAAACCGTAGGTCTGGCTAAAGTTGGGACCGCTGCCCAGAATATAGAAGAACTCGTGCTCCTGGCAAAGCTTGGCAAAACGATCGCCCAGCTCGGCATTTACCTTCTCACGTGCCGGGGGAAGAATCTTATCCATCTCGGCGATACCGGCATACATATCGGCAAGATCGGCGTAGCCCTCCTGCTGATCGAGCAGCTCGGCCGCAAGCGACAGCGAAATGCCAGCGGGGACCTCGGCCTGCGGCACACCCTCGCCCCATGGGTAGACCCACGTGGTCCACTTGCCGGAGTCGATCTTGGATCCAGCGTTGTCGGTCTGGGCGATCACCGTAGCGCCGGCGGCAAGGGCAATCTCGCAGCCCTCGACGACCTCCGGGGTATTGCCACTGTGGCTGCAAGCGATGACCAGGGACTTCTCGCCCAGACGACGCGGACGCATAATGTCGAATTCACGCGCGGTATAGATATACGAAGTGAAGGTGGTTGCCTCGCGCTGCAGAAGCTCATGAGCCGGGATCAAATCGATCATGGAGCCACCGCAAGCAATCCAGTAGACGCTGTCGAACTTGCCCTTCTCGGCAATTGCCTCTTTGATCAGATCGCGTGCGTTCATATCCAGTTCCTTTCTTGTTTGGGCCGCAATCAATGACGTTGGTTGCGTGGCCGATAGTTGTTTTAGTCAATCAGATATTTCTCGAATGCGGCCATGTTCTTGGCATCAGCCGCCGCCGGGTCATCGTAGTAACGGCCGTCCGTAATTTCCTGGCCCAGCATGCCGTCGAAACCATGGACGTTGAGTGTGGCAACGAAGGCGTCCATATCGTGCTTGCCATCGCCCCACACCAGATGGCCATACGGGTCACCGTCGATAAAGTGCATCTCGTGAATTGCCCCATCACCAAAGGTGGCAAACCAGTCCTCGAGCGTCTCGCCAGCAACGCCCATCGCGGTTGTATCAACCATGGGCTGTAAATACGGGCTCGCGACCTCGTCAATCATGCGCTTCGCATCGGAAACCGTCGTCACAAGGTTGCTCTCCTCGGGACGCAGGCTTTCCATCGTAAGCACCAGACCGTGCTCGCCGGCATACTCCGCCAGAATGGACAAGTGCTCGCGGCTGCGCTTCCAGGCTTCCTCGCGGTCCTCGTCCCAGTCGCCCCAGCCCGAGTTGACGGACATACGGTCGCACCCAAGTACCTCGGCAAGCTCAATGCCGTGCTTAAAGTACGCCAGGCTGCGCTGTTCATGCAGCGGCTTGCGTGCGCAGTACTGCCAAGGATAGACAACATTCTCGGGGCACAGAGTACGATACCTAAGCCCACGGTCTGCAGCCTTTTTCGCCAGGACCTCAGCCTCAAAGTAGCCCGTATGGTCGAGCGTCACATGCGGCTCTGCGCACCACAGCTCAATGGACTCAAAGCCCAAGCGCTGCTGCACATCAAGGAAGTAATCGAGCGACCACATGATGTAGTGGATATTCATGCCCGCAATCTGTTCGCGGCGCAGCGTCGGCTTGAATTCAGACATCTTATGCCTCCTTATTTCGATCGAACACGATTTGTCCGTCCGACATCGTCATATCAACCGCAAGATCGCGTGCGTCGCGATAATCGAGGTCAAACACATCCCGATCGAGCACGCAGATATCGGCAATCTTGCCGACCTCGAGCGTACCCAGCTCATCTTCGCGCATCAGATCGTACGCGCCCCCGGCAGTCCAAGCGCGCAAGAGCTCAACAAGCGTCAGCGTGTTGACCTCATTCACGGGCAGTCCGTCGTCGAAGTATCCGCCGCACGCACTGTAGATTGACTCGCCCAGGCTCGGAATCAGCAGCGGCAAATCCGTGCCGCAGCACACCGTGCATCCGGAATCTTCCATGCCGCGGCGATTCCAGCTGTGCAAAAGTCGCGTCTCGCCAATTTGTCGACGCATCATCGACAGGCAATCCTCGCGCCGGTCCAGCGTCAGAATCTGCGGATAGACCTCGCAAATTCCACCTAACTTGCCAAACTCGACAAGATCGGTCGGGTCAGAGTTCTCGAGATCGGTAATCGCATGGCGGCGAAGCATCCGTCCATGCTCGTCTCGAGGCAGCGAGGCATAGAGCGCCACGGTGCGACGAACGGCGCCATCGCCCTGGCAATGCAAGGAATATCGGAAGCCGTCAGCATCAATTGCACGCAGCTCGCTTTCAATCAGATCCCACTCTGGCTCCTCGACGACCGTCTTGCCGGCAGCGCCCGCATCGGCCGTATCCTCATAGGGGTCAATCATCTCGGCAAGCCCCGCCCATACGCCGCGATCGGTCATACGGTTGAAGCCAGAAAAACGAACGAACGGTCCCCGGAAGCGCTCTCGTGCCTCGCGAGCATATGCCAGATTTGCACCAGCGCCCACCGGCTGCGACATCATAGAGACGCGAACCGTCAGCTCGCCAGATTCCTCACGGCGAGCCATTTCGTCGGCAAAGCCGTAGTAGTCATCAAACGCCATCTCCTTGATGGCGGTAACGCCGCGCTCGTTAAGCATGCTCATGTAGTCCGAATACCCCGCGCGCACCTCGGGCAACGCGAGGAAATCGCTCATCATGCGCCAGATCTTCTCGGCATAGCACGCCTGCGGTGTAAAACCGTATCGCGCACTGGCGGCAGCATTGAGAACGCAGGTCTCCGCGCCCGGTGTAAAGCAGACGACAGGGATATCACCAAAAAACTCGTCAAACACAGCTGCCGTATTTGCGTTCTCGGCATCCGATGCCAACGTTTCGGATAGGTTGTGGCCAAAAGCCGCCGCGCAATCCGGATGATCTTCTTTCCATGCACGCAAGAGCGACACGGCCTCTTTGGCATCATCGATGCCGGACAGATCAGACCCCAACGTCCGCAGCGCCCAGCCTGTATAGAAGGTATGTACATCGATCAGACCAGGCATGACGGTGCGGTCGCCCAGATCAACTACCTCGTCCGCCTGGGTCAAATACGAAGCCACCTCACACTTGGTGCCAACCGCCTCAATTCGATTGCCACGGACCGCTACGAAACCTTCAAACGGCAGGTCCCCCGTACCGGTAAAGACGCTCTTAGACGTCAGGACCGTTAAACGATCAGACATCACAACCACCTACACCGGAAGCATGCCAGAGATTGCCGTTACGATCAGGCCAAAGACGACCATAAAAATGAAGAACTTCCAAATGGTCTTCCACCATTGACCAAACGAGATCTTTGCCACGGCAAGACCGGCAACCGTCATGCCCGCCACGGGACTGATGGTGTTGATGGTCTGATTAGCAAACTGGAGCGCGGTAACGGCGGCTTCGGGATTGAGACCCATAAGCTCGGTCAGCGGACCCATGACGGGCATGGTGAGCGCCGCAAGTCCAGAGCTCGAGGGAACCAGCAAAGAGAGCAGGCCAAGGACGATATACATAAACGTGGTGTAGACGGCGGCAGGTGCACCGGCCAGTGCAGTAGCGAGCGCCTGGAGGATGGTGTCGATGATCATGCCACCCTCTGCGATGACCAAGATACCGCGAGCGATGCCGATGACGATAGCGGCATACGCAAAGTCGGCAATGCCTTTAACGAACTCCTCGGCGATCGTCTGCTGGTCAAGGCCGCCCAGGATACCGGCAAGCAAGCCCATACCAAGGAACACGGCGGAAATCTCATTCATGTACCAGCCCTGGGTAACAAGACCCCAGACGATAATGCCCATGCCGCAGGCAAAATCGATAAGCACGAGCTTCTGACGGGTAGCGAACTCTTCCTCGATGGAGGCATCGGTCACGGAAAACTCAACACGCTTGAGCTTATCGTCCTCGTACGTAATGGACGACTCGGGATTATTCTTGACACGCATGGCGTAGCGCATGGCCCATGCGATACCAACGGCAGTGAAGATGACCCAAGAAACGGCGCGCAGCCACAGCTGAGGATTGCCCTCAATACCAATGATGCCTTGGGCGATCAAAACATTAAACGGGTCGATGGTCGAAGCACAATATCCCAGGTTAGGACCAAGGAAGCAGATGATGAATGCCGTCATCGAGTCATAACCGATACCCATCATGATGGGAATGAAGATGGCATAGAACGGCAGGGCTTCCTCAGACATACCAAACGTAGTGCCGCAAATGGACAGCAACGTCATCGTGATGGGAATGATGAGGATATCCTTGTTCTTGAGCTTTTTAATCACACGGCTCATGCCGGCATTCAAAGCGTTGGTCTTGGTGATGACTGCGAACGATCCGCCAATCAATAAGACGAACGCAACGACGTCGGCAGCCTCCTGGATGCCCTTAGTAGGCGCTTGCAGGACCGCGAAGATATCCTGGCCCAGATTGATGGTCTCGCCGGTCTCGGAATCGGTGTAGTTCTTATCGACCTGTTCATAGGTTCCAGCAACGGCGACTTCACGCTCGCCCGCCGCTGTCGAAATCGTCTTGCGCTGATACTGACCAGAGGGAACGATCCAAGTCAGGACCGCAAAGACAACGATCAGCAAGAACATGATCGTATAGACATGCGGTAATTTGAACTTAAAACGTCTGTTTGTCTTCTTCGCCTTCGTATCTGACATAGATACCTCCAAAGAACTCGAGACTGCATCACATCTCGCTTCAACGCCTGCGCAAGGCAAACGTTCTATGACGTTCCATAGATTACCAGCAGCTTTTCCCATCATCAAGATAATTTCAAACTGGTTGCCGCAACGCGGTTGAACGGTTGTGTTCGCGCCGTGAACGGTATGGAAACGCCCGGTGAGATGATCCACCGGGCGTTTCCATTCGCAATGTCCTAGATGTCAAAAACGTAGCGAGACCCAACGATCCGCTGACGACCGATGATAAACGGCCGCCGCTGCTCATCGAAAAAGAAGGCTTCCATATAAAACAAGGGTTCGCCAACGGGAACTGCCAACAGCCGAGCGACCTCGGGCGACGCGCACGCGATCTCGAGCGTGCACGGGTCGGTAAACGCGGGCGTGCGGCCCGTTCGGTTGCGCACGAACTCAAAAATGGATTGGTTAGATAGAGGTGCCGTTGATAGATAGGCGTTGTCCTCGTAAACGTATATGTTGTTCTCGAGCATGACGGGGACTCCATCGGCAGTACGTACACGCTCAACGCAAATCAAATCAGTTCCAACGGGAACACCAAAGAACTGCGCTTCGGTAGAATCTGCCGGCAGTATCTTTCTCGAAATGACGCACGCCCCCGGCTCCATTCCGTTAACGCGGCATGCGTCCGAAAAACTCTGGACGTCATCCTTCTGGCGAATCTTGCGCTTAAGCTTGGGGGCATTGACAAACGTGCCTTTCCCCTGCCGCTTCGTTAGATAGCCCTGCTGGACGAGCTCCTCAATAGCACGTCGCACGGTAACGCGGCCAACTTTATAGCTCTCAGCCAATTCGAATTCGTTGGGTATCCGCGCGCCTGCCTTGTAGGCGCCGGAGTTGATTTCGTTTTTAATGATATCGATAACCTGTTGGTACAGCGGTATCGCTGCTTTACCGTCAGTTAGCCCTTCAGTCGGTGGCATATACCCTCTCCAAGCACGATTAAGTCTAAAGCGGGCTTAAGGGCATTCAACAAGCCCTTAAGCCCGCATTAGCATAAAGTATGCTTGCTGCCGCACCAAAATGTCGGGTATTTACTCATCTGACCCGAAAAACGCGCAACTACCGCGCTCCTAAGAAAGCGTGAGCAGCTCCGGCAGCTGGTCGATAATCTTGTCCGCGGCATCCTGGCTAAAGCCAAAGCGCTCCTCGCGCTTGGCAATAACTGTCAGGCCGGCTCGCTTGCCGGCAGTGATGCCAGGCACCGAATCCTCGACGCAGCAGCAGCGATTCGCGGGCAGCCCCAGCAGGTCCAGCGCATGCAGGTAGATGTCGGGCTCGGGCTTGCTCTCCTTAAACTGCTCGCCGCTCACTACATACTCAAAGGCATCCGACAGCCCGCACGCATCGAGCACTTCCTCGATGCTATCCATGGGAGACGAGCTGGCAAGCGCCACGCGAACGCCGCGGCGCGGCAGCTCTCGAATCGTATCCACGGCGCCTGGGTTAATCAAAGCCTGATAGTCGCGCGGACGCTTATGAGCCCACTCGTCCCAACGGGTCAACGCTTCCTCGCCAGTTAAATGCCCCTTACCGGCGCGCTCAAACCAATCGACCAGCATACGCAGGAAGAACTGATGCGAAGTACCGACCTGCCCATTTAACTCCTCTTGAGTCAGATTAAGCCCAAGCTCCTTGGCAAACGCGGCGGTCTCGCCCAGGTAGTAATACTCGGTATCGACAATCACGCCGTCCATGTCAAAGATAACGGCGTCGAACGGAAATGCGGACACGGCACCCTCCCTAACAAAAGGGCGCCCGCAAGCGGACGCCCGAACCATGCATTATCGGCGATTCTAACCCAGCAGCTTATCCAGCGCCACCGCAATACCATCTTCGTTGTTATTGGCGGTCACCATCTGGGCCACAGCCTTAACCTCATCGACGGCGTTTCCCATGGCAACACCGGTACCAGCCCACTCGATCATGGACTTGTCGTTCTGGCCGTCGCCAAACGATACGACCTCGCTGGCATCGATGCCGAGCTTGGGCAGGGCACCCTCGAGCGCGCGGGCCTTGTCAATACCGGGCGCCGTGTACTCAAAGTACCAGTCGGCCGTAAACATGCCCGAAAGCGTCTGCTTAAAGGGCGCATACATCTCCTCGTAATGCGCCTGCAGGTAGGCAGGGTCGCCCGCGGTGAGTAGCTTGTCCACGGGATAAGCATCAGCGACCTCATGCAGGCTCTCCACCTCGCGGATCTTAAGGTCGCAGGCATCGCGCTCATACTTGACGATATTCTTCTGCGAGCCGTCAGGCAGCGTGATCATGCAATGGTACGAGTCCTCGACATGCAAATCACGACCGAGCGAAATCATAGGAATCACGTCAAAATTACGCAGGTGATCAATCAGACGGTGCAGCTCGTCAGCCGGCATGGCCTGGTCAAAAAGGACCTCATCGGTCTGAGCGTCGACCACATGCGCGCCATTAAAGGCAACCAGCAGACCGTCATGGTTTTGAAGGTCGAGCTCCTGCGCCAAGGCGTGCAGTCCCCATGCGGGACGGCCCGAAGCCAAGATGAGCTTAATGCCCGACTCCTGCGCCGCGAGCAGCTTCTCGCGCGTACGCGGGCTGATCACCTTCTGATCGTTGGTGAGCGTACCATCGATATCCATTGCGATGGCTTTAATTGCCATATGTGCCTCCTTGCATCGTTTTTATCGCGCACTATCTTATCCGAGCCGGGGCACGTTCGCACGGCGCGCGTATGACGGTTGCAAAACCACCCCATTTGAAACAAAGACAAAAAAGTACTTGCAAAGACGCGTTCCGACATATAAGTTGATAAAAGACCGCCG
>CBCSNG010000036.1:0-17153 GCA_965141635.1 uncultured Collinsella sp. | reverse complement strand
GCTGGTTGAGCATAAGTCAGCGAGCGGGCCGCATTTGAGGCAAGGTGGCGTGAAACGAAAGGGCGCTGACCTTCTGGTCGCGCCCTTGAAGTTGAACGTCAGATTGTCCAAATGCGGTCCGCGCAGCGTCGAGCCGTTACGCGGTTTGGTAAAACCGCGTAACTCTTAGTAGTCCAGCTTCCACATGTAGCGGCGCGTCATGTAGTCCTTGTGGGTGACGGCAGAGAGCGCACGCATGTACACGTTGTTGAGGATCGGGGCAAAGATCAGGTGGTTGAAGTACTCGCTCACGCTGTCCTTGATGTCGTTGAGGCCGAGCTCCTTGGCGTCGAGCTGATAGACGCGCTCGCCACCGTACTGGTTGACGAAGCGGATACCGCGCTCGTCGTTGCAGCGGCTGCGGCCGACGCTGATGAGCTGGAACAGCGAGGTGCGCTTGTCCAGGATCTCGAAGGGGCCGTGGAAGAAGTCGCAGGTGTTGATGGTGCAGGAGTCGATCTGCAGCATCTCCTGCACGTTGCAGATGCTAAAGACGTAGGCGGCACCAAAGAGCGGACCCTGAGCCATCACGTTGATGCAGGGCTTGTCGGCGTTTTGCTCGGCCCACTTGGCGGCGAGCGGACGGGTGTACTCGACGGCCTTGCGATAGATGGGGTCGACCAAGTCGAACGCGGCCATAGCGGTCTCGTACTCGGCATAGCCCTCGGTCTGTTGCGTAAGCTCCATGGCAATCATGGTCACGACGGCGGAGTTGGTACGGCCCATGCAGGACTCGTCGACGGCCAGGCTGTCGTACTGGATCTTGTAGTCGCAGACCTCGGTGAGGCCGGACTCGTCAACATAGATGGCGATGGTGCTGGCGCCGTGGTCCTTGGCGACCTGGGCGGCGACGATGGTCTCCTTGGTGCCGCGCATGGACACGACGACGGCCAGGGTGTTCTCGTTGACGTAGGCCGGGGTGGCATGCACGAACTCGTTGCTGGTGTAGCTGGAGCTCACGACCTGCGTGGCCTCGTGCTCCATAAAGTACTGGGCAGGATAGTTGCCGCCGTTGGATCCGCCGGCGCCAATCCACACGACGCGCTTGATGCCGCCCTTGTCTGCCTTGTCAGCCAAAACCTGGGAGACGACATCCTTAACCTGTTCCTGAGTAGTCATCGTGCATCAGCCTTTCTTCTCGTTTGATGCTCTCGATGGCATACAAGTTACATACATGTTTTGGCTATGTCGACTAGTTGTATGCTATATTTGTCTTAGAAAATTTGCTGATGCGGTTTTTGATAACTAGCTACCAGCGGTTTTGTTGTTGTATTGAATACATGCTTGATTAGACTCGCATACAGGTTAGATACAGGTTGATCGCATGAACGCTTCGTCTAAAAAGAAACTGGCCCAATACGAGCGCTTGGCGGGCATGCTGCGCGACCGCATCGCCTCCGGCACCTACGCGCGCGGAGACAAGCTGCCGTCCGAGATGGAACTCATGGACGAATCGGGGCTGTCGCGCAGCACCGTACGCCACGCCCTTAAGGTGCTCGTTGATGAGGGCCTGGTGCGCACCGAGCGCGGGCGTGGCGCCTTTGTGGCCGACACGCCGGCGCTCCACGAGAACAACCTGGTGTTTTCGAGCTACACGACACAGGTCCAGGGTCAGGGTATGAAGCCCACCACGCGCACGGTGGACTCGGGCTTTGCCAAGGCCGCGGGCAATGCGGCCAAGTTCTTCGATGTCGCCGTGGGCAGCAAGCTCGTCAAACTTGTCCGTCTGCGTTATCTGGACGATGCGCCGCTGTGCCTGGAGACCACCTATCTGCCACCAAGCTTCGAGGCACTCATCAACCGCGATATCAACGGTTCGCTCTACGCCACGCTGCGCCAAGAATTCCATCGCGCGCCGGCACAGGGGCACAAGACCTTTGAGGTGTGCTATGCCTCGCAAAACGAGGCGTTTTTGCTCAACGTTGAGCGTGGGCAGGCGCTGATCCTGATCACCGACTACGTCTACGACACCGACGGCCGCCCGCTCCATGTCTCCAAGCGCATCCAACGCACCGACCGCGCCAAATACACCGAGCCCATCGGCTAACCTGTCCCTAAATGGTAGGTTTGGAGAGGTCGGGGAACCAGGTTGGTTTGGGTTGGTTGGGAACGCGCTCGGCTAGGACCAACTCCATCCAACACATATCGTACCAGCGACCGAACTTTTGGGCGCAGCGATCGAAGGCGCCCACCAGGCGATATCCCATATGGGCATGGAAATCCTGGCTGTTGTGCGTCAGGTACTCATCGTCCTTGTCGTGCGGCACGGCAATGAGCGCGCACATGTTGGTGATGCCCATCGCGATCAGGCACTGCTTGAGCGCATCGTGCAGCTTGCGGCCCAGCCCGCCGTGGCGCACGTCGCGCGCCAGGTAGATCGACGTCTCGACCGACCAGTCATAGGCCTCGCGGCTGTTAAGCGGACTCACATAGGCATAACCTACCGGACACCCGTCCAGCTCCATCACCAGATACGGATAGCGCTTGAGCGTGCGCTCGATGCGCCCGGCGAACTCCTCAACGCTCGGCACCTCGTATTCGCAGGTAATCGCCGTCTGGCGCACATACGGCTCATAGATGGCAAGCAACGCCGGCGCATCATCGGGCGTCGCCAGGCGAATCGTCGGCTCGGACATCTCGGTCATACAACCCTTCTCTCTCAAAAGCAAAGGCCGCCCTGCGCCAAACCAAGCGCAAGGCGGCCCCTCGTCATTACATCAGGCTACAGGACAGCCGCCAACGCGTCGATGTCCTCCTGCGTCGTGGCCCAGCTGGTGCAAAAGCGCACCACCGTGTGGGTCTCATCGTACTTTTCCCAGTACTCGACCGAGGCATGCTCGCGAATGCGGGCCATGTCCTCGTTGGGCAGAATCACAAACTGCTGGTTTGTGGGCGTCTCCAAGAAGAACCGGTAGCCGTGCTCGTGCAGCACGCGACGAAGCGCCTGCGCGGTTTCGATCGCCTGGCGACCAATCTCAAAATACAGGCCGTCGGTAAAGAGCGCCTCAAACTGCACGCCCGTGAGGCGGCCCTTGGCCAACAGCGCGCCGTGCTGCTTAATACGCGGAATGGGATGCGCCGGGGCGTGCATGCCGCAAAACACCACGGCCTCGCCGCACAGAGCGCCGCACTTGGTGCCGCCGATGTAGAACACGTCGCATAGCTGCGCCAGCTCGGGCAGGGTAATGTCGCACTCATCGGCCGCCAGCGCATAGGCCAGGCGGGCGCCATCCACAAACAGCGGAATCTCGCGCTTCTGGCACACTGCGTGAATCGCCGCGAGCTCGGCCTTGGAGTACAGCGTGCCGTACTCGGTCGATAGACTCACGTACACGGCACCCGGAAACACCGTGTGCTCGTAGCTCTCGTTTTCGTAGAACACCTGGATATAGTTCTCGAGGTCCTCGGCGTGCATCTTGCCCTCGTAGCCGGGGATGGTGAGTACCTTGTGGCCGCCAAACTCGATGGCACCCGCCTCGTGGCAGGCGACGTGGCCGGTCTCGGCAGCAACGACGCCCTCGTACGGTGCGAGCAGCATGTCGATCACCGTCGCGTTGGCCTGCGTGCCGCCCACCAGAAAAAACACGTCGGCATCGGGGGCCTGACAGGCCTCGCGGATAAGCTGCTTGGCACGCTCGGTGTGCGCATCGGTACCGTAGCCGGGCTGCGGCTCCATATTGGTGTCGACGAGCGCCTGCAGCACTGCCGGGTGTGCGCCGTGGGAATAGTCGTTGTTGAACGCGAGCATGGCAATCCTCTCTTACCGGGTATCGGCCAGATGACTCAAACGGAGCTATTGTACGCCGTTGGGATAGGCAATGCGCGCGGCAAGGCACTCAAGTGCCAGTACCAGGGCAAAGCCGCAGCTCACATCAGTCAAAAAGTGCGCTCCAATCACGATGCGCCCAAAGGCGACGAGCGCCGCGACCACAACCGCCGTCCAAAAGACCACGCGGCGGCGCGACGGTTTTTCCTTAAAGGCCGCCGCGGGAAGCCCGGCGAGCATAAGGCCGATCGCCGCATGCGCGGTGTGTCCACTCGCGAACGACTTGAACCCGTCCTTGATCACGCCGGCGGCGATATAAGTCCACTTGTCGGGGTTGCCGATCACCCACCACGGCTGAAACTCGAGCCCCTGCGTCACCTCAATCACGCGCATGCGCGGACGCGACCACAGCGGTTTGACGATCACGTTGAGGATGATGGCCTGAACGACCCACACGGCAAGCACCATCAACGCCCAGCGCGTGAGCTCATCGGGCTCGGTCGTGCGCGTGAGGCGATAGACGATAAGGTTGGCGACGATGGCCAGCACAAACGTCAGCACCAACTGAGCCGCGATGAGTTTGCCGCCAACCCTCAGGGACGAAACGATCTCGTAGCCGGTCAGGCCAACGTTGACGAGGATGCCGAGCACGGCGAGCCATTTGCTCCCCCTGGAGTCGGGACGCACCGCGCGCACGAGCATAACGCCCGCGATGCTCGCCGTCAGCTCGAACGGCAGCTCACCGGCCGCCTCGACAAAGCGACCGTACATGCTGCCGATATTGAACAGCGCGCTCGAGATCTGATAATCGAAGAAACTGCCCACGCCCAGACAAAGACACAGGACAACCGCGATAATGGCGACATCTTTCTTATAGATGTATCCGAACATGCTTTCCTTTCGATGGAGCCAGAGTGCCCAAATGGGGTGTTTGCAGCGTCGACCCGCTAGTCGTCGTCGCTGGCACCCAACTGTTGCAGCAGCATGAGTGCCACGGCCACGGGGCCGGTGCCGTCGTTGGCGTCGAGACCGCGACCCAGGCCGCTGCCCGCACCGGCGCCTGCCTTGTAGGGTACCGACAGCTTGCGGCTCTTGGGGAAGTTCACCGCGCCATAGCGGGTCTTAAGCTCAAAGGCCACCTTCTTGGGCACGTCGACGCCCAAAAAGGTGATGCGGCCGCCGCTGAGCGTGACGCTCTCGAGTCCCAGGCGCTCGCCGCGGATGCGGATGCGCGCGCGATTGAACAGGTTGAGTCCCGCCAACGGCAGCTCGCCATGCGCAGCCTCGGTCTCCTCCTGCACCTCATCGATGCTCTCCAGGTCCTCGGCCGCTGCGAGCTTACGGTACACGAGCACGCGCTGGTCCACCGCCGGCAGGTACTCCTCGGACAAGAAATAGTCGGCCGGTAGGTTAATGCCCACGCTCGCCGCCTCCACGCCGGCATCGTCATCGCCGCGCGCCTCGGCCACTGCCTGACCCAGCATCTGCGTAAACAGGTCAAAGCCCACGCTCGACAGGTTGCCATGCTGCTCGGCGCCCATAAGCGAGCCGGCGCCGCGAATCTCCAGGTCGCGCATGGCGATGCGCATGCCGCTGCCCAGGTCCTGGAACTCGGAAAGTGCGGTCAGGCGCGCCGTGGCCTCCTCGGTGAGTGGCAGCTCGCCCGGGAACATAAAGTACGCGTAGGCCTGCGTGGCAGAACGGCCCACACGACCCTTGAGCTGATAGAGCTGTGCCAGGCCCAGGCGCTGCGAGTCCTCGATGATGAGCGTGTTGGCGGTCGCGTTGTCAATGCCGCTCTCCACGATGGTCGTGGCGATGAGCACGTCGATCTTTTTGGTCGCGAACTCGATCATCACATCCTCGACCTCGCGCGGGCTCATCTTGCCGTGCGCTACGCCCACGCGCGCCTCGGGCGCGGCCTCGTGCACGCGCGCCACGGCGTCGTCGATGGTCTTGACGCGGTTGGACACGTAGTACACCTGACCGCCGCGGCCCACCTCCAGGCGAATCGCCGCGCTCACCACGTCGGGGTCGTACTCTCCCACGTGCACGATTACGGGGCGGCGCCCGGTCGGCGGCGTCGTGATCAGGCTCATGTCGCGCACGCCGCTCGTGGCCATCTGCATGGTTCGCGGAATCGGCGTTGCCGAAAGCGTGAGCACGTCAATCTGCTCGCGCAGGTTCTTGAGCTGCTCCTTGTGCTGCACGCCAAAGCGCTGCTCTTCGTCGATGATCACCAAGCCCAGGTTCTTGGGGTTCACATCGGCCGAAAGCAGACGATGCGTGCCGATGAGCACATCAATCGTGCCCTCGGCAAACGCCTTGAGCGCGCGCTTCTGCTGCGCCGGGGTGCGGAAGCGGCTGAGCACCTCGACCTCGAGGCCAAACGGGGCAAAGCGCTCAAAGAAGGTCTCGTAGTGCTGCTGGGCCAGAATGGTCGTGGGACAGAGCACCATGACCTGACGGCCGGAGTCCACACACTTAAACGCCGCACGCAGGGCGACCTCGGTCTTGCCAAAGCCCACGTCGCCGCAGAGCAGGCGGTCCATGGGCTTGGGCGCCTCCATGTCGGCCTTGATGTCGGCGATGGCCTCCAGCTGGTCGCGCGTCTCGTCGTAAGGGAAGCTCTCCTCCATCTCAATCTGCTCGGGCGTGTCGGGCGGGCAGGCGATACCGGTAATCGACGAGCGGCGCGTATACAGGTCGACCAGATCAAACGCCAGCTTTTTGGCGTTCTTGCGCGCCTTGTTGGTGGCACGCGTCCAGTCGGCGGTATTGAGCCTGGTCAGGCGCGGCTTGTCGCCGTCGGGGCCAACATAGCGCGTGATGCGGTCGACCTGCTCGAGCGGCACGTAGAGCTTGTCGCCGTCGGCATATTCCAGCAAAAAGTAGTCGCGTTCCTTGCCGCCCACTTCCTGGCGCGCGATCTCGCTAAAGAGCGCGATGCCGTGGGTAGCGTGCACCACGTAGTCGCCCGGTTTAAACGGAAACGTGATCTGCGTAATGTCCACCTTGCGGCGGCTGCGCGCGCGGTTGGCGTCCATGCGGGCGTTGAGGTCGGCGATCGAGAACACGGCCAAGTTGGCATCGGGCACCACCACGCCCTGCGGCAGGGCGGCATCGACAAAGGTCACGCGTCCGCGCGAGATGGTGGGCACGGCGGCACCGGCGGCAGCCTGGGCGGCACCCGCCTCGAGCGAGCGAGCGTTAAGCGCGTCGGCCTTACGCTCGCGAATGGAAGCATGGGCCTCCTGGCGTGCGGCACGGTCGGCGGAATCCGCCGCTGCCACGCGAACGCGGTCGCCGATAGCGCCGACATTTTCGGGCGCCGCGGTCAGCGATTCCTCAAAGGTAATGCCCTCGTCGCCAAAGGTGAGCTCCATCGACTCGCGCGCACCGCGGTCGGGGATGGCAAACACGCAGGCATAGCGCTTGCCCACGACCTCCTGGATGCGCGTCATAAAACGGTTGTCCGAGCCCGCGATGGCCGGCTGCTCAATCTTAAGCTCTGCCGTAACCGCACCGCCCGCGCGAATCAGGCTCACATAGTTCAGACGCTGCTGGGCACCAAAATCGAGCTGCTGGGCACGTACATACAGGCCATCCAGTCGGTCAATCCCCGCCTCGCCGGCACGGGCCTCGATATCCTCGTAGGCACGCAGGCAGTCGTCGAACAGCGAGCGCGGCTCGGACAGCACCACGAGCGCCTTGCCGCTCACATGCGACAGCGGGCTCACGGTCTGGCCGTACATCACCGGCAAAAAGCGGTCGAGCTCGGGCGTGACGATGCGCGCATCCACCATCTCGAGCAGCGCCGCCAACTTGCTGTCGTCCTGGCTGGCGCGGTAGAGCGCCACATGCATGTTGTGGACGGCCTCGTCGGTAAGCGCCAGCTCGCGACAGGGGAAGATCTCGATGCTGTCCTCGTTGCCGATGGTCTGCCCCGTGGAGCTCACCATGCGGCGGATGCGATCGATCTCGTCGCCAAAAAACTCAATGCGCACGGGTGACTTTTCCTGTGCAGGGAACACCTCGACGGTGTCGCCGTGAACGCGGAACAGACCGGGCGCGTCGGCGGTGCCGGCATTGGTGTAGCCCATGCCCACTAGGCGCTGCGGCACCTCATCAAAAGGAATCTCCTCGCCCACCGCAAAGGTCGTGGACTCCCAATAGCGGCTCTCGACCGGCGGCACGCAGCGCAGCAGCGCGCGGGCCGAGGCAACCATGATACAGTTGTCCCCGCGCACGATGCGCCCCAGAGCCTCGCAGCGCTGCGCCACCACGGCATCGTCGGGCGCCTGCTCGCGCCACGGATAGTCCTTGCGCTCGGGAAAACGGCACACGTGCGCCAGGCCCACGTAGGCGGCAAGGCTGCGCGCGGCGCGATCGGCCGCATCCTCGCCACTCACAATGTAGACCGTCGGGCGCGGACGGCGCGCAAACTGGGCGGCCGCCATAAGCGTGCGGCCCGACTGCGACACGGCCAGCGTCACGTCCTCGCCGGCATCGAGTCCGGCCTCGACGGTCTGCAGCGCCTCGGCAGTGTAGAGCTGCGCGGCTATACGGTGAATGAGCATGCTGTTCCTCCGGCATCGCAACGCCAAAAGCCCGCCGGGGCAAGCTCGGCGGGTCGTACGTCAAATACATTGTCTGTCATGGTAGCGCATGGAGAGGACTCCGGCTCAAGGGCAAACCCAGCCCCGCAAAAAACGCCAGACGAAGATGCGTTCCGCCCTACCCCGCTACGCGCACGCTGGGGCACAAATCTGCCAGCGGACACTCGTCACATTTGGGTTTGCGGGCGTCGCAGATCTCGCGACCGAAGGTGATCCACTGATGGTTAACCGACTCCCAATACTCGTGCGGCAAAATCTTGAGCAAATCCTGCTCGGTCTTGAGCGGCTCCTTTGCATGCGTCTTGGGACTCAGCATCAGGCGGTGCGCAATCCGGTTGACGTGCGTGTCCACCGCAATGCCTTCCACGATGCCATACCCCACGTTGAGCACGATGTTCGCCGTCTTGCGTCCCACGCCCGGCAGCTTCACGAGTTCCTTCATGTCGGCCGGTACCTCGCCGCCATAGTCGGCGACAATCATCTGCGCAGCCTCGACGGCATGCTTGGCTTTGCTCTTGTAGAAGCCGAGTGACTTGATGGTGCCTGCCACGTCAGCCACGCTCGCCCCGGCCATGGCCTCGGGCGTGGGCCACTGGGCAAACAGCCGCGGCGTCACCTTGTTGACCTGCGCATCGGTCGTTTGCGCCGAGAGCAGCACCGCGATCAGCAGGCGGAAGGGATTCTCGTGATCCAGAAAACACTCGACCGGGCCATAGCGACGGTTGAGGCGCTCGCACACCTCAACGGCGCGCTCGCGTTTGGCGGCATTGGTCTCGCGTGGCATAACGACTCCTCGGCTCAACGGCACAATAAACTTATGGGCACAATTGTCCCACGTCCGAGACGCTTACGCCTCCAAGAATGCGCCGGTCTGACGGCCCCACAGGCTCGCATACTCGCCACCCGCCTCGACGAGCTGCGCATGCGTGCCGTCCTCGACGATCTCGCCATCGGCCAGCACCACAATGCGGTCGAGCGCCGCCACGGTGGACAGGCGGTGCGCCACCACAATGGAGGTACGTCCACGCATCAGGTTTTCGAGCGCCTCCTGCACCAGCGCCTCGGACTCGCTGTCGAGGGCAGAGGTCGCCTCGTCGAGCACCAGAATCGGCGCGTCGGTTAGGATGGCGCGGGCGATAGCCACGCGCTGACGCTGGCCGCCCGAGAGCTTGACGCCGCGCTCGCCCACCATGGTGTCAAAGCCACGGGGCAAGCGGTCGATAAACTCCAGGGCGTTGGCCAGGCGCGCGGCCTCGCGAATCTGCTCATCAGTGGCGTCGGGGCGGCCGTAGGCAATATTCTCTCGAATGGAGCGGTGGAACAGCAGCGCCTCCTGCGGCACGTAGGCAACCTGGCGGCGCAGGCTCTGCTGCGTACAGCGCGAGACATCCTGACCGTCCACGAGCACGCGGCCGCCCTGAACATCGTCCAGGCGCAGCAGCAGCTTGGTGAGCGTCGTCTTACCCGAACCCGATTTGCCCACCAGGCCCACGCGCTGGCCCGCCGCCACATGAAGTGTCAGGTTATCGAACACGCTCTCGCCCGCCGCAGCGTCACGGTACGCAAAACTCAGGTGCTCAAAATCAATCGCGCCCTCGGTCACTTTGAGCTCGGGGGCGTCCGGGTCATCTGCCACCAAACGTGGCTCGTCCAGCACGCGCGTCATCTCGGCCGCATCGCCGAGCGCGCGGTTGATGCGCTGCATCATGGAGCTTACGTAGTTCAGGCGCATGGTGAGGTTATAGGTGTAGGTAAAGATCATGACGAGCGAGCCGGCCGAGATGCCAAACCACGCGTTGCCGCCCGCCACGAACACACTCACCACGGCCATGGTGATGACGATAAGACCCGAGGTCGTAAAGTTGCGCTGCATCATGGCGTGCATCGAGACCGTCTCGGCATCGCGCGCGGCACGATCGGCGGCGTCGAACAGATCGCGTTCAAAGTCCTCGCGCCCGCAGGTCTTAACGGCCAAGATGTTCGTGACCGCGTCGGAGAGCACGCCCGAGAGCTTGTTCTGCGCAGCGGACGTCGCGGCCGAAAGCGGCATGATGCGCTTGTACATAAGCCAGACAAACGCAATGTAGACGACCATGATGCACACCAGGATCACGGTAAACGTCGGTACCACCGGGGCGAGTGCGGCCACGGTGCAGACGACCGAGGTGATGGTGGGGATGAGCGAATACACCGTCACGTCCACCAGCCCCGTATAGCCGCTCATAAAACGGCTCGTCTGGCTCACGAGTGATCCGCCAAAGCGGCTGGTGTGAAATGTCATGGATTGGTTGGAGAGCGTGTCGAAGCATAGACGCGCCAGGTGATAGTTGCCTGCGATCTCGAGCTTGTAGACGGTGTAGTCCTGTAGCTTGGAGAGGATCTGACCCACCAGATTAACGAGTACGAGTGCCAGGATATAGGGGCCGAAGACCTCAAACACCTGGTCACCCGCCACGGGACCGGCTTGAACGCGGTCGACAATGAGGGCCATCACATAGGTATTGGCAAACGTCAGCAAAAAGATGTAGCCCGCCGACGAGAACACCGAGAGAAAGACAATCAGCGGCTGCGTGCGCGTGACACCCCAAAACCGCTGCAGCGTGCGGCGCACGGTGGAGCGGCTGAGCGGGCTGGTGCTTCTCTGAGACATGGGCTTCCTTTCGCGTCTGATAGGGCGAAACGCCATTGTTGCACATTGGAGCACACTCCAGACAAGTGCGATACGAAAAGCGGTGGGGCGCCCGCGTTTGCGCCGGCGCCCCACCGTCTTGTTGCAATTAGCCTTCGTCTTCTTGGTCTGTGAGAAGGTCCGCGGACGTGAGTCCCAAGATCTCATCGGCTTGGTCGACGTCTTCCAGTGCGTCGATGTCCTTGAGCTTGCGCTCCATGACGTTGGTGCGCGTGGTGATGATGCCCTCGACCGTTTTGCCCGCGGTCTCGATCTGCTGCTGGGCGCGGCGCAGCGCCTTTTGATAGCGCGGCAGCTCGGCCTTGACGGCGGAGAGCACGCGCAGCACGTCGTCGGTACGTTTTTGCAACTTAAACGTCTGATAGCTCATCTGCAGACTGTTGAGGATGGCCGCCATGGTGCTGGGACCGGCAACGTTGACGTGATAGTCGCGGCCCAGGGTCTCGATAAGCCCGGGGCGGCTGACGACCTCGGCGTACAGTCCCTCAAACGGAACGAACAGAATGCCAAAGTTGGTGGTCGCGGGCACGCTCAGGTACTTCTCGCAAATGTCCTTTGCCTCGCGCTTGACCATGGTGTCGAGCGTCTTGCGCGCAGCCGCCACGGCCTCCGCATCACCCGACTCCTGCGCGTCGAGCAGGTGCTCGTACGCGTCGCCCGGGAATTTGGAGTCGATCGGCAGCAGCACGGGATCGCCCTCGTCCACCGGCAGCTTGACGGCAAACTCAACACGCTCCGAGGCTCCGGGCCTGGTGGCAACGTTTTCCAGATACTGGTCGGGTGTGAGGATGTCCGTCAGGATCGCACCCAGCTGCACCTCGCCCAAAATACCGCGCGCCTTCACATTGCCCAGCACGCGCTTAAGATCGCCCACGCCGGTGGCGATGGACTGCATGTCGCCCAGGCCCTTGTACACGGCCTCGAGCTGGTCGCTCACCTGCTTAAACGATGCCGACAGGCGATCGTTGAGCGTGCGGGAGAGTTTCTCGTCCACCGTCGCGCGCATCTGATCGAGTTGCACGTTGTTGTCTTTGCGGATAGCACCCAGCTGGGCATCGACCGTCTCGCGCACCTTGTCCAGGCGGTGCTCGATGCCCTCGCGGTTGGCACCGAGCTGTTGGGCCGTCTCGCGGCGAAGGTCATCCATCCGGTCACCAGCTTGCGAAAACTCACGTGCAATGGTCAGGTAACGTTGCTGCCCCACGGCCGCATCTGTCGTCTGCTGCTGCGCGATGGCGTTGGCCGTGCGGCGAGTTTCGGTCAGCGCGACGTTCAGGGCATCGAGCGCGTTGTTGGCCTGCTCGAGTGCTGCCAGCGTTTCCGCGCTACTGTCGCCACGCTCCCGCAACTCGGCACGCAGGCTCTTGAGTTGGAAGGCGCAAGCCGCAGCAACCCCCACCGCCACC
Organism: uncultured Collinsella sp.; assembly: GCA_965141635.1. GTDB lineage: Bacteria > Actinomycetota > Coriobacteriia > Coriobacteriales > Coriobacteriaceae > Collinsella. Next base: position 4,634 of record CBCSNG010000036.1, on the reverse strand, counting down.
AAAGCGATCACAACAAGCACAATATCAATAGCAGACATAAACTCCGCCCAACAAACCCAATCGAGCACCAATCAAAACCGCGATCAATCTTACCCCGCCACACACACGGATCACTCACTGCCTTGCAGACAAATTTCTCCTAGAACCGCGGACGCTAAAACGCTAACTCTCCCAGCCGGCGCGAATGGTTGTTACGACATCGCCTAGGCGCTGGCCGAGAGCCGCTAGATGTTGGAGTACCTCGTTGGGCGATGCGCCGTTGAGGATGCACGTGAGGGCATACGACGCCAGAAAGATGGCCACAAGCCCTAACGGGATGAGCACGATCATCGCCAAGGTGCGCAGGCGCTGGCCCACGCGGCGACGACGCGCACGACGCTTGTCGAACGCGAGCTCCTGCGCATATGAATCTTGCTGTACGGAATAGGCCTCTGGTGCCGATTCGCACCCGGGCACAGCTGCAGGTACAGCAGCGGGCACGACATTTTGCGCAAAGGGCTGGACTGCCGCCCCTTGCATTTGTATCTCCATGAGTCGTTGCTGCTGACGCAACATGCGCTCGGCTTGTTGCTGCGGAGTCTCAAGAAACAGATCCATGCTGGCCTCCAAAATCGGAGCATTCGACGCTTACGACCAGCATCCCGCACCGCCATGACCGCGACAACGCAATCGCCGGCAATAGCCACAAAGTTTCTTTTGCTCAAAAGCTGTCGAAAACCTCAACAACTCCCCTACCAGCACTTTCTCTGAGCTTTTTTCGCCAGCAATCTTTTGGCCTTCCACCCTTACACCAACTGACCAAAATCTAACCAAAAGCTTGACGAAAATTGTGGAAACAGGGACCCCACACAAAAAGTGCCGCCCCAAAGGGCGGCACACAAACTTATTATCAGCTTTTCTGTAACGAGCACGCGACGACTCAACGTCGGAGCGCAGGGCGGGGAAACCTTTGCCTCGCGCGACCCTGCGAAGCCGTGAGCGAGAGGGAAAGGTTTCCCCGCCCTGCGCTCCGTGGTCGGTGAGGACAGACTACATGCCTGCGAGACCTCGGGCGGCGGTGGCGCACATAAACGCCAAGGCTAGAATCACGAGCGAGCCCGCGATGTCTGCCAGCACGCCCATTGCACGGCGTTCAAACAACCAGCTCTCAAAGTGCGGGGCGACGTTGCGCCAAACACGCCACAGCAAGATGCCCATACCGATGACGCCCGGGATATTGAGCAGTAGGATCTCGGAGCACAAAAGACCGATCAGGTTACCGGCGGCAAAGCCCGCATCACCCTCGCAGTATTTGCGGTAGACCATATACAGCATGTACGCCACAAACGGCTGCAAGCACGCAGAAATAAACGAGACCACCATCGAGGGGTCCTGCGAAAAGACCTCGGTGAGTTTATCGACACTCGTGGCGTCCTTCGAAGCCAAGAATAAACCGATAACCACAAGGGGCACCACGCCCAAAATTACCTCGACCAGAGTAAACAACTTGGCAGTCAAATCCTCACTAGCCGAATTCAAATGAGGCGCCCACTCAGGATGAGCATGCGCGCCGACTTTCTTGTCCTTCTCGGCACGATCGGCCTTTTTACCCTCGGCAACCCGACGACCAGGATCCTTGCGAGTTCCCGCCGCAGCAACCCGAGCTCGAGACTTCTTGCCCATAAAAAACACCCCATCAGGTAGTAGATAAACTAAAAGTCGCTACCCAGTGTACCCCACCCATGAACGGCGCCGTCCCAACCAGTCCCCATACAAAAACGTGCCGCCCCAAAAGGGGCGGCACACAAACTTCTAATCAGCTTTTCAGTAACGAGCACGCGACGACCCAACGCCGGGGCGCGGGGCGGGGAGATGCCTTTCCCTCGCGCGACTCTGCGAAGCCGTGAGCGAGAGGGAAAGGCATCTCCCCGCCCCGCGCCCCGCAACTAGCATCACGCGCTAGTAGTTCACCACCTGCTCCTCAAAGTACGCCTTGGGGTGGTTACACACCGGGCACACCTCAGGCGCCTCGGCACCAACGTGCAGGTGCCCGCAGTTCAGGCACTTCCATACCTTCACGCCCTCACGCTCAAACACCTCGCCCGACTCGATGCGCTCGACGAGTTTGTTGTAGCGCTCCTCGTGGGCCTTCTCGACGGCGGCGACGCCACGGAACTTCTCGGCGATCTCGGCAAAGCCCTCCTCCTCGGCGGTCTTGGCGAACTCGTCGTACATCGTGGTCCACTCGTAGTTCTCGCCCGCGGCGGCGTCGCGCAGGTTGTCCAGAGTGCCCGGAACGGCGCCGTCGTGCAGATACTTAAACCACAGCTTGGCGTGCTCGGACTCGTTGCCCGCCGTCTCGGCAAAGATATTCGAGATCTGAACGTAGCCATCCTTCTTGGCCTTAGATGCGTAGTAGCGATACTTGGTGTGTGCCTGGGACTCACCGGCGAAAGCGGTCTCGAGGTTCTTCTTGGTTTGGGAATTCTCAAAATCCATAGGTGTACTTCCCTTCAACACGTGCCGCCCATAGGCTTTGAGCGACCTTGTCTTTAGGATGCCCTCAAGCCGCGAATTTAAACCTTACAATCCCGTTCTTCAGATTTGAGCGGGCTACACACTCAACCAACGATCGTCCTCGGCTCGGCAAAAGCCCTCGCGCTCCAGGTCAGCTAGAATGCCCGCGATCAAGTCGCACTCGACCGGCTCGCGACCGGCTGCCGCTTCCATCTCGTTAACGCCCACCACGGCATCAGCAAGCGTAATCCCCGCCGGCTGGCCATCACGCGCTGCCAGCAACATGCGCACGATATGCGCGCGTTTTTGGCGACGCGAGCCCTCGAACTTGGACTGACGGCTATAGCCCGCCGAACGCCTGGACGGATTAGGCAGCGTCTTCTTAAGATACGCGCCATAATCTAGCAGCGCGTAATACCACGCGCGCGGCGTATCGGCATCGTCCTGAGGCACGGCAAAGGGCGTAATCTCGTCGGTCACCGCATCGGGAGCCGCCGGACAGGCGGCTTGGATCAGCGGCACCAACTCGCGATCGGGAACAGCCGGTACATCGGGAAAGAAATGATGCAAAAAGACCGTGCGCACATTGGTCTCCAAATACACGCCCGGAAGATCAAACGCAAACGAACGGATACCCTGCGCCGTTGCCGGGCCAATACCAGGCAGGGCGACCAGGTCACGCGTCTCACGCGGAAACTCCCCGCCCCAATCCCCTACGACCCGTTGAGCGGCCCCGTGAAGCGCCAGAGCGCGTCGGTTGTAGCCCATGCCCTGCCAAGCGTCCAAAACATCGGAAGGCGCGGCCTGGGCAAGCGCCTGCACAGTCGGAAAACGATCGAGCCACACCGGCATGCGCGCCTCCACACGCGGCACCTGTGTTTGCTGCAGCATGACCTCAGAAAGCCAAATGATGTACGGATCGCGTGTGCGGCGCCACGGAAGGTCGCGATAACGCAGGACCCCTTCCGAACGAATCATCGAACGAAAGGGGTCCTGAATCATGGCTATGCTCCTTATGCGGCGCTATTCCTCCCGGTAAGCGCACGCGCAGGTGGCGTACTCGGGAAACGCTTCGCGGTTGGCGAACTTGGGATCGACGGCCGGGAACTGGCGGTGAGCGACGATGTCGCCGAGCGAAACGGAATCGAGGTAGTCGCGCATCAACGCCTGAGCTCCGGCCCACAGGGGATGATAGCAGCACGCGCCCATGCGCGCACAGTCACCATCGGGCGCGGTGCAATCGTTCATAACCATAGGACCCTGAACGGCCTCGACGACCTGGCGGATAGTGACGTCGTCCGGACTGACCTTGAGACGCATGCCACCGTGGACGCCACGCAGGCTCTCCACAATACCGGCCTGGACCAAACCGTGCTGAATCGAGCGGGCAAACGAATACGGGACATTGACCTCTTCGGCAGCGGTGCGAACAGAAAGCAAACACTCCGGATCCTCAGCAAGCATCGCCAGCATTCGAAGGGCGTAATCAGTCTTCCTCGATATGTCCATTTTTCCCCTTTCAAGGAATACGAACAGCTCGAACGAGCTCCGGGGCCGAGCTTGTGTCGAGACGCTAAATGACCGCCAGGACATCCAAATGGTAAATCGGATATCCACTGAGTGCCGCGCTTGGAGCGAAATGCATCAGATGCGGCGCACAGTGCAATTTAGTATAGCCTAACCCCCTGTCTCGTAGAACAGGTGTTGCGCAACAAAGCTGTTGTTCAGACAGATATACTTATTAGATTTTACTTGCGTTCCCGAAGGCGCGGGGATTCTGGGCGAAGATGCACCAGGGCGATCGTTCTATCGAAACAAAGTGCATCAAACGCAAAAAGCCACGTCCGAAGACGTGGCTTTAATTGCGTTGGCGGGAAGTACGGGGCTCGAACCCGCGACCTCCGACGTGACAGGCCGGCGCTCTAACCAAACTGAGCTAACTCCCCAGGCAGACGTTCGCGTTTGTTTCCGCTCGCGTGCGCTGCGGGGATTAGTATACACAGAAGTCTGTCCGGCGCGCAACAACTTTTTTGAAAAATTTTTTGGGGCCATCCGGGAGGGCTTCCGGGGCTGAGGGCGGGGGTTAAGTTTGCTGCTCTACAGTCCTGCGCAAGACGGAAAGCACATTAAGTGCTTTC
>CBCSNG010000035.1:0-18505 GCA_965141635.1 uncultured Collinsella sp. | reverse complement strand
ACGCCCTCGGCGCAGGCATAGATCATCGCCGTCTCGCGATTCGCCCCAAAGGTCACCTGCGCGCCCGCAGGCGCCAGCAGCTTAAAAAACACACCGTGCACCAGCTCGTGCACGGCGAACGACGCCATTGAGATCACAGCCAAGCCGACTATCCATCCCAAGACGGCCATCCAGCCGCCCGCGTCAGCCGCATCCAAGTCCGCAGGCCCGCCCAGCAGCATAAACACCGGCACCAGACACACGGCAAATGCGCCAAGCACGGCCATCCCCCACACAAAGCAGGCGTGCAGAAAATCCTCGTCCTCAAACGCATGTATGTTGGAAATCTCATTCATAGCATCTTAGGATAGCGCCCCTGCCACGCACCCGCCCGCATGTGCGATAATGTCGAACGATATGCACGAATTGACCACCGCGCCGCCGAGCCCCGCGCCCGGCCGCGCCCTCACCATATGCGAAGGAGTCCCATGGCATCCAAATACTCCATGAACGACCGTCCCAGCTGGCCTCGCCGCGCCATCGTTACCGCCGGCGAGCCCTACGGCAACAAGGGCCTTCACTTTGGCCACGTTGGCGGCGTCTTTGTCCCTGCCGACTTCTTCGCCCGCTTCCTGCGCGACCGCCTGGGCCGCGAGAACGTCATCTTCACCTCGGGCACCGACTGCTATGGCTCGCCCATCATGGAGAGCTACCGCAAGCTCAAGGAGAACGAGGGCTACGACAAGTCCATTAGCGAGTATGTCGAGTCCAATCACTCCCGCCAGGCCGCGACCCTCAACAACTACAACATCAGCTGTGACATCTACGGCGGCTCGGGCCTTGAGCCGGCTGCGCAGATTCACAACGAGGTGACCACCGAGATTATCGAGCGTCTGCACGAGCAGGGCACCATCTCCAAGCGCTCCACGCTGCAGTTCTACGATGCCAAGGCCGGCACGTTCCTCAACGGCCGTCAGGTGATCGGCCGCTGCCCCATCCAGGGCTGCAAGTCCGAGAAAGCCTACGCCGACGAGTGCGACCTGGGTCACCAGTTTGAGCCCGAGGAGCTCATCGCGCCCAAGAGCCAGCTCACCGGCGAGGTGCCCGAGCTGCGCCCGGTCGACAACCTCTACTTTGACCTGCCGGCCTACCTCGACTTTATGAAGACCTACACCGCCAAGCTCGCCCAGAACCCGCAGGTTCGCTCCGTGGTCTCCAAGACCATGGAGGAGTGGCTGCTGCCGGCCCAGCTCTACATCCAGAACAAGTTCCGCGAGGCCTTCGATGCCGTCGAGGATCAGCTTCCCGAGCACACCGTGCTGGAGCCCGAGGGCAACAAGAGCAGCTTTACCGTCACCTTCCCCAGCTGGAAGGAGCGCGACGATGCCCACGCGGTGCTCGCCAACGGCGGCGTGCGCTTCCGCAGCGGCAAGGCGCTCGTACCCTTCCGCATCACCGGCAACATCGACTGGGGCGTTCCGGTGCCCGAGGTCGATGGCGTCTCCGACGTCACCTGCTGGTGCTGGCCCGAGAGCCTGTGGGCTCCCATCAGCTATACGCGCACCGTGCTCGCACGCGATGCCAAGGCCGCCGGCGTGACCGAGGGCGTCGCCGCCCAGGATGCCGCCCTCATGGGCGAGCCCGCTGCCGATTCCACGCAGGTACCCGCTCCCACCTACCAGCACAGCTCGCTCGACTGGCGCGACTGGTGGTGCTCTGACGACGCTCAGATCTACCAGTTCATCGGTCAGGACAACATCTACTTCTATTGCATCGCGCAGACCGCCATGTGGGAGGCCCTGGGTTGGAACCTCACGCAGAGCACCGTCAGCGCCTGCTACCACCTGCTCTACATGGGCAAAAAGGCAAGCTCGTCCTCGCAGACGCCTCCCCCGCCGGCAGACGACCTGCTCAACCACTACACCTGCGAGCAGATGCGCGCGCACTGGCTGTCGCTCGGCCTGTCCGAGAAGCCGGTGAGCTTTAGCCCCAAGGCATACGACACCCGCGTGACCGGCAAGGACAAGGACGGCAACGAGGTGCACGCCTGCGACGACAAGCGCGTCATCGATCCGGCCCTTAAGGAGAGCGCCCTTTTGACCGGCGTGTTCAACCGTCTGGCCCGCAGCTGCTTCTACGGCGTCGCCGTCAAGGAGGGCGACGAGAGTCCCTATCGCAACGGTTGCATTCCCGCCGGCGCCGCTTCTGGCACCGTGATCGAAGCCGCCCAGCAGGCAGCCCTCGCCTTTGAACAGGCCATGTACAAGTTCGAGACGCACCGCGCGCTCGCTGTGTGCGACGACTACCTGCGCGCCGCCAACAAGCGCTGGAGCGACGCCTCCAAGGCTGCCAACAAGCTTGAGGGCGAGCAAGCCAATACCGCGATGACGCAGGCCCTCGTCGACGCCTTCACCGAGCTGCGCGTGGCGACCGTGCTCATGCACGGCATCGTGCCGGCCGGCTGCGAGCTCATTTGCGAGTACTTCGACGTCGACCCCGTCGCCTTCTTTAGCTGGGACAACATATTTGCCTCCACGGACGAGTTCGTGGAAAGCCTGGGCGAGAAGCCCGGCGAGCACCGCGTGAAGCCGCTGCCCCCGCGCTTCGACTTCTTCAGCAAGCACGAGAGCCAGTACTAAAACAACACTCGACATGTAATGGAATGGGAAGGAAAGACGGATGTCCAAGCCGCGTCGTCGTAAGCAGAAAAAGCAGGTCAAGGCCGAGCTCAAGCTCAGGCAGTTTGCTGCTACCGAGCTTTCTGACCAGCTTGCCGCCCAACACTCCGCCGCCGACCTGCCGCGCTTTATGGTCGACACGGTCGCCGGCGCCTATGCGCCCGCCGATGCCAAGCTCATGATCGAGGGCTTCGGCGCCGCGGCCACACGCCCGGTCACGCTGCGCGCCAACACGCTCAAGGCGACCGCCGAGGACATCGCTGCGGCGCTCGGTGCCGCCGGCATCGCCCACAACCCCGTCGCCTGGTACCCAGACGCCTTTATCCTGCCCGAGGCCCAGGTTTCCGATCTGTGGGATCTCGACATCTACCGCGACGGCAAGATCTACCTGCAGAGCCTGTCATCCATGATGCCGCCGTTGGTCCTGGGCGCCCAGGCCGGCGAGGACATCCTGGACATGTGCGCAGCCCCCGGCGGCAAGACAACGCAGATCGCCGCCCTCACCCAGGGCCAGGTACACCTCACGGCCTGCGAGATGAGCATTCCCCGCGCCGAAAAGCTTGAGTCCAACCTCCACCGCCAAGGTGCCAAAAACGTGCCCGTCATGCGCATCGACGCACGCGAGCTCGACGAGTTCTTCCGCTTTGACCGCATCCTGCTCGACGCTCCCTGCACCGGCACGGGCACCGTCATCAACGGCAACGAGAAAAGCCTGCGCGGCCTCACCGAGCAGTTGCTGAGCAAGTGCGCCCGCTCGCAGCGAGCACTTCTGGACCGCGCCATGGGTGCCCTCAAACCGGGCGGCACGCTCGTCTATTCGACCTGTTCGATCTTGCCGCAGGAAAACGAGGACGCCCTGCAAGAGGCCCTCGACAAGCATATGGACTGCGAGCTTATCCCCCTCGACGGCACGCCGAGCGAAAGTGAAACGCAACGTGCTCAGGAAGCTGGCGAAGAGCCACACATCGAGAGCAACGCTCTCACCGAGGCCATCGCCGCCGGCCACGTCTCGTCCGTCGCCAACGGTATGCCCGGCACGCTCACCATTCCGCCTAGCCGCGACTTTGAGGGCTTCTACATTGCCCTGATCCGAAAACGCAGCTAGCGCACGGATCCAAAACTCAACAAGCTATTTCTGTGCGCGTTTGCCCTGCTGGTCGCGATGCTGTTTAAGCATCGCACGCTCCTTGCGCTCGGCCCTTTTGCCCTTAATGGCCGTGACCACAAAGTAGATGACCGCGGCGGCAACGATTGCGCCCACACACAGGCCAATCGAGCCAAACATTGCTGTCAATTCCATACCGCGTCACCTCTCTTTTAAACGGGACTTTCAAGATAGCACCTCGATCCCCGCCACCACAGCTCCTTCACGTTCGCCGGCCCTTCGGTCTAACGGATGGCGCGGCGGGGAAAAATCAACTCGTCAAACGATTTAGCATTCGCAATTCCGGCTGCATAGCGCCGGCCGTTATCACATAGAATCGAGCCTCCATGGATACCCTCAACGATCTAAATGAGCGCGTCGACGCCTTCGTCGGCACCAGCTCCTTCGACACGCCTGCCGCGGCAAACGACCAAGCTCCCATCGATGTGCCCGCCGAGGTTCACGAGGACATCGTCGCCTCGGTCGATTTCTCCGAGGTCGAGCTCGCAGACGAGTTCACCGAGCCCCAGGTAGCCGTGACCCCCAACGGACTGCTCCCCATGGAGCCACTGCCCATCGACGGACGTTTGCGCAAGGCGGCCCTTCGCATGCCCGACGAGATCGAGGAGGCCAGCGGCTTTACGCTCTTCGGCCGCCGCATCAAGTCGCTCATTTACACCACCGATGTCGCGGTTATCCGCAACTCCAACGCCGATGCCGTCTTTGCCGTTTACCCCTTCACGCCGCAGCCGGCCATTACGCAGGCACTGTTGACCGTCGCCGAGTGCCCGGTCTTTGTAGGCGTGGGCGGCGGAACTACGACCGGTAAGCGCTCCGTGCAGATGGCAGCCGTCTCCGAGATGCAGGGCGCGGCGGGCTGCGTGGTCAACTCCCCCGCCACCGCCGGGATGGTCGAGCACATCACCAACATCGCCGACATCCCTGTCATCGCCACGGTCGTACGTTGCGACGACGATGCGCATGCCAAGGTGCGCGCCGGAGCCAAGATTCTCAACATCGCGGCCGGCAAAAACACACCGCAGGTCCTACGCGAGCTGCGCGAGCACTATCCCAACCTGCCGCTCATCGCGCCGGGCGGCAAGACGCCCGAGAGCATCCGCGAAACCATCGCCGCCGGCGCCAACGCCATCATCTGGACGCCGCCTTCGGCCCAGCAGCTACAGGCCGACATGATGCAGCGCTATCGCAAGATGAAGGAAGACGCCACACCTGTCATCTCGCGCGACGATGTGCCCATTATCGACCAGGTCGCCGCCGCCGAAGTCAGCCAGGTCGAGAACATGAATCCCGACGTGCCGATTCCCGACGAAGTCATCGAGCGCGTCGCTTCGATCCACGAGCGCGTCGAGGAGCATCGCGCCAACCGCGGCCTCAAGCCGTCACTGCACGGCTTTTTCTTCCGCGGAAAGAAGCGCTAGCAAAACATCTTGGCCCGCCCCACAAACGTGAGGCGGGCCGTTTTCGTTTGAGCAATCATGCAGCGACGTGATGGCGCAAATTAATCCACGCGCTTGTCGCCCATAAAGAAGAGCGCCACCGTACCAGGTCCGGTATGCGAGCCAATCAGAGTACCGATGTCATTAATCTCAATCTTGCCTTTAAGCTGCGGAACCTGTTCCTCAATCAGCGCCGCAACTGCCTCGGCATCCTCGCGGCACGCCGAGTGCGACATGATGCACTTACCCGAATAATCCGTACCGCCCTGCACGTGTGCCATCATGGTCTTAGCCATCTCGGAAATCGCGCGCTTCTTGGTGCGAATCTTCTCACGCGGCGACAGCTTACCTTCGCAATCGACCGTCATAAGCGGGCAAATCTTAAGCGCCGTGCCAATGATCGCGCTCGCAGCCGAAATGCGACCGCCTCGTAGGTAGCTCGACAGATCGGTCGAGAAGAACCAGTGGTGCAGGTTGAGTTTGTGCTCCTCGATCCAGGCAGCCGTCTCGTCGAGTGAAGCCCCGCTATCGCGCACATCGGCGGCATATTCCAGCAACAGACCAAAGCCCGAAGACGCCCCCAGCGAATCGATGACGCGCACCTTGCCGCCCTCGGGATAGCGATCCGCAAGCATCTGCGCCGCGACGCAGGCCGATCCATACGTGCCCGAAATACCCGACGACAACGTCAGGTGCAGCACGTCTTTACCCTCGGCAACAAACGGCTCCCAAAACTCCTCGTACTCGCCCACGCCCACCTGAGACGTCTTGGGCATGGCGCCCGCGGCAATCTGGGCAAAAAACTCGTCCGGCGTAATCGACTGATACAGATCGTCCGTATAGACAACATCGTCGATCTCGTAATGAAAATACGCGACGGGAATATTGCGCGATTCAAAGAACTCACGGGTTCGGTCGGCGGCGGATTCACAGGTCAGGACAAAATCACTCATATGAGGCTCCTTACTCATTGCTGCGCAAATTATCGCACAGTGAGCCTACATGCGGTACATATGTCCACTATTTACCAAATCGAACCAAAAATAGTGAACATCTTTACCACCATCGTCTCCACCGGCCCCACGCAAAAATATCTGAGAAAACACCCTCTGTCGTCTCCACTCAACCGCCATATCTACCTCAACTAAATCGATTTACCAAACCGTTCATCCGACAATTCAGCCGCTGGCGCAAAATCGAAACAAAAGCGGCGCATACTGGTAAACGTTTGACGCTGTTTATCAGTTTTACCAGCCCCATCGGAAGGTGTTTCATGGTCGCATTCGATCGCAACCCGCAAGACTTCAAGTATCTGCGCCTGCTTTCGAGACAGTTCCCCACCGAACAATCCGCGTTTACCGAGATCATCAATCTCTCGGCCATCCTCAACCTGCCCAAGGGCACCGAGCATTTTATGAGCGACGTGCATGGCGAGTACGAAGCCTTTATGCACATCCTCAACAACTGCTCGGGCGTCGTGCGCGAGCATGTCGACGAAATTTTTGGCGACACGCTCTCCTTTGACGAAAAGGGCGAGCTGTGCACGCTCATCTACTACCCGCACGAGAAGATCGAGCTGGTCCGCAGCCAGCGCGAGGACTCGCCCACCTGGTACAAGACGATGCTTGACCAGCTCATCATGGTCGCTCGTTCGCTTTCAAGCCGCTACACGCGCTCCAAGGTGCGTAAGGCCATACCGCGCGATTACGCCTATATCATCGACGAGTTGTTGCACACGCACCCGGACGAGAACAACTATCGCGTGCGCTATCACGAGCGCATCGTGGAGTCCATCCTGGAGACCGCCAGCGCCGACGACTTTATCGAGTCACTCGCCTCGCTCATCAAGCGCTTGGCCGTCGACCACCTGCACCTGGTGGGCGACATCTTCGACCGCGGCGGCGGCGCGGCCAAGATTATGGACCGTCTGCTCACCTACCATTCGCTCGACATCCAGTGGGGCAACCACGACCTGCTATGGATGGGCGCTGCGGCCGGTGAGCCCGCCTGCATCGCCACGGTGCTGCGCAACAACCTGCGTTACGACAATTACGAGATCCTCGAGAACGACTACGGCATCTCGCTGCGTGAGCTTGTCGCCTTTGCCGATGCCACCTACACCGCCGGTGAGTCCATCACCCCGCTGATCAAGGCCATCAATGTGCTGCTCTTTAAGCTCGAGGGCCAGATTATCCAGCGCCACCCCGAGTTCGATATGACCGACCGTCTGTTACTCGACAAGATCAATCACGACGCCGGCACGGTCACGCTCGCCGATGGCAGCATGTGGCCGCTCACGACCAGCGACTTCCCCACCGTCGACCCGGCGGACCCCTATACGCTCACGCCCCAGGAGCAGCACATCATCGACAAGCTCGTGTCCGAGTTTGTCACCGCCGATCACCTGCATCGCCATATCGATTTCCTCTATTCCCACGGCTCGATGTACAAGGTCGCCAACGGCAACCTGCTGTTCCATGGCTGCGTGCCGCTCAACGAAGACGGCACCTTTAGCAGCATGAACTGCTTGGGCACCTGGCACGCTGGCCGCGATTATCTCGATTTTTGCGACCACATCGCCCGCCGCGCCTGGCGCGTGGGCGACCGCGACGCCCTCGACTGGATGTGGTACCTGTGGATTGGCTTTAACTCGCCCGCCAGTGGACGCCTGGTGCGTACCTTTGAGCGCGCCTATATCGCCGATAAGAGCACCTGGGTCGAGCCGATGGATCCGTACTTTACGCTTACCAAGTCGCCCTCGGTCTGCGATGACATCATGCGCGAGTTTGGCGTCGCGCCCATGGCATGTTCACCGACCGGCCACATCATCAACGGCCACACGCCCGTTAAAACCACCAAGGGCGAGCAACCCATCCGCGCCGAGGGCAAGCTGCTGGTCATCGATGGCGGCTTCTGCCGCGCTTACCATCCCAAGACGGGTATCGCCGGCTACACGCTTATCTCGAGCTCACGCGGCTGCCGCCTCAAGTCGCACCGGGCCTTTACGACGGTTGCCGAGGCACTCACGCGCAACGTGGACATCGAAAGCGAGACCAACCGTTTTGACCAAGCAGACCGTCGCCGCATGGTGAGCGACACCGATTCCGGAGCCAAGATCCGCGGCCAGATCCAGGACCTGCGCCAGCTGCTCGATGCATATAGAAACGGTGCTATCGAGGAGCGCGCCTAGCACCACCTGCGGGGATTGGCTAAACTTGCTGAGTTTGTCATCCCCGCGGCGCTTCGGCGCCAGCTTAAGGCAGGTACCATGCAAAAGCTCCTTGCGCAGATCATGAAATTTGGCGTCGTCGGTGTCATTGCCACGGTTATCGACTTTGGCATTATGAATCTGCTCCACTACGGTCTGGGCCTCAACATCCTAATCGCCAACACCAGCGGCTTTATCGTCTCGCTTATCTTTAACTACCTCGCAAGCATGAAGTACGTGTTTGCGCACAAGGAAGGCATGAGCCGCCGCCGCGAGTTCATTATCTTTGTCGTGCTGTCCGTGATCGGCCTGGCACTCAACGACGGTATCGTGCTGACACTCAACGCCGGTCTGGGGCTCGAGGCCAATATCGCCAAGATCTGCGCCACCGCGCTTGTCATGGTCTACAACTTTGTGACCCGAAAGATCTTCCTAGAGGGCGACGAGACCAAGTAACTCGCAACCTTACAGCCTTACGATGCCCACGGACAATGCGCGCTCAGCACAGTATCGCCCGCGGGCATCGTTCGTTTACGGGCAAATTTTCAACGTTTGCGGATTACCTCTTGAAAATTTGGCGAGTTCATATAGTTCTTGGCAAAGACCTTACGTTTCCCTTGCAAAAGCTCTAAAGTATCCTCTGCTCGATTCATCAACGCATTGGATGTGATTACGTGCGCAAGGCACTGGCACAACCTCATACCAAGCAGTTCCTCAAGTTCGCTGTCGTGGGTCTTATCTCCTTTGGCATCGACTGGGGCATGCTTATTGCGCTCGTCGAGCTGTTCCACCTCGACTTTTTGATGAGCACCACGGTCTCGTTTACCACGTCCGTTGTGGTTAACTACTGGCTCAGCATGAAGTACGTGTTCGACCACCGCGAAGGCATGAGCCGCAAGCGCGAGTTCACGATCTTCACTATCCTGTCGGTGATCGGCCTGGGCCTCAACGACCTGTACATGTTTGTGGGCGTCACGTTTTTGAGCATCGGCTACCAAGCCATGAAGGCCATCGCCACGTTCCTCGTCACCTGGTACAACTACTTCAGCCGCCGCTTCTTCCTCGAGGGCGCACGGTCATAGTCGATTCACTATTTGCTTGAATGTATAACCGGTTGGAATTCCCATTCCAACCGGTTTTTTGTTTGCAGAGCCTGCCGAGGAAGGCGCACAAGGCGGGCCGCAGCGTCGGAATGGGTAGTAGTTTCCCCATGGTCGCCCCGCGGAAAGCGCGTCCCAGATTGCAGCCTCAGAACGGGACACAGCTTCCGCAACGTGGCTCTAGCGGAAAGCGCATCCCAAAATCGATGCCCAATACGGTCCGCAGCTTCCCAATGGGCGCTGCTTCGGAAAGTCTATCCCGGAATGAGCCCTCAGAGCGGAACACGCTTTCCGAAACCCGCCCCAACGGGAAACTGCGTCCCGGAATTCGCCTACAGGGCGGGATGCAATTTCCGGTTGAGCCTCGATTGGGAAATGACGTCCCATTCGCATAAAAACGGGCGTCTCGGATGTTTGTCCGAACCGTCCGTTTGATGCGATATGTCGAGGCCCCTAGCCTGTCACGTAATACCAGACCACGTTGTCGCCGTTTGAGAGAACGTAGTTGCTGCAGGCTGTCATGGGCGTTGTGCCGTTGACGGAATAACACCAGCCGCTACCGCTTCCATAGTTTTCATCCTTCTCGGCCAGGCCACCGATGGCGGCAACATAAGTGCCAAACGACGAGCCACGCGCATTTATAGAAATACCCAGCGCGCAGAGAGCGTCGTAGGCAGTTGCTCCCTCATTAAAGGTGTAGGTACCACCAGCGGACACAGGATTGCCTACAGCGCTCGAAGTAACCGAGACAGTCACGGTAACGTAGCTAGACTCCTGAGAGACGCTCTGGTTGCCCGAGGGGGCATTACTGTTATCAGGAACGGCAGAAGGCCCACCGGACGTTGCCGAATTCTGAGAAGCCGACTGACTGTTGTCAGTCTTTTTATTTCCCGCTCCTTTTTCGCCGGACTTCTTGCTATCCGAGTTCTTGTCCGATTCCTTGTCCGAAGACTCGGAATCTTTCTTGGAGTCAGATTTGTCAGAACCCCTAGACCCGTCATTCGTATCATCAGAAGATTTGGAATCCTTGGACCCGGCCTTGCCCGAAGCGACAGTCGAGCCGGACCCATTGCCATCCTTGGCGACGATGCTCTCCCCCGCCACGGTCTGGACGATCCAATCAATGGACCAAGCACCGCTCTCGGAGGGATGGACAAAGCCCAGAGAGACCACGATCAGAACGACGCATGCGGCAGTCAGAACGCCAAGGAGCGCCTTCCGTCGAGGGGCGGACGCCGCCGAAACGGCGCCCTGTTGCTTTGCATCATCGAACTGAATGAACGAGGAATCTGGTTGCTTGGGGTCAGCGTCCTTGGATTTATTGGACACAGCCCTCACCTACCGACGTTTGGTGAACACGAACACGCCGACGATGGCGAGACCGATGACGCCGGCGGCAACGCCAACAATGGCGAGCGGGTTGGTGCCAGTCTCCTGCTCGGAAGCACTAGAGGACTTCTTAGCAGTGGTCGTGGAAGCAGCACCCGTATCGGACTTGGAATCGGACTTCTTGTCGGACTTGTTGTCCTTCTTGTCAGACTTCTTCTCATCCTTCTTGTCGGACTTGTTGTCCTTGGTCTCGGTCTTGGTCGACACCGTCGTCTTGGTCACCGGCTTCTTGCCCGGGGCAATAGCGCCGCCCTTCGAGCCGGAGCCAGAACCCGCGCCAGCGCCAGTGCCGGAACCAGTACCGGTACCAGAACCGCCGCCATTCGAACCAGCGCCACCATTACCGCCAGGGTTAACGGCGTTCTTGGTCCACTTGGCATACAGCGTCAGGTCGGCCGTCACCGCAGCGCTAAAGTCATACGCCTTTGTGCAGGCAACATCGGTGTACCAACCGGCAAAGGTGTAGCCCTTGCACCGCGGCTTAGTCGAGGGCTCCGTCGCCGCTTTACCTTCCTTCACGCGTTGAGAATCGGGCATCGCCGCATCCTTACCGTTGGCGTCGAACGTCACGGTATAGCGTTTGACCCTTTGGCCATTACCCTTGACAGCAAACAGCTTGCCCGAGTCATTGACATAGTAGAGTGAGCCATCGGATCCGACCGAAATGGAAGCCATGCAGTACTGCTGGTCGCCCGCCGCGGGCGTATAAAGCAGCTCGGCCTCGTCGTCGCCAATACGGTAGCGATAGATGCCGCCCGGGTTGTTGTTAGACGTAAAGTAGACGTACGTCTCGCCATTCTGGACAGAAACAACCGGCTGCGACTTTACGTCACCGCCGCCCGAAGTCCCCTGGCGAATATAGCTGCCGTCCGCCTTGCAAATGGAATAGTCCACAGCAAGCGTCTCTGCATCAATCACTGCAAGCTGACCGTAGTGATACGTGTTCTTATTCGTGTAGCCGTCCATAAAGGATTCGGTCGATGCGCCTCCGACCACAATCTTGCCGTTGGCCAGCACCGGCGTCGAGGTCGAGCTGCAACCAAACGTCACCTTGCCAAGCTCGGAAAGCGTTCCGTCCGTTCCAACCGATAGCTTATGCAAAACGCCATCGGCGCTCACGACATAAGCGATCGATCCATCAACCAGCACCGTCGTACGCACGCGCTCGGCTATCTTGAGCGACGCAACGGTCTTTCCAGTTTCGGGGTCGACCGTGCTCACCGTACCGGAATCATCTGCGATGACGCCATAATTGCCCGAGAACGCCAAGCCGGCCCAGTAATAGCCCTTGCTGTTCTCGTTCTTATGCTGCCACATAACCTTGCCATCGGAGATGCGCACGCAGAGCAGGTAGCCGTCGCTCGAGTCGGACCAGCTAGCCGATGCCGTCCCAAAGTAGGCAAAGCCGTCACGAACCGTAATGGACGCAAGGGACTGCTGAGCACCATCGGGGCCAGCAAGCAACTCATCGGTTACCCAAACTGTCGCCAGAGCATCAACCGTCAGCGCCTGCAGGCGACCGCTCGAAAGCGGCACGAGTATCACGCCGCCGGTGTATACCATACGCGAGGTCGAATCGATCTTTGCCGCCAAAGGCGATTCGGAAACGGTCTCACCCGTGTCGACATTTTTCTTGAGCAGCTTGGAACCAACGGCCACGTAGAGGTAGTCACCGACCAGCAACGGGTCGGAAATACCCTTGCTCCATTCGTTCGAGCCCTTGAGCTCGCTCACCCATTTTGCCTCAGCATCCTTCGTGGGCACAGGAGCGTCGGTTACTTTGTCGGCGCTCGTATAACCAGGCCAATCGCTATCCCAGTTAGGACGTGCGGCACCCGGGTCAACAACAACACTGTCGACGCCAGGCACAGTATCGCCGGGAGCAAAAGCCCAGACGATTTTGTCGCCAGACTTGAGCACGTAATCACTATCGAGCTGAGACCCAGGAACGCCGTTGACAAAGAACGACAATGCACCCGACAGCTCGGTGCCATCAAGCGGAGATACGAGACTATAGACGCCCCAATAGCCAAATTGGTCGTACATTTTTGACTTTATGCCAAGGGCATCGAAGTAAGCAGCAGAGGCATCCTTAATCGACGTGCCCTTAGCAAACACCTGGGTCGAAGGGCTCGTCCAACGCTGAGCTATCTCGGCCTTTTTGCCAATAATCTCCATCGTGACGGAAACCTGCTCGGGCGCGGGGTCGCCGTACTTCGAGTAGCACCAGACGACGGAGTCGCCGTCCTTGAGCGTGTAGCCGCCCGCGCCGACCTCGGAGGCGCTGCCGTTGACGAACAGCTGCCAGTACGCGCCGGTCGCCGAGTCGTAGCCGAGCTTGCGGTCCTTATCGAAGGGCGACGTGATCGTGTTGAGCGCCCAGCCCCAGGTGCCGTTGGGGTTGTAATCGGCCTTGAGGCCGGCACGCTTGAACAGCTGCTCGGAGAGGTCGGCCGCGGTCGAGCCCTCCTTCAGCGTGATCCGCTGCGCGGCGGCCCAGGTCTGCTGGGCGCCCTCGGCGTCGGTGCCGACGACGGAGCACGTGGCAGAGACATCCTGGCTCTCGGCCTTGGCGGGCTGAGCCTTGGCCTCTCCAGCGGCAGAGACAACGGCGGCGTCCTGCTTCGAGGCATCGGACGTCGATGCAGCCGGCGCCTCATTGCCGGCAGCGCTATCGTCCTCAGTCTTGTCGGTAGGGCCCGAAGCTGTCGCGACGGCATCTTGCTCGGCAGTGCCCCCATTCGCCACCATGCCGCTCGCATTGAGGTCGGCAGCAGGGCTTGTCGTGGACTCACCAGAGCCATTCTCGGCAGGCGGTGCCGCCTGAACCACAGCCTCGGCAATGCCCTCGGCGCCCTCGGCCCACAGCTGAGCCGGCGTGGTGCCAAAGGCCATCGCGAAGGCCAGGAATGCCACCAGGCCGCGCTTGGCTACACCGCGTGCAATCGCGCCACGGCGATGCGAGACGCGCTGGCGCTCGTCCTCAAACATATCCATTTGTCTCCTACTGTCTGTACTTGGAGCGTTGCCTTGAGACTGCCCCACGCCATCGCGCATGTTGTGCTCGAGTTCCCCCATCGGGGACCCCCTTCCCTCCAGAGCCCTATGCACACCGGCGGCAAAAGCCGCAGCCGCATGCAAGACGGGAGGCGATCCGACTTAACCTTAACGACTCGGGCACGTCGTCCGATCTGCGACGCGAGCATCCCGAGCCAAGAGGAATTACGGTTACTGGTACAGCCGGGGACTTGCACCCCGATTCTCCCAAATGCGCAGGATAACCGCGCATTCGTGCGTCTCCGCACCACCATCTAGGCCATCGATTATTACCGTCAAAATGGTATCACGCAAAAGGGCCTCGCACGCAGGCGAAGCCCAAGGTAAAAGCTATTGTTTGCGATAGGAAAATGCGGTGACGGCCGCAGCCTCTAGTGCTTGCCGCCGTGACTGTTGAGCCAGATATTGCGGCCCAGCATAAGCGCCAGCACCAGCGCGCTCACGTAGCCCATAAAGCCAATGACCGGGATACCAAACACAACCGGCTCGATGCGCGCGTAGTACACCACCGACGAACCGATAAACAGACCGGCGATCACAATTGCCATCGACATGCGGTCGATAATCCCACCTAGCTGTCGCAGCGCCTTATCGCTGCTCATGATCTGCGTGTTCACCTTAAGCTGGCCGCGTGTGAGCATGCGCGAAGCCAAGCCCAGATACTCGGCCGCCTCGAGCGAGCCCTTCGCCGCGCGATAACTGCTCGCTGCAAAGTCGCGGCTCATCTCGCGCATGCGGGCGTAGGTGCTCTTCTCGTTTTTGATGTGCGTCTGGATGATCTGGATCATGTTGACGTTAGGCATGTACTCGGTCAACAGGCCCTCGAGCGTCACCATGCCGCGGGCGAACATTGTCACCACGCTCGGCAGCTCAACGTCATTTTTGCGCGCGAGGTTTAACAGCGAGGTCAAAAACTCACCGATATCCAGGTCCTTAAGGTCAAGGCCCGCAAAGTCAGCCACGATAAAGTCCAAATCGGACAAAAAGGCCGAATGATCGAGCTCAGCCGAGTCGCCACGCGTCACGGCGAAGCGCATGAGCGAATCCTTGAGCTTTGGCACATCGCCCTCGGCCACGGCAAAGATCATATCCTTGACGATACCGCGGTCGTGGCTCGACATGCGTCCGACCATGCCCAAGTCGATAAAGTAAACGATGCCGTCCTTGAGGATGATATTTCCCGCATGCGGGTCGGCATGGAAAAAGCCGTCGTCGAGCACCTGCGTCGAATAGTCCTCGACGATCGCGGCGCCAATCTTTTCCAAGTCATAACCCTCGGCTGCCAGTCGTTTGGGATCGGCAATCGAGATGCCGTCAATGTAGTCCATGACCACAACATGCTCGGTGCAAAGGTCCAGGTAGGATTTGGGACACGACACGCCATGGACGCTCTTATGGAACTCATAGAAATCGTTGAGGTTTTTGGCCTCGGCCAAAAAGTTGGTCTCCTCGCGAAACGAGGTCCACAGCTCTTCGACCACACCGTGCAGGTCAACAAACTGATCGGTGTTGACGAACTTTGAGACGATGCGCACCACCGAGCGAATGATGTCGATGTCCTGCGCCATAACCTGCTGCGCGCCGGGGCGCTGTACCTTAACGGCCACGTCCTCGCCCGTCACCAGGCGGGCACGGTGTACCTGCGCGAGCGATGCACTACCGAGCGGGTTGGGGTCAATCGCGTCGAACATCTGCCCCAGGCGCTGGCCGTATTCCTCTTCCAGACAGCGGAGCACTACCTCATACGGCACCGGCTCTACGTCGGAGCGCAGGCGACGCAGCTCGTCGCAAAACCGCTGCGGCAAAATCTCGGAGCGGTTGGCCAGGATCTGCCCCATCTTGACGAACATGGGGCCGAGCTCTTCGAGCAGGCGGCGCAGGCGTACCGGCGTAAGGTTATCCCACACGCGGTACTTTTTGATCAGGCGAACGATCTGACCGATGCGTTCGCGGCGACCTGCCGGCGTGAGCTGATACTCCTCGTCCGGCGCCATCGCGTCGGGCTCCTCGGGGACCATATCGACAGCGCGCGGCTTCTTGCGAGCGCCAGAGACGGCGGCCTCAACCTCATCGACAACCGCCGTCTCGTCTCCCAAGGGATCTAGATTGTTGTAATCGGTGGTGGAATCTGCCATCTGCGCTGCTACTCGGCCTCTTCGGTATCCTTCGCATCGTCGGGCTCAACGGACTCAACGGGCACCGAGGTCACGTTGTCCTCGACTGAATCGACGATGTCGCGCACATGGGCCAGGAAGGCCGTGCGCTCGGGGGCGGTCATGACGCGGACGCGAGCAAGAATGAGCTCGTCGAGCACGCGCTGGGCCGCGGTCTCGCCCTGCATGCCCAAGCGCTCGGTCAGATCGGAGATGGTACCGCCGGCCTGCTCGAACATGTCGGACACGCTGCGGGCGATATCGGGGGTGGCGGTGTCCTTGCGGACCTGCTCGCCCTTGGTACTGAGGTCGTCGAGAACCTTCTTGCTGCCCTCGACGGCAACGGCGGCAGCGCCAAAGCCAACGTTGATGGCGCCGTTAACAAGCTGATCGAGTTTCATAACCATGGTTGTCTCCAATCACAAACAACTGCATTGGCGTTCTTGTACCCAAGATCGAGTGAAAGCGACAAAGCGTTTTAGCGCTATTCGATCGACGGGAAATCCCTATCTCACGTTGTCGTTCATCGCGAAAGAGTTCTTCATGGCGCAGCTCGTGGTGTAGAGCACCTTGCCCAGCAGGGCATCGGTCTCCACGCGAACACGCTCGGCAAAGGCCTCGTTGGCGCGTGCAAGCTCGGAAGACACCTCAGCCTCGGGCAGAGCGGCTACGGCAGCGTCGACGTCATGGATCTGCTTGTGGCCCATGCCACCGACCTTCTCCTGATAATCCTCGACCGCGCGACCGCACTCATGGAAGCGAACATCGGCCAAGGCGCCGATCAGGCGATTTGCCCAATAGAAATTCTCGGACGTCACGCGAGCCTGCGTGTCGGCATAGTACTCGGGCATGGTCTCGACATTGGCGTACAGCGGCACGAGCGCGTTAAACGAGTTGGAGCCAAACGCCATCCACTGCACGGCGCGATACGCCGGTTGCGCATAGGGGCGCAGCTGCAGCACGGCGAGCTGGCTGTTGCGGTTGATGCCGATGGGACGATAGGCGCCGCGCGTGGCGGGCGTACCCTTGCTGCCGTAGCAGTCGTACTCCGTGCCCTGGTAGTGGCTCGAAAGCACGTACTTGATGTCCTCGATGGTCACCTTGCGCTCGGGCACGCGGCTCCAGGGGATGTCGTCGCTCTCGGGCGTGTAGTCGGCCTCGGGACCGTCCCACACATCGCTGGGGTTGAGGCAGCGTTGCATGTACCAGGCGCGCGGCGTGTTGTAGACGTGGTCGCTGTCGCTGTGCGAGCCAAAGGCCTCGCGCGGGTTAAAGACCGCGGCGGGACCGTCGCCCTTAACGCCCAGCGTCAGGTCCAGATGCCACTCAGCCATCCAGGAGCGCAGGTCGGCGGAGCACATGTGGTCGGCCTGGGCGCCCTCGGCGTCATCCAGGTCAAAGCTGTCGATACCCAGCTGGTTGGGCATGGTCACATAGGCGTCATCGGGCACGCGCTTGGCGATCCAGTGGTGCCCGCCGATGGTCTCGAGCCACCAGATCTCGTCAACGTCACTAAAGGCAATGCCGTTGTTCTCGTAGGTGCCGTAGCGCTCGAGCAGGTCGCCCAGGATGCGCACGCCGTCGCGGGCGGACTTGGCGTACGGCAGGACCAGGGTCACCATGTCCTCCTCGCCCAAACCACCGGGCTGCGCCGGAACATAGCCGTCCTCGCCTTCGTTACCCTTGGCGGGCACATAGTCCACGAGCGGATCGGCGCCGCGGACGCGCTCGTTGGTGGTGAGCGTCTCGGTCGCGGACATGCCAACATTGAGCTCGTTGAAGCCGGCCTCGGCCCAAATGCCATGGCCCGGGACAACGTCGGGGACGCTTGTGTAACGCATGGGATTATCGGGCAGCTCAACGGTCAGGTGGCTCAAGACACTCGTGTAGACACGTGGCTGCTCGTCGGGATGCACTACGCGCATGCGCTTGGGCTCAAATACTCCATTGGACGAGTCCTCATTGCGGGCAACCAGCGTCGAGCCGTCGTAACTCGCGTTCTTACCAACCAAAATCGTTGTGCACGGCATGCGTATCCTCCTTGAGCGAAGAAATCAAACGGCAACAGTGTATCGCTTCGGCGCAAAAAGGGCGAAACCACGGCCCCTCGAGACCCCCTCGGGACCTCTGTGGTCAAAAAATGCCAAATATGAGTACTGTCACCAATTTAGTAGCAGCAAATTTCCTTGTAATGAGTGCCGAAAATCCCTATTTGTCCAAAAGCGAGACCGCGTTATTCCCCATAGGTTCAATAAAATGGGCTTCCTAACGATAATGGATAGGTCGCGCGCGCAGACGTGGTGTAAGAGCGTCCTGAGGTCCGTCGCTGCAAGTCCCGAT
>CBCSNG010000034.1:0-19371 GCA_965141635.1 uncultured Collinsella sp. | reverse complement strand
TGTTCACCAATCAGCGTCTGTGCGACCACAAGGCCAACTGGATGGACTTTAACGCTGGCGTGATTGCCACGGGTGAGCGCACGCTCGACGAGGCTGCCCACGATCTGTACCAGCTGGTGCTACAGACGGCGAGCGGTAAGCTCACGAGTGCCGAGCGCCGTGGCTGTCACGAGATCAGTATCTGGAAGGATGGCGTCTGCTTGTAGCGGCAAGTGCGCCCAAGCATAGCGCGATGTCATCGGCCCCGTCGGGAGTGTTCCCGGCGGGGCTTTTTCGTTTCGTGGTTAAGTGAATATGTTGGAAAATCTGATAAACGTTCACCTATCTCATGGCTGTCCAGCATGGCACCTTTACCAGCAGAAAATAGGTGTGAGGATCTCAATTGTGTCCGTTCAGCGGTAAAAATCGACCGTTCAAGGATATTATTCAAGTGAACGTTCACCTCTCGTAAGGAATCGCGCATAATCTAGCTAAACGTTCACCCTGAACGCTGGGCAGACAGATGTCAGTGTGGACTCAACTGTCTTGTTACAAGACAATCGAGAAAAGAGAGGGAGCTCGATGACTAATAAGATCGGAAAAAAGCGCAAGATCACATTCTGGACGCGCTTGGGCTTTGGTATGGGCGGCATGCTCAATTCCGGTGCCCTGACCTTTACGCACAGTTACATGGTGCTGTTCCTGTCCACGGAGTGTGGCCTGTCCGCAGGCGAGGCTGCACTGATCAGCTCGTTTGCCATCTATGTCAACGCCATTCTTTGCCCGCTGATGGGCTTTGTGGCCGATAACTTCTATGCCACCAAGATTGGCCGCATCTTTGGTCGTCGTCGTTTCTGGATCTTGCTGGCCATCCCGATGATGATCGCCGAGCCGCTCATCTTCGTGGCTACGCCGTTTGGCTTCCCGTACTACTTTGTGCTGTACCTGATCTACAACGTCGCGTACACGTTCTGCACCGCCAACCTGTCGCCGCTTACCATCGAGATGACCGACGACTTTAAGGAGCGTACGTACCTCACCGGCTACAAGCATCTCTTTGGTAACGCCGCCGGCTTCCTGATGGCTGCACTTGTGGGCTTCGGCTTTGGCACCTTCGGCGAGACCAACCCGTTCAGCTACTTCATCATTGCTACGGTCAACGCTTCGGTCATGGCAATCTCGCTGCTTTGTGTGTACCTGTCCACGTGGGAGCACACCCCCGAGGAGGTCGCTCAGGAGAAGATCGAGAGCGTCGGCGAGGGTATCAAGAAGTTCTTCATCGACGTTATCTCCACCTTCCGCAACAAGTCCTTCCGCAAGGTCCTGTACGCACAGGTCTCCACGAAGCTCGCTGCTGCCTGCTGGTCTGCCTGCCTGTCCTTCTTCATCGTCTACTGCCTGCAGATTCCTAAGTCCTACGAGTCCGTGATGGAGATGCCCGGCAAGGTCGTCGCTATCGTCTGCACCGCCATCTGGGTCGCCCTCATGGCCAAGAAGGGCTTCCACAAGTCTTGGTACCTCGCAAATGTCGGTTGCGCTGCGTGCATCATCGCCTACAACTACTTCGCCTTTGGTCAGATCAATGGCACCTCCACGGTCGCCATCGCCATGATCGCCTACCCCATCATCTTCGCTATCTGGAAGTTCTTCTACGTCGGCTTCCAGTACCTGCCCGATGTTCTGCTCAACTACATCCCCGACGTCGATGAGCTCATCACCCTGCGTCGTCGCGAGGGCATCTACAGCTCCGCGCAGCAGCTCTGCCAGCAGATCGCCCAGGCTATTGCCGTCAACGTATGGGCTATCGTCCTTGCTGCCTCCGGCTTCATTCAGACCGCCGGCAATAGCGACGCCGTGACCCAGCCCGCTACCGTGCCTCTGTATATCTGCGGCTACATGATCATCGGCTGTGCCGGCTTCTTCCTGCTTGCGGCCGTCCTTGCCCGCGGCATCAAGATCGACAAGGAGCAGTGCGACGTCCTTTGCGACGAGATTCACCGAGTCAAGGAGGGTGGCAAGATGGCCGACGTCAAGCCCGAGGTCAAGGCGCTTTGCGAGGAGCTCTCCGGCTTTAAGTACGAGGACTGCTTTGCCCACAACAACGTTGGCTTCCAGGACGGTAGCGTAACTCCCGCCGAGTAAGGCCGACATATCGTCCAAATCACAGGGCCGTGCCACCGGAATTCCGCCGGCAGGCACGGCCCTTTTTCAACAGCGTACAATTTGCCTTTAGAGCATCTTTTTGAGGGAGAAACCCATGGAGACGAACGTTATCTGGCGCAACGCGCGCGCGGCGGTTATCGAGCTTGACGACGGCGGTTACTTTACCTGCGCCGATACGTGGGAGATCTTTGTCAACGACGAGCCCGCCGGTACCACGAATACGGTCGAGACCTATGTCGACGGCCTGACCCCCGGCAAGCGCAACCTGGTCCGTTTTGTCTGTGGCGAGCGTGAGCTGAGCGTAGGTGTCACCACGCCGGCTGAGCCCTTTACCATCAACGTTCGCGACTGTGGCGCCAAGGGCGATGCCGAGCATGATGACACCACCAACATCCAGGCTGCCATCATGGCCTGCCCCAAGGGTGGCCGCGTGCTGATTCCCGCCGGCAGCTACCGCATCAAGTCGCTCTTCCTTAAGAGCAATATCAACATCGAGCTCGCCGAGGGAGCGGTGCTGCTGGCCCGCCACGATCGTGCCTCGCTTGCCTACATTCCGGGCACGGTCACGGGCAACGAGGGCGCCGGGTATGCCGGCACCGATATGCTGCCCCTGGGCCGCTGGGAGGGCGAGAGCTTCTCGACCTACTGCTCTACCTTTACGGGTCTGAGCGTGCACGATGTGTGCATCTATGGTCGCGGCGCGATCGACGGTCAGACTGATTTTGCCGAGGACAACTGGTGGAACAAGGACTTTAAGAACATCTTTCGCCCGGAGGAGGGCCGCGAGGTCGCCCGCCCGCGCATGATCTTCCTATCCGAGTGTGAGAACGTGAGCTTGGCCGGCTTCACCGTCCGCAACAGCCCGGCGTGGAACATCCACCCCATCCTGTGCGAGCACGTCGATGCGCTCTGCCTGTCCATCGAGGGCCCCAAGAACTCCCACAACACCGACGGCTTCGATCCCGAGAGCTGCGGCTTTGTCCGCATCTTGGGCTGCCAGTTCTCGGTGGGCGACGACTGCATCGCCGTCAAGAGCGGCAAGCTGGGCATTGAGCCCGAGCTTCGCCCCGCTACGCACGACGTGCTGATCTCGCACTGCTACATGCACGATGGCCACGGCGCCGTGGTCCTGGGTTCAGAGGCTGCCGGCGGCATCAAGGACCTTACCGTGAGCAAGTGCCTCTTTGAGCGCACCGACCGCGGCCTGCGCGTCAAGACCCGCCGCGGGCGCGGCAAGGACGCCGTCAACGAGGGCATTACCTTTGAGCACATTCGCATGGACGAGGTGCTCACGCCCTTCGTGGTCAACTCCTTCTACTTCTGTGACAAGGATGGCAAGACCGATTACGTGCAGTCTCGCGAGGCGCTGCCTGTCGACGACCGCACACCCGGCTTTGGTGCCACGACGTTTTGTGATATCGAGGCTACTAACTGCCACGCGGCTGCTGCTTACATCACGGGCCTGCCCGAGAGCAAAGTAACGCGTCTGACGTTCCAAGACGTTCACGTGACCTTTGCCGACGATGCCGAGCCCTTTGTCCCGGCCATGGCCTGCGGCGTTGAGCCCATGGTGCGTCAGGGCATCATTGCGCAAAACGTCAAGGTGCTCGACCTGCAAAATGTGGTGATCGAGGGCCAGGACGGCGAGGAGCTGCAGCTCCAGAACGTCGACAAGGTTGTCCGTTCCTAACTCGGGTTGATGACCAGGGCTGCATTGTCGGATAAATCGGCAATGCAGCCCTTGTGCGATACGGCCGTGTGCGCTGCGCTACGCATCATGGTGAAAGGGAATACATGCTCAATAAAACGATTCCTGTCGGGGTCGATGGCTCGTCTGCCACGATTACGTCTTATGTTTTTGCCCCGACCGAAGATGCTTATGCTTTAAAACCGCTGCCTGCAGTTGTGGTCGTGCCAGGAGGCGGCTACGATCACGTTTCGCCGCGCGAAGGCGAGCCGGTAGCGCTCCGTTTGTTGGCGATGGGCTACCAAGCGTTTGTGCTGAACTACTCGGTTGCTCCGGCTGTCTATCCGCTGGCATTGCAAGAACTCGCGCGGGCGGTCGATACCGTCCGAGGCCATGCGGCAGAGTACTGTGTCGATCCTGATCGGATTACGGTCATGGGTTTTTCGGCCGGTGGGCATCTAGTTGGCTTGCTCGCGGCGCTTTGGGACCAACCCTGGCTTGCAGAGTCGATTGCGGCATCTCCTGAGTCGATTCGGCCTGACGCACTTTGCTTGGGCTATCCGGTCGTAAGCTCGGGGGCCTATGCTCATCGTGGTTCATTTGAACACCTAACGGGTGCCGATGGCGCTTTGGCTCAAAAGTTGTCGATCGAGAATATGGTGGGCGAGGGCTTCCCCCGTACGTTCTTGTGGCATACCGCCGAGGATGCATCGGTACCAGTTCAAAATAGCCTCCTTCTTGCGCAGGCTCTTGCCGACCACGGGATTGGCTTTAGCCTACATGTCTTTCCGCATGGAAAGCATGGGGCATCGCTCGCCACGGCCCTAACGGCATTTAAGGGCTGCGCCGAGCATATTCAGCCACAAGTTCAGGGCTGGCCTGAACAGTTCGCTTCCTGGGAGCGTGATGGACGATGAGCGAAAGTATCTATACGCTGCGCGTTTCGAGGGCTGCGGCAGGAGCGTATCCAACGATTTCCGATGCCTTGGCGGCAGCCGATCAGCTCTATCCGGATGCCGAGCAACCGGTGATGATTCGCGTCGATCCGGGCGAGTATCGCGAGCGGGTCGAGATTCATCGCTCGCATGTGACGATTGAGGGAGAGACGGCCGACAGCGTGCGTATCGTGGGCAGCCTGGGTGCCAAGATGCCTTCGGAGGACGGCTCGGGCGTCGACGGCACGCTCGGCACGTTTAGGACCTATACCGTTTTGGTCGATGCCGACGACGTACGGCTCGAGAACCTCACGATCGAAAACGATGCGGGCGATGGGCGCGAGGTCGGTCAAGCGATTGCCCTGTATGCTGATGGCGACCGTCTGGTTGTCGATGCCTGCTGCATTAAGGGACACCAAGACACGCTGTTTTTGGGTCCGCTGCCGCCGCATGAGGCCAAACCGGGCGGGTTTATAGGACCCAAACAGTATGCGCCGCGCCGGGTGGGGCGCCAGTATTTTCGACGTTGCCGGATCGAGGGCGATGTCGACTTTATCTTTGGCGGCGCGCGTGCCTACTTTGAGGGGTGCGAGATTCGCTCGCTCAACCGCGATATGGACGTGAACGGCTACGTGACGGCGGCGTCGACGCCCGAAGGCGAGTCGCACGGCTTTGTGTTCCACGGCTGTTCGTTTACAGCTCCGGATGGCGTGGCGCCGGATTCGGTCTACCTGGGTCGTCCTTGGCGCGAATGGGCGCAAACTGTGCTGATCGATTGCTGGCTGGGGCGACATATCAAGCGCGAAGGCTGGTGGGATTGGAATAAGCCGGCGGCACACAACTGCGTGCAGTATGCTGGCGCGATTCTGCATGGGCCGGCGGGTGATACTACCGGCTGGGTGCCGTGGGCGAATGAACTCGATGTGATGGCTGCCGCCGGGTACGCTCGCGAGCAGGTGCTTGCCGGTGGGGATGGCTGGGATCCCGAGGGCGGCGACGGTGATGCGGTTGAGACGGCTGAACTGTCTGCCAACGGTCGCACCGTGCACATCGAGACGTACTGCGAAGACGAACCTGCGCTGCGTGCCCGGCTGAAGCGCGAGGGGCGTTCGGCTGCTTTTACGGGCAAGACTCCTGCAGATTTTGAGGCATGGAAGATTGCGACCAGGACTCGTCTGTACGATGTTTTGGGCCTTTCGCTTATGGACCGCGTCCCGATTGAGATTCGTGAGCTCAGCCGCGTGCGGGTTGCCGGCGGCATCGTGCGCACCCATGCGATGTTGCAGGTCGAGCGCGATGTTTGGATGCCGTTCTACCTGTTGGAACCGTCTCATCCTAAGCTTGATGAGCGGGGACTCAAACGCTGTTATATCTGCCCGCATGGCCATCAGGGAGCGGGTGCTGCAAGCGTAGCCGGTGTTGCGGGCGTGCCGGCGGTCGATGATGCCGTGCGTAAGTTCAATTACGACTACGGTCTGCGTTTGGCACGCATGGGTTACGTGACCGTCTGCCCCGACGCACGCGGTTGGGGATACCGTCGTGACTGGAAGGGCCAGGGCGATGACGAGAACAGCTTTCTGCGCGGCACGTGCCTAAACCAGGCGCGCATGGCCGAGCCGCTGGGACTTACCGTTGCGGGTCTCAACGCCTGGGATAACATGCGTCTGATCGATTACCTAGAGGCGCGCGGCGACATTGCCATGGACGACCTGGGCTGTTTTGGCTTTTCGGGCGGCGGATACATGACGCTGTATCTGGCGGCGCTCGACCCACGCGTATGCAAGACGTTTGTCTCGGGCTACCTGTACGGTGTCGATGATTCGCTGCTGCACCTCAACGGCAATTGCAGCTGCAACTACACACCCGGACTTTGGCGCTTGCTCGACATGGGCGATATTGCCTCGCTTATTGCGCCACGCCCGCTGTTGGTGCAGAGCTGCGAAGAGGATCATCTGAACGGTTCGCGCGGGCTGAAAAATGTTGACGAGCAGCTCGAGATCGTGCGCGATGCCTACAAGTTACTGGGTCGCAGAGATGGCCTGCGGCACGAGGTGTGTCCGGGTGAACACCATCTGGGCGTGACACATCTTGCCGAGGATATCGAATGGCTCGATTCGCACGTTGCGGAATGCGCCCGTGCATAGCCCCTCGGCATGCTGCGAATAAACGGTACGTTCCTGTATGACCGCCGATGGGCGGATGAGGAGAAGATTATGGAAACGAAGAGTTTGAGTGAATCGACCATTTGCTGCTTTGGCGACTCAACGACCTGGGGCGACAACGGCTGCGGTGGGGGAGGCAACGACATCTCGTGGACCTCGCATTTGGGCGCGTTGCTGGGAGGCGCGGTCGTCGAGAACTTTGGCATCAAGGGTTCGCGTATCGCCATCAAGGCCGACCGTACCGATTCGTTTGTCGAGCGCCTTGACGGTATCGACGATGCGGCCGATATCTACATCGTCTTTGGCGGCGTCAACGACTTTAGCCGCAACGTGCCGCTTGGAGAGCTCGGCAGCACGGACGTGCATGAGTTCTATGGTGCACTCGATTACCTGATCCGTACCATCACGGCGCGCTCGCCTCGGGCAAAGCTCGTGTTTATGACGCCGTGCAAGACGAGCGGCAAGCACGAGAAGGATATCCCGGCAAGCGACGAGCTCAACCACCTGGGGTTGACGCAGGTCGCCTACGTGCGAGCGATGCTCGAGGTCTGCGACCGCTACTCCGTGCCGGTGATTGACCTGTATGCGCAAAGCGGTATCAGCCCGTTTTTGCCGGAGCACCGCGAGCTCTATATGCCGGACGGTCTGCATTACAGTCCTGCCGGCTATGAGCGCCTGGCGCATCGCATCGCCGCGGGTCTCACCGCCGTTTGCCGCTAAAAGTCTGCCGTTCGCGAGGAATATAGGGTTAACGTTCACCCTATATTCCTCGTTCGCGTTACACTAGGGGTAACGTTCACCTATCGTTTATGTCAGAGGGGACAGCAATGGGTTGCAATCAAATCCTGGACCGTTATATCGAGCAGTTGATCGAAACCTCTACGCCGCAGGCGCCGGCTTGGAATATCGAAAAGATTCGCGCCGGCAAGGAGAACACCTGGAACTATATTGACGGCTGCATGATCAAGGCGCTCATCGAACTGTACGAGATCACGGGTGAGCAGCGCTACCTGACTTTCGCCGATGACTACATCGATTTCTTTGTCCAGGACGACGGTACCATAAAGCATTACAACCCCGAGGAGTACAACCTCGATAACGTCAATGCGGGCAAGACCCTCTACAAGCTCTATGACCTGGTGGGCAAGCCCAAGTACCGTGCCGCCATGGACACCATCTACCGCCAGCTCGAGACCCAGCCGCGCACCAAAGAAGGCGTGTTCTGGCACAAGGCCGTCTATCCCAACCAGATTTGGCTCGATGGCATGTACATGGCGCAGCCGTTCTACATGCAGTACGAGCTGAGCTTCCACAACCGTCGTGCCTGCTCGGACAGCTTCCATATGTTCCAGGTCGTGCATGACCTGATGCGCAACCCCCTCAACGGTCTGTACTATCACGCTTACGACGCGAGCCGCAAACAGTTCTGGTGCGACCCGGTCACCGGCCTTTCGGCTAACTTCTGGCTGCGCGCCGAGGGCTGGTTTGCCATGGCGCTCATCGACACCTGGGAGCTTATGCCGCCTTCGATGTCGGCCGAGAAGGACGAGATCCGCAAGATGTTCCACGATCTGATCGACGCCATGCTGCCGTATCAGGACGAGAAGACCGGCATGTGGCACCAGGTTATCAACCTGCCCAATATCGCCCCCAACTACCTGGAGGAGTCGGGCAGCGCCATCTTTGCCAACGCCATCATGAAGGGCGTGCGTCTGGGCGTGCTGGGCGAGCGTTACTACCAGTACGGCCGTCGCGCCTTCGACGGCATCTGCGAGACCTGCCTGTCCGAGTATGACGGGCAGCTGGCGCTCGACAACATCTGCCTGGTTGCGGGCTTGGGAAACACCGCGCACCGCGAGGGCACGTTTGATTACTACATGAGCGAGCCCGTGGTCAAAAATGATGCAAAGGGTGTGGCGCCGCTGGTGCTTGCCTATATCGAGACCATGCATCACGACAAGCTGGCCGGTAAGCGCGATCCGCTCGCCCCCTCGGGCGTGTGCTCCATCGAGGACCCGTTTGGCGGATACACCCCGGGCATCAACGCTCATAAGGGATGTGAATAACGTGGGGGCTATTACTCCGGGCGTACGTTTGCACGACCTTCCGCAGGGGACCGTCGAGGAACGCATTCGCATGGCGGGAGAGCTGGGCTTTTCGTGCATTCAACTGCCGAGCAAGGTGCTCTACGCATCGATGGGGATCGATCGAGGCGGCCTGACCCACGAGCTTGCCGACCATTTGCGTGCGGTGCTCGACGAGGCGGGCGTTTCGGTCACCGTGCTCGGCTGTTATAAGAATCTGGCGACGCCCGATCGCCAACAGCTCATGGATAACTTTGCCGAGTACGAGGCATGCTTGAACTTTGCCCAGATGCTCGGCGGATGCCCGGTTGGCACCGAGACCGGTCGCCCCAATGCACAGAACCGCGTTGCTGACGACCGCATGACCGATGAGGCACTCGATGCGTTTGCAGACGGGCTTGCACACGTCTGCGATCGGGCCGAGGCCGTGGGTGGGCAAATTTTGATCGAGCCTGGTTGGAACGAAACGGTCAACACGCCGGATCGCTGCCGTGAGGTGCTAGAGCGCGTCTCGAGTCCGTCGCTCGGCGTGATCTATGACCCGGTATCACTGCTGCACCCCAGTGTTGTTGACGAAGCGCAGGAAATCACCGCGCGCATGCTCTACTTATGCGGCAGTAAGATCCGCGCGCTGCACGCCAAGGATTTTGAGGTCGTTGATAACGAGGACGAAGCCGGTTGGTGCGACGGTACGGGTTCGCGCCTGGTGTGTCATGGCGTGGGCGAGACGGGACGATATGACTTTGAGCCCGTGGTGGCCTGGGCGGCTGCCGCCTGCCCTGGGATTCCCTGCGTGGTCGAGAACAGCGTGCCGGCGACGGCGGCTGACTGCCTGGCGACACTCGAGCACATGTCCGCTCGCTGCGGGGCTTCGCATCGCGAGTTATAGCATTGGCTTTTGCCGTGTCGGCAGATTGAGATTACCTGTATGGGGGCGGCGGTGAAGGGTCTTTATCGTCGCCCCATTGGATTGCATTAAAAAGGGGAGTTGCGTGGCTATCCACATTGTCGAAGAGGCGAATCGTTGCCTGGGTTGTAAAAGGGCGTTCTGCCAGATTAAGGGCTGCCCGGTTCAGACGCCTATTCCACAGGTCATTGACCTGTTCAAACAGCGTCGTCTAGAAGAGGCGGGCGAGCTACTGTTCCAGAACAATCCCATGAGCGCGGTCTGCTCCATGGTTTGCAACCATTCGGGCCAGTGCGAGGGCGCGTGCATCCAGGGCCGCAAGGGCGCGCCGGTGCATTTCTCGAGCATCGAGAACTATATCTCCACGGCATATTTGGATCGTAAGGAGTGGAAGCCCGCACCGTCGTGCGGTAAACAGATTGCTGTGGTCGGTTCCGGTCCCGCTGGTATTACCGTGGCCATTAAGATGGCCCAGCTGGGCTGTGCCGTCACGGTATTTGAGCAGCGGCCCGAGATCGGCGGTGTGCTGGAGTACGGTATCCCCGAGTTCCGCCTGCCCCGTGCGCTCGTGCAAAAGTATCGCCACGTGATGTGCTCGCTTGGCGTGCGCGTGCGCCCCTCGACCACCATCGGTGGCGCGCTGCATATCGACGACCTGCTGCGCGACGGCTACGATGCGGTCTTTGTCGGTACTGGTACCTGGCGAGCTCGAAAGCTGGGTATTCCCGGCGAGTCGCGCGGCAACGTGCTGTTTGGTATCGATTATCTGGTCGATCCCACGAGCGTGGCAATCGGGCAGAACGTGGCGG
Source organism: uncultured Collinsella sp. (assembly GCA_965141635.1). Lineage (GTDB taxonomy): Bacteria > Actinomycetota > Coriobacteriia > Coriobacteriales > Coriobacteriaceae > Collinsella. The sequence goes on along the minus strand of CBCSNG010000034.1, from coordinate 8,645 downwards.
TTATCGGCGCCGGCAATGTGGCCATGGATGTTGCCCGCACGGCGCTGCGTTCGGGTGCTCGCAAGGTCACTGTGTATGCACGCTCGCGCCATATCTCGGCCATCGACGACGAGGTCGAGCTGACCGAGCTTGACGGTGCCGAGATTGTGCGCGGCAAGGCGATCTGCGCCATCGATGATAACGGTCCGGTGTTCGAGACGGCTATCTTTGACGAGGACAACAATGTGGTGGGCTACGAGGAAGAGCTCGACCATGCGTCTGCCGACACAGTTGTGATTGCGGCTTCGCAGGTGCCCAAGGACAAGCTTGTGCTTACGACGGGCGGTCTGGAGACCGACCATCGCGGCCTTCTTTCGGTCGATGAATGCGGTATGACCACCGTGCCTGGCGTCTTTGCCGCCGGCGACGTGGTTAACGGCCCGCTCACCGTGGTTCATGCCGTGGCAGGCGCCAAGCTCGCCGTCGAAGGCATGACTGCCTATTTGGGTCTCTAACATATCCCATCCATTAGTTGCGGTGAAATACGGACTGTTTTGGCTGTCAAAAGCCTCGATTGCTCCGTATTTCACCGCAACTTTTTGGGGTTGAGCAGAGGCTGGAGGAACGCGCACGGTCGGGTGCTGCGCGGTTGCTGGTACGATAGGTACGTCAGCAACTGCCGCCGAGCGGCTCAAATGAAAGGAACCCTGTATGGAGTCCTCCGCCTACCCGATGCTCTTTAGCCCGATCAAGGTCGGTACGACCGAGGTCAAGAACCGCGTCTTTATGCCGCCGGTGTCCACGAACCTGGCCGATCATGGCTATGTGACCGACGACTTGGTCGATCATTACCGTGCCCGTGCCAAGGGCGGCGTCGGCCTGATCATCACCGAGGTCGTGACGGTCGAGCCTACCTATACCTATCTGCCGGGTGACATGTGCTGCTACGACGACACGTTTATCCCTGGCTGGGAAAAGCTCGCCGCGGCCGTCCACGAGTATGGCTGCAAGATCATGCCGCAGCTCTTTCACCCCGCCTACATGGCCTTTAACATTCCGGGCACGCCGCGCCTGATCGCTCCGTCCTTCGTGGGACCGTCCTATGCCCGTGAGGCACCGCGTCCTATCACGGTCGACGAGATTCACGAGCTCACGCATCAGTTTGGCGACGCTGCCGTGCGTATGCAGAAGGCCGGTGTCGATGGCGTCGAGGTCCATGCGGCGCACGCCCACGGCATGCTCGGCGGTTTCTTGACCCCGCTCTATAACAAGCGTACCGATGAGTACGGCGGCTCGCTCGACGCCCGCATGCGTTTCCTGCTCGAAGTCATCGCCGAGATTCGCGAGCGCTGCGGCAAGGACTTTATCATCGACGTCCGCATCTCGGGCGATGAGTACACCGATGGCGGCCTGACCCTCAACGACATGATCTACGTCTCGCGTCGCCTGGAGAAGGCCGGCGTCGACATGATTCATGTGTCGGGCGGCACCACCATCAAGCGCGGTTCCGCGATTCCCGCCGCCGGTACCCAGCAGGCCTCGCATGCCGCCTGCTCGCGCGAGATCAAAAAGCACGTCAACATTCCCGTTGCCACCGTCGGACGCATTAACGAGGCTTGGATCGCCGAGGAGCTGATCGAGGACGGTGCCGCCGACATCTGCATGATGGGCCGCGCCAATCTGTGTGATGCCGAGTTCTGCAACAAGGCCGCTGCCGGCAACGCCGACGACATCCGCCCCTGCATTGGCTGCCTGCGCTGCCTGAACGGCATTATGTTTGGCAAACGCATCTCCTGCACCGTTAATCCGGACGTGGAGCGCGACGAGGCCGGCTACGAGCCTGCCGCCGAGGCTAAGAACGTGCTGGTTGTGGGCGCTGGTCCTGCGGGCATGGAGGCAGCCTACATTGCTGCCAAGCGCGGCCACAACGTAGTGCTCGTGGATAAGCAGGACGAGCCGGGTGGCGAGATGCGCATCGCGGCCGTTCCGCCGGCAAAGCAGGAACTCACCCGCGTGATCAAGTATCAGTACCGTCGCCTGGCCGAGGTCGGCGTGAAGTGCGTATTTGGCACCGAGCTTACTGCCGAGGACATTCAGCGTGACTACGCCGGCTACGAGGTCGTCCTGGCCTATGGCGCCGAGCCCATCGCCCCGGCCTTCATGCAGGGATTTAAGCAGGTCATGACGGCTGACGACCTGTTGGGCGGCAAGGCTTTCCCGGGCAAGAAGATTGTCATCGTGGGCGGCGGCACCGTCGGTTGCGAGACGGCCGACTACCTGGCCCCGTTGGTCAACGATCTGTCGCCGGCCAATCGCGACGTCACCGTCATCGAGATGACCAAGACGCTCGCCGCCAACGAGGGCGGCGCCGGTCGCGCGGTGCTCATCACGCGCATGCTTTCCAAGGGCGTTCACGTGCTGACCGAGGCCAAGGTAACCGAGATTACCGAGGACACCATCAGCTACGAAAAAGATGGCGAGATCCACACTATCGCCGATGCCGATACGCTGGTGCTTGCCATGGGCTATCGTCCCAATACCAAGCTGGCCGACGACCTTGCTGCAGCCGGCGTTACCACCCACGTGTTGGGCGATGCCAACAAGTGCGGCAACATCCGCGACGCCATCGGCGATGGCTACAAGGTTGCTTGCGAGCTCTAGTCAACCCCTTGGTGCATGTGAGGCCTATCCCCGCGGCGTCAGTCGGTAGATAGCAAAAAGCGGCGGTCGTCCCGTACATGGGACGACCGCCGCTTGCGTTAGCTGCAATGAGTCGTGCGATTAGAGGCCCAGGATCTCCTTGACCTTGGCGATGATGGCCTCGTCGGTTGCGTTGGCAAAGAAGTACTCCTGGAAGTGCTCGCCGGCAAGTGCGCCCTTCACCAGGTCCTGATCGATCTCGCCCAGAACGTCGACGAGCGGACGCATAGTCACAGCGCGGACGCCGTCGAGGATCTTCTTGTTGCGCTGCTCGGGCTCAACACGCTCGGCAGGATAGCCGTTGCCCGAACCAAAGCCAAAGAGCTTCTCAAAGGTGTACTCGAGGTTGAGCTCCTGGCCCCAGCCGTTCTTAAGGGCGAAGGGCATGGCGACAGCGTTACCGTCGTTGACCTGGGCAAAGGTGTAGGCATCGAGCGGGTCGGCAACATGGCCGCACAGCACGCCGGGGAAGGAGTTGCAGGCGAGCATGGCGCCCTCGCCGGTGCCACAGCCGGTTACGACGTAGTCGGCAGCGCCGGAGTTCAGCAGCACGGCGGCAAGGATGCCGTTCTGCACGTAGGTGAGGGGCTTGGAGTCGGCGTCGGCATACATGCCATAATTAAAGACGGTGTGGCCCATGGGCTCGACAACCTTCTTAAGGGCAGCCTCGATCATAGGGTTCTTGGAGTTCTGAGAGTTCTCATTGATCAGAGCGATCTTCATTGCGAATTACCTTTCTATTTCTAACTTGCGGTGAAATACGGACTGTTTTGCCTGATAGAAGCCAAAACCAATCCTTATCTCACCGCAACTCAAATGAAAAACGAGTGGATGAAACCTGATATGGGCAGTTGCGGCGACGCTTATTGAGGCTGCTTTCCAATGTATGCGAGGATTCCACCGTCGACGTAGAGGATGTGGCCGTTGACGAAGTTCGATGCATCGGAAGCCAAGAACACGGCGGGGCCCTTCAGATCCTCGGGCGTGCCCCAACGGGCGGCCGGCGTCTTGGCAATGATGAACTGGTCAAACGGGTGACGGCTGCCGTCGGGCTGCGTCTCGCGCAGCGGCGCGGTCTGCGGCGTGGCGATGTAGCCGGGCCCAATGCCGTTGCACTGGATGTTGGCCTCGCCAAACTCGGAGCAGATGTTCTTGGTGAGCATCTTCAGGCCGCCCTTGGCCGCGGCATAGCCGGCGATGGTCTCGCGGCCCAGCTCACTCATCATCGAGCAGATGTTGATGATCTTGCCGTGGCCCTTGGCGATCATGCCGGGCAGGCAGGCCTTGGACACGATAAACGGTGCGTTGAGGTCAATATCGACGACGCGGCGGAAGTCCTCGGCGCTCATGTCGAGCATCGGGGTACGCTGGATGACGCCGGCGTTGTTGACCAGGATGTCGGGTGTGGTGCCAAAGTCGGCCTCGATCTTGGCGATGAGCTCGGCAACGACGGCCTCGTCGGTGACGTCGGCAACATAGCCGTGAGCGTCAAAACCCAGCTCACGGTAGTGCTTCTCGGCCTCGGCTACTTTGTCGGCGTGACGGGCGTTAAAGGCGATTTTGGCGCCGGCCTCTCCGAGCGCCTCGGCAATGGCCATGCCAATGCCGTAGGTGGCGCCGGTCACGAGCGCGACCTTGCCATCCAGGCGGAAGCTGTCCATAAGATCAGACATAGCGATCCTTTCAAAAGAAACGTTCATCTATAAAAGTCATGCTTCTCATACAAGGTCAGTATAGGTGAAGCGGCGTAATAGCCACCCCTTATTTCCTAAAATCAGGTGAACGTTCACTTTTAAAAGGCGAACGGCAGTCTTGTCCTTGCCGCACGGACGTTTATTCGCCCTGTTCCTGCGTGCCCTCTGCGATCATGTTGCGGTTATACACCAGGTGCAGATACATCGCGTCGTGCGCGGCGGTGGGATTGCGCGAGGCGATGGCGTCGGCCACATCGCGGTGCGTGCGGATAGTTTCCTCGACGAGCTTTTTGCCGGTCACGTCGATAAAGAGGGGGACGGATGCCTTGAGCACGCCCATCAGGCGGGGAACGACGAGGTTTCCGGAGCTCTCGGCAATGGCATTGTGGAACGCGGTGTCGGCGGCGGAGTAATCCTCACCGGCCTCGGCCAGGCGCTCGGATTCGTCGCAGAGCTCTTTGATACAGACGACCTGGTCGTTGGTTGCGTGCTCGGCTGCCATGCGTGCCATCTGCGGCTCGACCATAAAGCGCACCTCGAGTAGGTCCCGCGCCAGACGCTGCTTGTCGTCGATAAAGGTAAAGCCCAGCGGGTCGTCGGCAACGCCGGGGTTTGACGCCACATAGGTGCCCGAACCCTGCTTAATGCGCACGATATTGCGCGACTGCAGCAACTTCATGGCCTCGCGCACGGTGCTCCTGCCGGCGCCCAAGCGCTCGACCAGCACGGTTTCCTTAGGCAGGCGATCGCCTTGCTCAAGGTGTTCATCCAGAATCAATTGAATGATTTTCTCCGATATTTGCTCGGGGAGTCCCGATTCGGCGCGGGCCATAGCTATACCTTTCATTACAAAATTCATCTGAGCTATTTTAGCGCACCACGGATGCGATATTGGCCGCTGGATTTGAGTCGGGCGGCTTAGATATACCGTTCGCAGCGCAAATACGACCGTTTACCAAATACATCAGATGTATTTCGAACAAATTTCAAAATGAAACATCAGACCTTTCCAAAACACGCTATAGTCATCAGACGAATTCAAAAGGTCTGATGAATTGGAGGAAAGATGTCAGACCCAACGTTTATGGCTGACCCCACCAGGTTGGTCATCGCCGCCATCGTGGGCATCGCGCTGCTGCTTGCGCTCATCATCAAGTTCAAGCTGCACCCCGTGCTGTCGATGATGGTCTCGGCGCTCGTGATCGGTATCGGAGCCGGCATGCCGCTCGACATGGTGGCAGACACCGTCACCAAGGGCGTGGGCACCACGCTGCAAAACATCGCCCTGCTCATTGGCCTGGGATCGATGTTTGGCCAGATTTTGGAGGAGAGCGGCGGCGCCAAGAAGATCGCCCAGACCTTCATTAACACCTTTGGCCAGGGCCACTCCAGCTGGGCGCTGGGCATCACCGGTCTGGTCATCGGCACCACGGTGTTCTTTGAGGCCGGCGTGGTCGTTTTGATTCCGCTTGCGTTTAGCGTGGCATCGCAGACCAAAAAGTCGACGCTCTACTACGGCATCGCGCTGCTCGCGGGACTTGCCGCTGGCTATGCGTTTGTGCCGCCATCGGCCGGGTCGGTTTTGGTCGCCGGCACGCTCAGTGTCGACCTGGGCACCATGATTCTCGTCGGTATCCCCATTGCCTTCATCGCCATGGCGATTGCCGGCGTCATCTGGGGCCGCAATGTGGGCGGTCGCATCTTTACCGATGTTCCGGAACACTTTACCTCTGCCGAGGGCGCGAGCGACGAAAAGGAGCTTCCCTCCTTTGGCATGGTGCTTGCCATCGTGCTCACGCCGCTTTGTCTGATTTTGCTGGGCACGTTGTCCTCTTATATCCCCATGCCCGCCGAGCTCGCCTCGATTTTTGCCTTCCTGGGTAAGCCGTTCGTCGCTTTGACGCTCGCCACGCTCGTCGCGATGTATCTGCTGGGCGCGCGCCGCGGCTACTCCGGCGCCGAGCTCAAGGCCTTGCTCGACCGCTCTCTTAAGCCCGTCGGCATGATCTTGCTGGTTATCGCTTGCGGCGGCGTCATTCGCTGGATGCTGCAGGACTGCGGCTTGGGCCAGGTTATTGGGCCCATGCTCGAGGCTTCACCGCTGCCCTTGGTGGTCGTTGCCTTTTTGATCGCCGTCATGGTGCGTGCCTCTGTCGGCAGCTCCATCGTCGCTATGACCATGGCATCGGGCATTATGGCCGCCATGCCCGCGGTTGCCGGAGCCTCAGTGCTCATGCGTGCCGCTATCTGTCTTGCCATCTGCGGCGGTGCCACGGCCCTCTCGCACGTCAACGATGCCGGTTTTTGGATGTGCTCCTCGTTCCTGGAGATTGACGAGAAGACCACCCTCAAGTCCTGGACCATTATGGAGACGCTCATCGGCCTTTCGGGTCTTGCCTGCGCCCTGGTGATTTCGTTCTTCGCCTAGTTCGCGTAGCTAAGCATCTTTTGCCGAGGGCATCGCTCGGTACCCATTTACACCTGATTCATTAACCAACGATTGGTACAACCGTTCAAATCAAAAGAGGAGAGCATCATGGACGAGAAGATCAAGGCACAGATTCAGCAGGAGGCAGCCGACTTGGTTGCCAAGCTGCAGCCGCGTTCCGGCAAGTTTCGCACCATCAGCCCCGAGATGGACCCGCTGCGTCTGGGCTCTGGCTGGTCCATCGAAGATCTGGACAAGCCGCAGGTCATTATCGAGTCGACGTTCGGCGACTCGCACCCGGGTTCTGCCGGTCTGTTTGAGTTGGTCGAGGAGGTCCGTGCCGGCGTTGCCGAGGCTGGCGGTCACGGTGCCCGTTACTTCTGCACCGATATCTGCGACGGCGAGGCCCAGGGCCACGACGGCATTAACTACTCGCTGCCCAGCCGCGACATGATCGCCAACATGATCGAGATTCATGCCAAGGCCACCCCGTTCGACGCCGGCGTCTTTGTCGCCAGCTGCGATAAGGGCCTGCCTGCGAACCTCATGGCCATGGGCCGCATCAACATCCCCTCCATCGTCGTTACCGGCGGCGTCATGGATGCCGGCCCCGACCTGCTGACCCTGGAGCAGCTCGGCGCCATCTCGGCCCGCTATGAGCGCGGCGAGATCTCCCGCGAGGAGCTCGAGTTCGCCAAGCATAACGCCTGCCCCAGCTGCGGCGCCTGCTCCTTTATGGGTACCGCCTCGACCATGCAGGTCACGGCCGAGGCCCTGGGCCTTATGCTTCCCGGTACCGCCCTGCTGCCCGCTACCAGCTCCGACCTGCGCGAGTTTGCCCGCGAGGCCGGCCGCCAGTCCGTGTGGCTCTCCGAGCACAACCTGTGTCCGCGTGACATCGTGACCAAGGAGTCCTTCGAGAACCTCATCATGGTCCACGGCGCCATCTCCGGTTCCACCAACTCGCTGCTGCACATCCCCGCGATTGCCCGCGAGTTTGGCATCGAGATGTCCGCCGACGACTTCGATCGCCTGCACCGTGGTGCCCACTACCTGCTCAACGTCCGTCCCGCAGGTGAGTGGCCGGCGCAGTTCTTCTACTATGCGGGCGGCGTGCCGCGCATCATGGAGGAGATCAAGTCGATGCTCCACCTCGACGTCATGACCGTCACCGGCAAGACTCTCGGCGAGAACCTCGAGGACCTCAAGAACAACGGTTACTACGAGAAGTGCGGTCGTTACCTTGAGAAGTGGAATCTCAAGCGCGAGGACATCATCCGTCCGTTTGACCAGGCCTTCGGCACCGACGGTTCCATCGCCATCCTCCACGGCAATCTTGCTCCCGAGGGCGCGGTCGTCAAGCACACCGTCGTTCCGCGCGAGATGTTCCAGGCTACGCTCAAGGCCCGTCCGTTCGACTGCGAGGAGGACGCCATTCACGCCGTCCTGACGCACGAGGTCAAGCCCGGCGATGCCGTTATCATTCGCTATGAGGGACCCAAGGGTTCCGGTATGCCCGAGATGTTCTACACCACCGAAGCTATCGCCAGCGACCCCGAGCTGGGCGCGAGCATTGCCCTGATCACTGACGGCCGCTTCTCCGGCGCCTCCAAGGGTCCGGCTATCGGTCACGTTTCGCCCGAGGCTGCCGTGGGCGGCCCGATTGCCCTGATCGAGGAAGGCGACCTTATCCGAATCAACATCCCCGAGCGCTCGCTGTCCATCGTGGGCATCGCCGGTAAGGAGATGGAGCCGGCCGAGGTCGACGCCGTCCTGGCCGAGCGTCGAGCCGCTTGGAAGCCCAAGGCTAATCGCTATACCTCCGGCACGCTCAAGTTCTTTAC
>CBCSNG010000033.1:0-21734 GCA_965141635.1 uncultured Collinsella sp. | reverse complement strand
CCCAATGACTAGTCTGAAATAAAATCCAGGCCACGCTCCAAAATAGTTCGCCATGGTTTACTATTACGCTCATAAAGTAGTACGAGGCTAACAACGGGGGATACCATGGCAACGCAGGAAGCCTATGTCCAGGTTAAGGATCTCAAAAAGCATTACGGCGACGGTGATGCGCGCCTGACGGTACTCGATGGCATCGACACGTCCATCAACCGAGGCGAGATCTGCGTCATGCTGGGGCCCTCGGGCTCGGGCAAGTCGACGTTTCTTAACCTGATCGGCGGCCTGGAGGATGCCGACGCTGGCTCTATTTTGGTGGACGGCTGCGACCTCACGGTGCTCAAACCTACCGACCTGGGCGAGTATCGCCGCCGTGAGCTGGGCTTTGTCTTCCAGTTCTACAACCTGGTGCCCGATCTCACCATCAAGGAAAACATCGAGGTCACGGCGCACCTGTCCAAAAACCCGCTCAATGTCGACGATCTCCTGCGTTCGCTGGGCCTTTACGAGCACCGCAACAAGTTCCCGCGCCAGGTCTCGGGCGGCCAGCAGCAGCGCTGTGCCATCGGCCGCGCACTCGTCAAAAACCCGGGCCTGCTGCTGTGCGACGAGCCCACGGGCGCGCTCGACTATAAGACGTCCAAGGAAATCTTGCAGCTCATGGAGGATGTCAATCGCGAGTACGGCTGCACCATCATCATTGTCACCCACAATGCCGCCATCGCGCGCATGGCCAATCGCGTGCTGCGCCTGCGCGACGGGCGCATCGTCGAGGATGAGCTCAACGAGTCGCCCGTCGCGGCCGCCGAACTTGATTGGTAGGCGGCGCCATGACACCTCTCGCAAAACGTCTCCCGCGCGAGCTGCGCCGCAATATCGGCAAGTACCTGGGCATCTTTTTGCTTATGTGCGGAAGCATCGCTCTCACCTCGGGCTTTTTGCTCGCAGCGCATTCCATCGGCTGCCTTATCGACGACATGCGCGATGCGTACACGATTGAGGACGGCCGCGTGACCACCTCCTTCGAGGTCACCAAAGACCAGCTCAAGGCCGCCGAGGACGCGGCCGACGACGTCGGCGGCGTTACGCTCTACAAGAATTTCTCCATCGACGCCATCATCAAAAAGGCCGCCGGCGACGACGGCACCAAGCGCACGCTGCGCACCTATGCGCACCGCACCAAGGTCGATATCGCGTCCTACTGTGAGGGCAAGGAGCCCGAGACGGACGATGAGGTGGCCATCGACCGTGTCTTCGCCACCAACAACGACCTCGCCGTGGGCGATAAGGTTGAGCTTGAGGGCCGCACCTACATCATCTGCGGCATCATGACCCAGCCCGATAGCCAGGCGCTGTTCCTCAACAATTCGGACTTTACGGTGAACACCATCACCTATGGCGTGGCCGAGGTCACCGACGCCGGCTTTGCCGCGCTCGAGGATGCCGGCGGCGCGCCTGCCTACACCTACTCCTTTACCTTTACCGATCGCGACCTCCCCACCGCGGATCGCATCGATGCGGAGCAGGATATGGTCGAGGCACTGACCGATGCCGATGCGCGCGTGGACGATCTGGTCGATGCCGATTCCAATCAGGGCATTGGCTATGCGCGCGACGACGTGGACGGCGACTCCATGATGTGGATGACGCTGCTCGACATCATCATCGTGATCATGGCGTTTGTCTTTGTGGTCCTTACCGACGCCACCATCGAGGAGGAGAGCGCCATCATCGGCACGCTGCTCGCCAGCGGCTATCGTCGACGCGAGATCGTGCTGCACTACCTTGCGCTTCCCGCCATCGTGGGCGTGGTCGCGGCGCTTTTGGGCACTGCGCTCGGCGTTGTGTTCTTTACCGAGCCCATGCGCAGCCTCTATTACGGTTCGTACAGCCTGCCGCCCTTCCAGGTGTACTGGAGCTGGGAGATCTTTGTGAAGTGCGCCGTGGTTCCCGCCGCCGCGCTCATCCTCATCACGCTGGTGGGTCTGCTTCACAAGATGGGCAAGACGCCGTTGCAGTTCCTTCGTCACGAGGCGAGTGGCAAATCGGGCACCAAGCGCGGCCTGCAGCTGCCGGAGCGCATGGGTTTTGTTTCCCGCTTCCGCCTGCGTATCTTCCTGCGCAATCTGGGCAATTTCGCCACGCTCTTCGTGGGCATCGCGTTTGCCTCGCTGCTACTGCTCTTTGGCCTGGCGATTCTGCCCACGATGACGCACTATGCGGACAACCTCGAGACAAGCCTGGTCGCCGAGCACCAGTACACGCTCAAGGCGCCGCTGGAGCTCGAGGGCACTGCCGAGGAGCGCGAGCAATGGTCGGCACTCGAGCGCTTGCAGTCGGTTGACGGCGCGCTGCTTTCCGCCGCCCAGGATGCCGATGACGAGCTCGATGACGCGGCCGATGCGGCGCAGGCGGCGGCCGATGCCGCGACCGCATCTCCGTCTGCCGAGAGCCTGACCGCAGCGCAGGATGCGCTTGCCAAGGTCCAAGACAAGAAGGATGCGCTCTACGCGCGCCTTGACGATCTTGCCGATGCCCTCGGCTGCGACCGCGATGAGGCCATCGGCCTGATCGACAAGGCCTCTAAGATCGACACTGACAACGACGATATCCACCCGGTCAATACGACCGATAACGGCGCGGGCGCAATCGCGCAGGCCGAGAAATATGCCGTTTACCAGCTGCAATACGACCGCGGCGATGGTAATGGCGAGGAGACGATTTCCGTCTACGGCATTTCATCCGATTCGTGCTATTGGAAAGACCTCAACGTCGGCGATGGGCGCGTCGTCTTTGGCGGCGGTCTGCTCGATAAGTTTGGCTGGAGCGAGGGCCAGAAGGTCACGCTCAGCGACAAGTACGAGGGCGAGCATTATTCCTTTGAGTACGCGGGCAAGGACTGTGCCTGGGGCTCCAAGTCGGACATGAATATCTATATGAGTATCGACGACTTTAACGAGCTGTTCGACAACGATGCGGCCTACTTTAACGGCTATGTGAGCGATGAAAAGCTCGACCTTGATGCTCGTTACTTTGCCGGCGACACCACGCCCGACGACATGCGCGCCGTGGGCGACCAGTTCATCGGCATGATGAGCAAAATGATCGGCATGATGGTTGGCCTCGCGGTGTTTATCTTCCTGCTGTTTATGTATCTGCTGACCAAGGCTGTGATCGACCACAGCGCCCGTTCGATTAGCTATATGAAAGTCTTTGGCTATCGCGATAGCGAGATCTCGCATCTATACATCCGCTCGATCACGCTGTGCGTGGCGGCGTCGCTCGTGCTGAGTCTGCCGGTCATTATTGGCTCGCTCACGGCCATCTTCCGCTCGATGCTGCTCGCCTATAACGGCAATATCGAGATCTACGTGCCCTGGTGGTCCATGGCGGCGTGCGTCGGCATTGGCTTTGCGACCTACCTGGTCGTGGCGCTGCTACACACGCGTTCTATCACGCGCGTGAGCCTGGCCGAGGCCCTCAAAGTCCAAGAGTAGTCGTTTAAGAACCTCCCCAACGACTAGGTTTCGCGCTTGACTTTGACCCTACTTTAACGGGTACCATCCTCTATGTCTGTAACGCCATATAGACCGAGGGGATAGATCTATGACCGCAACTGCACCCGCAGCACCCGCTAAGGTGTACTTCACCAACCTGCGCACGCATGCTCGCGAGAGCCAGCTCGACAAGCTCAAGCGCCTCATCCGTCACGCCGGTATCGAGCAGATCGACTTTGAGAACAAGTTCGTCGCCATCAAGATTCACTTTGGCGAGCTGGGCAACCTGAGCTTTTTGCGCCCCAACTACGCCCGCGCCGTCGCGGACGTCGTGAAGGAGCTGGGCGGCAAGCCCTTCCTCACCGACTGCAATACGCTCTATGTCGGTAGCCGCAAAAACGCGCTCGAGCACATCGACACCGCCTACCAGAACGGCTTTACCCCGTATGCTACGGGTTGCCAGATCATCATCGCCGACGGCCTCAAGGGCACCGACGAGGCGCTTGTCCCGGTCGAGGGCGGCGAGTACGTGCACGAGGCCAAGATCGGTCAGGCGCTCATGGACGCCGATATCGTGATCAGCCTCACCCACTTTAAGGGCCATGAGCAGGCCGGCTTTGGCGGTGCCATGAAGAACCTGGGCATGGGAGGCGGTAGCCGTGCCGGCAAGATGGAGCAGCATGCCGCCGGCAAGCCGAACGTCGCGACCGAGCACTGCATTGGCTGCCGTGCCTGCGAAAAGATCTGCGCGCACAACGCTATCTCGTTCGACGACACCCGCGAGCGCGAGCTTGTCAACGGCAACACCCGCACGGTCCACGTCGCTGCCATCGACCACGATCGCTGCGTGGGCTGCGGCCGCTGCATCGGCGTGTGCAACCAGGACGCCATCAAGCCTGGCTATGAAGCCGCGGCCGACGTGCTCAACTGCAAGATCGCCGAGTATACGAAGGCCGTCGTCGACGGCCGCCCGAGCTTCCACATCTCGCTTGCCATGGACATCAGTCCCAACTGCGACTGCCATCCTGAAAACGATACGCCTATCGTCAACGACATCGGCATGTTCGCGAGCTTCGACCCGGTCGCCATCGACCAGGCCTGCGCCGACGCCGTCATGGCGTCTGAGCCGCTGCCCAACACCGAGCTCACCGATAGCGCGGCCAAGATGGAGCACAACCACGAGCATCTGGAGGGCGAGCAGGCCAAGGATCCCTTCTGCATCACGCATCCCGACACCGACTGGCGCGTGTGCATCGCGCACGCCGAGAAGATCGGCCTGGGCACGAGCAAGTACGAGCTCATCGAGGTCAAGTAGCGTCGTCCTATTGGACAAACCAAGCGCCTTTGTGGCGTTAGTTGAGTAAAAGCCGCCCACGAGCACAACGCTCGCGGGCGGCTTTTCAGAAGTGCGGTGAAAAATCGAATACCGCCGACCACAAACCGATTTTTGGCAACAAAACCCCAGACGTTGCTTTTTGCCTAATAATTCTTGTCGAGGAAGTCGTCGACCGTATTCCAGTAGAGCTCGGGGTCAACTTGCGCGCTCTTGGCGTGGGTGGCGCCGTGGATAGTGAGCTTCTGTTTAACCTTGCTGGCGCACGCGTCGTAGTTTTGGTCGAGCATGTCGTACGGCACAAAGGTGTCCTGGTCGCCGTGGATAAACAGCATGGGAACCGTCGCGTGTTTGAGTTGCTCCACACTGCTCGCCTTATGAAAGTCGTAGCCCGCGCGCACGTTGCACACCAAGTTTGCTACATCGAGCAAGGGAAAGCTGGGCAGGCTGAACACGTCCTTGAGCTGCAGGGAAAACTCGTCCCAAACACTCGTATAACCGCAGTCCTCGATAATGCATTTCACGTTTGCGGGCAGAGATTCCCCCGCGACGTTCATGGCGGTTGCCGCACCCATCGACTCGCCAAAGACCAGGATGCGCGCCTCGGGGTCAGCCTGAACGATTCGCTCGATCCATGCGACGATGTCGAGGCGCTCGGGCCAGCCCATGCCGATATAGTCGCCGCCGGAGCGCTCGTGGGCGCGGGCGGCGGGTGCGAGTACGTTCATGCCACGGTCGTGGAAGCGTTTGGCGTATCGGGCCATACCGATGGGCTCGTTGGTATATCCATGCAGGCAGACGGCGTAGTCGTGCGTGCTCTCCGACGCAGCAAAATACCAGGCGGCAAGCTCGGTCCCGTCGTCCGCGGTGAGGTTGCTGCTCTTGCGGTTCTCTTTAAACCATGCCCGCGCCTCGGTATCCTCGGCATCCGGCTGCTCACCTTCTTTGTCGTTCTTGCTATCCTGCATCATCTTCATGGTGTATGGCGCGCGGGGATTCAGCGCGAAGTCAAACAGAAAGTTGCCGGCAAATCCGAGCAGCGCAACGACAACCACCAGTGCAACGATGCCGGCTATCTTGAGCTTTCGATGGGAACGTGCGTTTTGAGCCATGCGGTATTCTCCTATAAGATGTTAATACATCAACATTTAATGCAAGCGCATTATGGACGTTCGCCGTTGATGCGTCAACAGGCAAAGAATGGGTAAACAAAGGGTCACGTATAGTGCAAATTTCGCACGTACCCAGACGCTTTGATATAGTGTTGAGAACTCTTTACGTTGGAGGATGTAACCGGCATGTCCGATTCGAGCGACAGTTCTAAGCCGCGACCCAAGACCGCGGCCGTTCCACACTACACGGTGGGTGAGGAGATCATGAACTCCGTCACCCATGGTGTCGGCTGCCTGCTGGGTATCGCGGGCCTGGTGCTCCTGATCGTATTCGCCGCCCTGCGCGGCGGAGGCCCGGCCCACATGGCCGCGGCAATTGTCTACGGCGTCAGCATTATCCTCGAATACCTAGCCTCCACGCTCTACCACGCGATTCAGCCCGCGCGCGCCAAGCGCGTGTTTCGCATCATCGACCACAGCTGCATCTACCTGCTCATTGCGGGCAGCTATACGCCGTTTTGCCTCATCACGCTCGCAAACGACGGCGGCGCTGTGCTGTTCTTTGCCGTATGGGCCATCGCCATTATCGGCATCGCCCTCGAGTGCTTTATGCGCGAGCGCCAGCCGCATTGGGTAAGCGGCCTGGTCTATCTGCTGATGGGCTGGCTCGTTGTCTTTAAGCTGCCCGAGCTCGTGGCGCTGCTCAACCCCGTGGCACTTGCCCTGCTCGCCGTCGGCGGCGTGTGCTACACCGCGGGCGTGCCGTTCTATATCGCCAAAAACGTGCGCTATCTTCACAGCGTGTTTCACCTGTGGGTACTCGCCGGCAGCATCTTCCAGTTCATGGCGGTGATCCTCTTCGTAATCTAGCGACCACGCCAGCGCCCGTGCCCCCGCTCGGTCGCCAGTGCAATTGCCGTATCAGCCGTCAACGTTTTAATCCGACATCCCGAATCTTGGAGGTTCGAGAAACTCCCGATGGACATAACCATCTCCCTTATCACCACCCTCGTTTTGACCCTCATCAACGGCTACTTCTCTATGTCCGAGATGGCGCTCACCACGGCCAAGCGCGCCGTGCTGGAGCACGAGGCCGAGGAAGGCGACAAGCGCGCCGAGCGTGCCATTAAGCTGGCTGCCGACTCCGACCAGCTGCTCGCCACCATCCAGGTCGCCATCACGCTCGTGGGCTTCGCCTCGTCCGCCGTCGCCTCGACGAGTCTGTCCGACCCGCTCGCCACGTGGCTCATGAGCTTTGGCATCGCGCCGCTCTCCGCCATCGCGCGCGGCCTGGCGCCGGTCATCATCACCGTCGCGGTCGCCTTCGTGTCCATTGTGATCGGCGAGCTTGTGCCCAAGCGCATCGGCCTGTCCAACGCCGAAGGCGTGTCCAAGCAGGTTGTGGGGACGTTGTCGTTTTTCCAAAAGATCGCCCGTCCGCTCGTGTGGCTGACCGGTGCTTGCTCCGATGGCCTGGCCCGCATCCTGCGCATCAAGAGTGCCGACGACCGCCAGAACGTCTCGGAAGAAGAGATCAAGTACATGGTCTCGGAGCAGGACGACCTGCTCGACGAGGAAAAGCGCATGATCCACGAGATCTTCGACCTGGGCGACACCGTTGCCCGCGAGGTCATGGTGCCGCGCGTGGACACCACCATGTGCGAGGACGACGAGACGGTCGCCGACGTGCTGTCCACCATGCGCCAGACCGGCTTTAGCCGCATCCCCGTCTATCACGAGGATCCCGACAACGTCGCCGGCATCGCGCACATCAAGGACCTGATTCAGCCCGCGCTCGACGGCAAGGGCGACCAGCCCATCGCCGGCTTTTTGCGCGACGCCACCTTTGTGCCCGACACCAAGGACATCCTGCCGCTGCTGTCCGAGATGCAGACCTCGCACGACCAGATCGTGGTGGTCGTGGACGAGTACGGCGGCACGGCCGGCATCATCACCATCGAGGACATCGTCGAGGAGATCGTCGGCGAGATCGAGGACGAGTTCGACCCCGACAACAAGTATCTCACGCGCCTTTCGCGCCGCGAGTGGCTCGTTGATGGGCGTTTTTCGTGCGATGACGCGATTGAGCTTGGTTGGCCGCTTGAGGAAAGCGATGATTATGAGACCATCGCTGGCTGGATTTTGGAGCTTTGCGACTCGGTGCCCGACATCGGAGAGGTGTTTGAGGTTGCGGGGTACAAGTTTAAAGTGCAGTCGATGCGTGGCCAGCGCATCTCGCTCATTCGCGTGATCGCTCCGGCCGAAACCGATAAGAAGGATTCCGAGTCCTCGGCAGAGAAGCCGACGACGTCGGGTGCGGGTTCCGCGAATCCGCACGACGGCGACGAGTAGGACAAGGAAGAGTAGGGGAGAGTTATGGCAGGCCTGTTCAACATCCTTAAGGTCACCGTCAGCGAGGACAAGATCTGCGCGCATGTGCTGGTGAACCCCGGCATGCCGCTCATGACCTCGGAGGACATCGAGGCTACGGCGCGCGTGTACTACCTGGTGCCCGCGATTGCCAAGCACCTGTGCCTGGGCGATTCCGGCCGCGAGTTCCAGGACTGCATGGGTCAGACCGAGCTCTGCCATCTGCTGGAGCACGTGACGGTCGAGCTCATGAACGAGACCGGGCTTGCCGGCAGCATCTCGTGCGGCCGCACGCGCGTAAGCGAGCACGACGAGCGCGTTTTTGAGGTTGAGCTTTCGTGCCCCGACGACGCGCTGGCCATCGGTGCGCTGTCTTCGGCCACCTTTATGATGGACTGGGCGTACCTGCACGCCGACCAGCCTGCCCCCGACGTGGAAGGCACGGTCGCGGGCCTGCGCAACCTGGTGCTGGGCATGCGCGCCGAGGCCGAGGGCAAGGATCCTCACGAGGCCGTCGCCGCTGCGAACGGCGAAGATGCTGCCGAGGACGAGGGCGCTGACGAGGGCGATGTGCCGGTCGACGCCGAGCCCGTTGTCGATGCGACCGCCGAGCCCGTTCCCGCCGAGCCCCAGGGCGTCCCCAACTTTGACGACGAGCCCCAGGTGACGATTGATACCGAGGGCGCGGTTGCCGAGAACCACGAGGCCTCCGCTGCCGTCTTTGGCGGTGCGGCGACGGTTCCGGCAGGACCTGCGCATGAGGGCGGTCTGCCGCTCGTGGACGGCGCCGGCGAGGACCCGGGTGCCACGGTGGCCATGCCGGCTATGCCTCAGGAGTAGGCCTACGCGTTTATCACCATCACGTACCTGCGCCTTTGCCGTACGCAGATGAGCGGAGCGGCAAGTGATGTGCTGCGGGTATAATGGACAGCATTCAAACGGTGGGCACCGACGTGCCCGCAGGAGAGGAATGATCATGGGTAAGACTTTCAGCTTTGTCTCCGGCGCACTTTTTGGTGCCGCTGCCGGCGCTATTGTCGGCGTTGCTCTGGCCCCGCGTTCGGGCGCCGAGACCCGCGCCATGGCTGCCGATATCGCCAACGACGCCTGGGACAATATGCGCGACACCTACGAGCACAGCGCCGAGGAGGCCCGTGCTGCGGTGAATGACTTTGGCCCGATGGTCGACGCCAAGACCGACGACCTGCGCGCCAAGGTCGACCTTGCCCGCGAGCGCATGGACCAGCTGCGCGAGCAGCTCAACGACGCCATTTCGGGCGGCAACGTGACGCCTGCCGCCGACGTCGTGGTCGAGAACGCCGTCGAGGCTGATACCGAGGCTGCGGAGCCCTCGACCGAGGCATAATGCGCGCCGGGGATTTTGTCGGCGCCAAGATCTATCGCAAGCCTACCGAGGACAAGCGCACCAAAAAGGACGGCACACCGCGCAGCCCTAAAAAGCTCGGAAAGATTCACTTTCCGGTCTTTACCCCGGGCGGTACGCGCGTGGTCGGCTTTATGGTCCGCCAGTCCGATATCGCGGGCATGATCGAGCGTCCCGACCGATTCGTAGCGCTCGACGCCATTGGTGTCTACGAGGGCGCCATTGCGGTCAATGACGTCAAGGACACGTACGATGCCGCCGCCGCTAAGCGCCTCGACATCAACTTGGACGATTGCATCATCTGGGTCGGTATGGACGTGCGCACGGAATCGGGCGACGTCGTGGGCTATTGCTCGGACGTTGAGTTCAAGCCACGCTCGGGCATCGTGCAGGCATTCTATGTGACCGCCGGTGCTGCTTCGAGTGTTTTGGTTGGTGACACGCAGGTGCCGCCGACGATGCTGCGCGGCTATGCGGACGGCGCGATGATTGTTTCGGACGAGGTCAAGTCGCTCGGGTATTCGGGCGGTGCGGCTGCCAAGGCCGCCGAGGCCAGCGTCGTGGTGGGCGACAAGGTCAAAAAGGGCGCCAAGGTGCTCGACGACAAGGGATCGGTTGCCGTGGACAAGGGCAGTCGCGCACTGGGCAAGCAGCTCGGCAAGACGCGCGGCATGTTCAAGGCGTTTAAGGACGAATACCAAAAGGCGAGCGGAGGCTCGTCAAAAGCTACAAAATAGCGACGTACCAAATGATGGGAGGCAAGCCGGAGACCTGTTGCTCCGGCTTGCTGTGTTTATGGGGGAGGGCACATGCGCCAAAACGGATCCAACTTAAACGGGCGTTCGGGTGCGCGTCCGACGGCGCGCCGCGACCTGGGGCAGCTGCCCAGCGGTCAGCGCAAGCGTCACCGTAAGCCCGGCGCGATGTACCTCAACCATAGCCGCGGGTTTAGCGACCGCAGTGCGCGCATCGGCAACAGCCGTACGCCCCGTCGTTCGTCTCGCCTGCCCTACGCACTCATCGCCGTGGGCTGTGCGCTCGTGCTGTTTATCGCTGCCGTCGTGGGCTATGTCAACCGCAGCGTGGACGTGGAGCTCAACGGCCAGAAGACCGCGGTGCGCGTGGGCTCTACGCTGCAGAATCTCATCGACGACCAGGAGTTGACTGACACCTACGACGCAGGCGACCTGCTGGCCGTCGATGACAGCGTGCTCAAGCGCCATGGGGGCGAAAAACTGTCGGTGAAGGTCGACGGCAAGCGCGTGAAACAGGGCAAATGGGATAGCCGCGAACTTGAGGGCGGCGAGAAGGTGACGGTCAAGGATGGCCGTAACACCTACGAGAAGCACGAGGTTCAGGCTGCGGTTATCGAGCCCAAGCTCAAGGTCGAGGGCACGGGCGCTATCGAGTATGTGCAGACATGGGGTGTCCAGGGCCGATCCGAGGTGTGGGTTGGTGAGCAGTCGGGCAAGACGCAAGACCGCGGCGAGGTTGTGCCCGCCACCGATTGCGTTGTTGCGTGCGCCAGCGTGGCGCCCAAGGGCAACAAAAAGTACGTGGCACTGACGTTTGACGAGGGTCCGAGCGGCGCCACCAAACAGATCTTGCAGGTGCTCAAGGAAAAGGGCGTCACCGCGACGTTCTTCCTTTCGGGCGATGCGGTCGAGGCCTCGCCTGCCACGGCCAAGGCGATTGTCGATGCCGGGTGCGAGATCGGATCCAACAGCTACAGCGACGATTCGCTCAAGGGTCAGGACCGTGAGGCGGTACGCGAACAGATCACGAAAGGCACCGACGCGATGAAGTCGGCGACCGGCGTGAAGACGATGCTGCTGCGTGCTCCCTACGCTGCCTTTGACGAGCAAAACTGGATTGATGCGATGGACCTGGTCTCCGCCGTGGTCTCGTGGAATATCGACTCGGGCGACTGGCTGCTAAACGGTGCCGACGAACAGGTCTCGACGGTGCTCGATTCGGTGACGCCGGGCAATATCGTGCTGCTCACCGATAGAGACGAATGCGCCGAGCAGACACTCGAGGCGCTGCCGCAGATTATCGACGGCCTCATTGCCGACGGCTACAAGATCGTGACGCTCAGCGACCTGGTCAAGACGGACACGTCGCTGAGCAAAAAGCTCACCTCGCTGAAGAAGGTCACCATGCCCAAGGACGCCGTGTTCCCCCAACTTGCCGAGGACGACGACACCACAGAGTAGTCATTGGGTAGTCATTTAGGAACGTCCCCAATGACTATGTCACGGATGCGTCAGCGTTTGGTATGCCTGCAATGTGCAGCGCATAAATTCGATGCCGCAGGGCGATGCTGATGCTATAGTTACTGCGGTTAATGAGGGTCAAGAGAAAGGTTACAGGTGAAATCCAAACCTCGACCATACAGTCGATGACCCCATGCAGGTGCTTTTTGCGCATGCACGGGGTGTAAGCGTCGAGCGGCGTGCCGCCCGCGCATGCGTATACATATCCAGAAGCCCCCAGACGCCGCACGCGCGGCCGCGTCCGGAGGAATAATGATGGGGAGCACCATTGAATTATCTGAGTGAGATGCTCAAATTGCCGGTCTTGGACGTCGACGGCGAAAAGCTCGGCGTGGTCAACGATTTTGGTATTGCTACCGGCGAAGTTTTTCCGCACGTGACGTCGCTCGCGTTCCGCGGACCCGGCAAGACGCCGTTTATGATCAGCTGGCGCAAATGGGTCGACCGTATCGACGAGACGGGTGTACACCTTAAGACGTCGGCCACCGAAATCCGTTTTTCGTACCTGCAGCCGACCGAACTCTTACTCGCCCGCGACGTGCTTAACAAGCAGATTGTCGACACGCAGGGCATGAAGGTCGTGCGCGTAAACGACATCAAGTTTTCCATGTCGGGCGAAAATCAGCTGCGCCTGCTGGGCGCCGAGGTCGGTGCCCGCGGTCTGCTACGCGCCATCAGCCCCGCGCTCGAGCATATCGTCGAAGGCTTTATGAAGCACCTGGGCAAGCCGCTCAGTGAGGACATCATCGCTTGGTCCTACATGGACCTGCTCGACCGCTCGACCAAGAACATTCAACTTTCGGTGTCGCACAAGACGCTCGGCGAGCTGCACCCTGCCGACATCGCCGACATCATCGAGCAGCTCGACCCGCGCCTACGTGCGCAGGTGTTTGCGCAGCTCGATACTGCCCAGGCCGCCGAGGCCATCTCGGAGTTCGATGACGACGAGCTTATGACCGAGATGCTCGAGGGCCTGTCCGACACGGACGCATCGTCGATGCTGGCCATGATGGACCCGGACGATGCAGCTGACCTGATCGACGAGCTCGATTACGAGAAGGCCGAGAAGCTCCTGCGCCTGATGGGCGTCAAGGAGGAGAAGGCGATTCGTAACCTGCTGGGGTATGAGGACAACACCGCCGGCCGCATCATGACCTCGGAGTTTGTCTCCCTGCCCGCCACGGCAACGGTCGGTGACGCCATCGAGGCGATTCGCGAGCTCGACGAGGATTTCGAGAGCGTCTACTACGTCTATACCGAGGATCCGAGCGGCATGCTGACCGGCGTGCTTTCGCTGCGCACGCTGATCGTAGCCGACCGCGACGCCACGCTGGGTCAGCTGGCCTATCGCGACCTGGTCTATGTGTCGCCCGACGAGGACCAGGAAGACGTGACGGACGAGATGACCAAGTACGACCTGGTTGCCATCCCTGTCTGCGACGAGAACCGTCATATCCTGGGTATCGTGACCTTCGACGACGCCATGGACGTTATCGCCGAGGAGCATCAGGAGGACCTGCAGATCGCCGGTGTCGGCTCGGGCGATAGCGCGTCGGACGACTCGACGAACGTGCTCAGCTGGTTCGTGCATCGTCAGTACTGGGTCGTCGTGTGGGGCATCGCCTCGTGCGTCATGGCGACCGTGCTGGGAACGGCGCTCGGCTCCGCGCATCTGGTGGTGTTCCCCATGTGCGCCATGCCGCTCGTGCTGCTTGCTGCCTCGCGCATGGTGTCGTTCGTCAAGAACTACTTCCTCGAGTACGACGGCCACGACGACGAGCCCAAACCGTACCTGGGATTCTTCTTCCAGAGCACGGGTATGGGCCTGATCCTTTCGCTTGTTACTTACCTGTGCGCGCAGCTGGTGCGCACCGCCGCGTTCCTCGATGCGCCCATGTTTGAGGAGCAACTCTTTACCGGGTGCTTTAATATCGCTGCCATCATTTGCCTGGTTGGCAACATGAGCGCCGTGATTTACCTGATGGTGCTGTTCTGGCGTGACGAGCATGATCTCAACACGTCGGGCACCGCCATGAACGTTATTGCCGTCATGATCTCGTGCGTAGCGTACTGCGCCGCTGCGGTGCTGCTCACCATGTCGGTCATGGGTTAGGTGGTCGCGTGCAAAATACCAAGCAAAAGTCGGGCACCAAGCAAAAGTTGACCATCGCGGCCATCTTTGGCGCTATGGGTCCCGGTCTGCTGGCGGCGCTTTCGGGCAATGACGCCGGCGGCATTGCAACGTATTCCAGCGCGGGCGCCAGCTATGGCTACAAGATGCTCTGGATGCTTCCCGTCATGACCGTGCTGCTCATCGTGACGCAGGAGACCGCGGCGCGCTGCGGCTGCGTCACGGGCAAGGGCCTGGCATCGCTCATTCGCGAGCGCTTTGGCGTGCGCAAGAGTGTACTTGCTATGGCGGCGCTGTTGATCGCCAACACGGCTGTGACCATTTCGGAGTTTGCGGGTATCGCCAGCGGCCTTGCTCTCTTTGGCGTGCCGGCGAGCATCTCGGTGCCGTTGGTGGCGCTGCTGGTGTGGATGCTTACCATGTCGGGTAGTTTCCAGCGCATCGAGAAGATTCTGCTGCTGGTAAGCTGCGTCTTCGTGACCTATATTGTCGCCGCGTTTATGGCTGGCCCCAACTGGGGTGAGGTCGCGGTCGACCTGGTCGTGCCTAACATTCAAAATGACCCCAGCTACGTGTCGCTCGTGGTCGCAACGATCGGTACCACCATCGCGCCGTGGATGATTTTCTTGGCGCAGAACAACGTGGTCGATAAGAACGCGGGCGAGGACGATATCGTGCTGCAGCGCATCGATACCGTGAGCGGCTCGCTTGCCGCCGATGTCATTGCCGGCTTTATTATCATCACGACCGGTACGGTGTTGTTCCCGGCGGGCATTCAGATTAGCGATGCTGCCGATGCTGCCCGTGCGCTGGAGCCTATTGCGGGTCAGTGGTCCACGGTACTGTTTGCCTCGGGCCTGGTCGCGGCGAGCTTCTTGGCTGCCTGCGTGCTGCCGGGCGTTACGTCGAGCGCTATCTGCGAGGCATTTGGCTGGGAGCGCGGTGCCGACCGCAGCTGGGACGAGGCCCCGGTCTATCGCGGCATCATTACGGCCATCATCGGTATCTCTGCCGTGCTGGTGCTTATGCCCGGCGTCGATCTGTTCCAGATTATGATGACCTCGCAGGTCATCAATGGCGTGCTACTGCCCGTGGTTCTGGTGTTCCAGGTGGTTATTGCCGCTGACCGTCACATTATGGGCACTAACCGCAACGGCCGCGTGTGGAATGTGCTCACTTGGGCGACTATCGGTGTGATTACGGTGCTCACGGTCGTCATGTTTGTTCTGCAGGCGATGGGTTACAGCGCTTAGCGCCTCTTTTGGACTCCAAACAGGCCGCAGCGATGGGCTGCGGGCTGTTTTTGTCTGCTATAGGGTGTTAGTTATATGGCAGTGGGCAAAAAATGCCAAATATGAGTACTGTTGCTAAGTGAATAGCATTTACATTCAAGAAGATAATAAACATAACCTATAGTATGTTCATTAAAATTGGCTCCAATACGCCTTAAACCAGTCAGGTTGGCTGCTTTAGGGGGTTGTAGGGTTCGCTCGGACGTCATTTTGGGTGGTTTTGCCTGCTACTAAAATGGTAACAGTACTCATATTTGCCCTTTTTTGCCCACAGACCTTTGAGGGTGCGGCGAAAAGGGCTTGTTTTGATTGTTTGGGGCAGGCGCGAGGCGCGGAAACGATGTCTGGAGCGACGGAGCGGCCTGGAATTCATCCGTAGAGGTCTTCATTGGCTGCGCCAGGAGTGTCCCTAGGTACCGGTACATAAGGAACGTCCCTAACTGCCGGAGGGGGCGTCTGCCGTGGCAGACGCCCCCTCCGGATGTGGGAAGTTTGCGCTGCAGGTTACTTGTCGGTGCCCAACTTGTGCGGCTTGAAGGCAAGCGCATTGATGAGTGCGTCGGTGGCAGACTTGACGGCTGCCGGCTGCGGATCGTTGACGTGATCCTCGGGATGCACGGGCAGGTCCTTCTTGACTGCGTCGTGGATCAAGTTGAGGTACTCAGTCACGCCAGTGGTCGATAGGTGCGTGCCATCGCCATCGAACAGGTCGTTGCGGTTGGCGCTGTATCCGTACCAGTCGATAACGCGCACGTTCTTGTAGCGCGTGGCGGCGTTGGCGATGGCCTGGTTGGTAGAGCCAACCCACGGCTGCGGGCTGCGCGTGTTCACAAACACCACAATACGCTTATCTCCCGCATCGGCCATGATGGCGTCGATCTGGTCGTCGGTTACCAAGCCGTTGGTGCCCAGGGCAAAGACCACGATCTTGCCGGCAAGGTTCTGCTGGATATAGCCCTCAAATGTCGCGCGCCCCGCATCAAACTGGCGGCCCTTTTCGGCATCGATATGGCTGTGCGGGAACACGCCGTCAAAGGTGTCTACGGCACGCAGCGACACGGAGTCGCCGATCATAAGCAGATCGTAGGAGCCATCGGGGAAGCCGTCGTTGTCCTTGTCGGTGTCGTCGGCCGCCTGCTGGTCGGTGGGCGCGGTGTTCTTGGCTTCCTTGTTCAGAACTTCGGCGCCCTCGCCGCTCAGCGCAGACGTCTCGGGCACAAAGATCAGGCCGCCCAGTGCAACGACCAACACGACAGCGTAGGCTGCGCAGACAGGGATGTGCGTGCGTGCCCAGTTGGCGGGCGTGGTGGTGCCATCGCGGAATTCGGCGACGGTGCGCCCAAAGGCGCCCTTCCTAAACGGAGTCTCGATAAAGCGATAGCAGCACTCTGCCACGGCGACCACCAACAACACCTGCAAAATGTACTGCCACCACGGCGTATCGTTGATGTTGGCGACCGGGTTCATGAGGAGCAGCAGCGGATAGTGCCACAGGTAGATGCTGTAGGAGCGCTTGCCAACCCACACGAGTGGCTCGGCGGATAGCGCGCGGGCAACCATTCCCTGGGGCTGCACGCAGGCCGCGATGACCATGAGCGTGAGGATCGAGCACAGCAGCGTGCCTCCGCGATACTGGAAGGCGGTGTAGCCGTTGGTGAGCGCGACCATGGCGGCAAGGCCAACCAGACCCACGACGCCCAACACATCGATGGATGCGGGCGAGGACCAAAAACGCACGAGGGCGCTCGGCTGTGCCGGGGCGGTCTCGGCTGCTTCGTCGGCCTTCTCGCCAGGCTTGCCCTCGGCGTTCTTGCCGTGCTTGGCGGCGCCAGCTAGGCGATTGAGCCCCAAACGACGAGCGAGACGCACCGGCGCCAGGTCGCGATCGGGGATAAAGGCCATCCAGGCACCCAGCAGCAGCGAGAACACACGGGTGTCGGTGCCGTAGTACACGCGGCTGGGGTCGGCGGCGGGGTTATAGAGCACCATCATGGCGAGGGCAGATACCGCGGCAAGGCCCAGAACCACGCGGCGCGTGTTGGGTTTGCTCACATGCATGGATACCATGGCAAACAGCAGTGGCGGCCAAATCAGGTAGAACTGTTCCTCGATGGCAAGCGACCAAAAGTGCGTGAGCGGCGAGGGGTCGCCCAGAGCATTGAAGTACGAGACGTTTTGGGCAATCTGCCACCAGTTGTTGAAGAACAACAGCGACGGCAGGATGTCGGGGCGCATCTTGGTGAGCATCACGTGGTTGAAGACGGTGCACAGAGCACAGGTCACCACCACGACGGTCACCACGGCGGGGACCAGGCGACGGATGCGGCGGATCCAGAAGCTCTTGAGGTCGATGCGGCCGGTCTTAGCGACTTCGTTGAGCAGCAAGCGCGTGATCAGATAGCCCGAAAGCACAAAGAAGATCGTGACGCCGAGCAGGCCGCCCTGAGCCCACGTGAGGTTAAGGTGATAGAGCACCACCGCGACGACGGCGAGCGTACGCAGGCCGTCGAGTGCAGGGATGTAGCGGGACTTGGGGCGAGCAGGCGTCTGCTCCGCGGCGGGAGTGTTGGCGCGGCCCGCGTTGTTGGCAGAAGCGCGATGGGGGCTCGTGGTGCGTCGCGGCTCGTTGGCACGGCGTTCGCTCTTCACGCGTTCGTGCGGCGCCGGCTCGTTGCCCGTGCGGCGTCGACCGCGCGAGCCCGATTGCGAGAATTGTTCCATAAAACATCATCCAATGACGAGAATAATCAGCACGTATTCATTGTAGCTGCCTGCTCCTGTGAATGCTTGCTGCTGGCGCAACCTCAAGCGCGCGTCCACATCAAAGTGAACTAAAGTTATAGGGGGTGCGAGAGTGCACGATCGACGGCCGACGGTGGGCATAAGGCCCGCAGATGAGGAGGTTTCCATGGCAGATCGCGGCATCGTTGCGGTGTTCGGCAGCATGAACATGGACCTTTCGGTGGCGTGCGAGCGCATACCGCGTGCGGGCGAGACCGTCGGCGGCAGCGGGTTTATCACCAACGCCGGCGGCAAGGGCGCCAATCAGGCCGTAGCTGCCGCGCGTATGGGCGCGTGCACGCACATGATCGGCGCGGTCGGTCGCGACGCGTTCGGCGCATCGCTCGTGGTGGGGCTCCAAGACACCGGCGTGGACTGTGACTTTGTAGTGCATCGCGATGACGTGGAGACGGGAACGGCGACCATCATTCGCTGCGAGGGCGACAACCGCATCGTACTGTCACCGGGCGCCAACCATGCGCTTGCGGGCGCGGACGTTGCCCGCGCGCTGAGGCGTCTGGTGGCCCATGAGCTCGACGGCGACGCCAGCGAGATTGCCCCGGCTGCCGGAAGCGTCTTTATCGCCCAGGGCGAATGTGACCTTGCGGCGACGGCCGAGGCGCTTGTTTGTGCTCACGAGCTGGGGTTCTATACGGTCTTTAATCCAGCGCCTGCCTGCGAGCTGCCTGCGGAGGTCTGGCCTGCGGTCGACCTGGTCTGCCCCAACGAGACCGAGTGCCAGGTTCTGACGGGCATTCTGCCCACGGATGATGCAAGCTGCGTCGCGGCGCTCAATGCGCTGCTCGACAAGGGTGCCGGGGCTGCGGTCATCACGTTGGGCGGTGCCGGCTCGGTTACGCTCGGCGATGGCGGTGAGCTGCTGCGCATGCCGGCACTTTCGAGTACGGTAGTCGATACCACGGCCGCCGGCGATACGTTTATCGGCGCGTTGGCGGCGGCTCGCCTAGGGGGCCTGCCGCTCTTTGAGTGCATGGCCGCGGGTGCTCGCGCCTCGGCAGTGACGGTGTCGCGCCTGGGCGCTCAGCAATCGATTCCCACGCGCGCCGAAGTTGAACATTGGTTTGGTTAAACGATAAAGACGGAGAAGCGGAGTATAACAATGACAACCAAGAAGCTGATCCTTGATCTGGATATGGGTGTGGACGATGCGATGGCGCTGGCCTATGCCATCGCGAGCCCCGAGGTGGAGCTCGTGGGCATCACCACGTGCTTTGGCAACGTGCGCGTCGAGCAATCGGCGCACAACTGCCTTGCGGTGCTCGATCTGCTGGGTCGCCCCGAGGTTCCGGTGTACCTGGGTGCCGACCGTCCTCTGCAGGCGACTGAGCCCTATACGCCGCCGGCGTCCACCGCGCTCATTCACGGCAAGAACGGCATCGGCGGCGCGAGCGTGCCCGCGTCGCCCTACGAGCCGGTGGGGGCGACCTCGGCCGACGGCAACGCTGCGGTCGATTATCTGATCGATGCCGCGCGCACCTATGGTCCCGATCTGGTCTACGTAGCGACTGGCCCGCTCTCCAACCTGGCGCTCGCCCTGGAGCGCGATGCGGCGGCGATGATGTCCATCGGCCGCGTGGTCGTGATGGGCGGCGCCCTTACCGTGCCCGGCAACGTGAGCGCGGGCGCCGAGGCCAATATGGCGAGCGACCCCGAGGCAGCCGACGCGGTGCTGCGCTCGGGCCGTAAGCTCACCATGGTGGGTCTGGACGTGACGCATCGCGTGGTGCTCACACGCCGCGACATTGCCGGCTGGACGGGCTCGGGCACCATGGCGGGCTGCGCATTTGCGAGCATGGTCGAGCACTACATTGGCTCGTACGAGATGAACGCACCCTACCTGGGTGGTTGTGCGCTGCACGATCCGCTGGCCGTTGCCGTGGCGATCGACCCCACGCTCGTAGGTGCGCTCGGCTGCAACCTGCGTGTTGATCTGCTGGGCGAGTACCGCGGTCGCACCATCTGCGATGAGCGCCGCCTGTCCGATCCGGACAAGAGCGCGCTTGTGGCACTGACCGTGGATGCTCCGCGCTTCCTGTCCGAGTTCAAGACGCGTATGGCCCGTGTCCTTGGCTAAGTTGTCTTTTTGGACGGGGCTTTTTTGACTGGTATGATTGGTACGACCATTCGAACCAGCTAAAAGAGCCCCGTCCCAATTTGACTATCGAGAGGATCTGCCATGGAGCGCATCGCCAGCTTTTCCGTTGATCATCTGCTGCTTGAGCCCGGCGTGTATGTGAGCCGCATCGACCGCGATCCGGCGACCGGTGCTGCCGTCACCACGTTTGACCTGCGCCTGACCACGCCCAACAAGGAGCCGGTCATGAACACCGCCGAGTGCCACACCATCGAGCACCTGGGTGCAACGTTCTTGCGCAATCATGCCGAGTGGTCGGGCCGCATTGTCTACTTTGGCCCCATGGGCTGCCGCACGGGCTTTTACCTCGTTGTGTTTGGCGAGCTGACGAGCGAGGAGATCCTGCCGCTCGTGCGTGAGCTGTTCGAGTTTGTCGCCGACTTTGAGGGCGATGTCCCCGGTGCCGCTCCCGAGGAGTGCGGCAACTACCTGGACCAGAACCTTCCCATGGCTAACTGGCTCGCGCGCCGTTACCTCGACCGCGACCTGGCCGATATCGACGAGAAGCACCTGCACTATCAGCAGGCATAAGGGCTTTATCGCCCAAAACGCGCGCATTGGGCGCCTTCGCTTATGCGGGGGCGCCTTTTTGTTGATTGGTCGGGACGAGCGTTCAAAATCGCTCATGTTTGTTCTAGAATGTTCGTATAGTCACATTTACGAACAGGAGTGAACATGCATATCTGCTCTGTCAACGATCCCGAGTTCAAATCCTATGGCAACGTTTGGAATAACGTTCCGTCCGAGCTCACGTCGCCCGTGCTCGAGGCGCTTTCTGCCACGTCCATTCCCGAGGGCAGCAAGTACGTAGCAAGTGCGCCGGAGCTCGAGGGCGTCAAGGATGCCGATAAACTGGGCTTTCTCATGTTTGGCGGCCGACCCTTCCAGCTGGGCTGGTGCAATGGCCACAACACGCAGCTCAACTGCCTGGAGTATCACCGCGCCAGCGAGTTCAACCTGGGCGCGCGCGACTTTATCCTGCTCGTGGCGCATCGCTGGGAGATCGAGGACGGTAAGCTCGACACCGCGTGCGTCAAGGCGTTCCGCGTGCCGGCGGGTACGGTCGTCGAAGTCTTCAACACCACGCTCCACTACACGCCCTGCATGGTCGATGACGGCGGCTTCCAGGTGATGGTGGCGCTGCCGGCGGGCACCAACGGCCCGCGCCCCGAGGCTGCATCCGACATGCCTGCTGCCGGCGACAGCTACTGCTACTGGAAGGCCGACAAGTGGGTCCTCTGCCACGCCGACAGCCCCAAGGCAGCCGAAGGCGGCTACGTAGGCCTCATCGGCAAAAATCTCGACATCACCGTGGACTAGCGCATCGCCCCAAACCACCACAAAGGTGCCTGTGAACTGCCTCCCATTTCTTGGACATCGGGAAATGGGAGGTTTTCCATGAGTAT
>CBCSNG010000032.1:0-21747 GCA_965141635.1 uncultured Collinsella sp. | reverse complement strand
TGACGGCGGATTGGGTCATATGAGCGAAAGCCCGCCAGAGCGAGCAAGGTGCCTTGAAACAAGACGGCATTGACCTTCTGGTCATGCCGCCGAAGTTGAAAGGCAGATTGCCGCTCTGGCGGGTTTGCAGCGTCGAGTCGTTACGCGGTTTGGTAAACCGCGTAACCCAACTAGAAGCGGTTGCCGCGGAAGCCGCCGCCGTTGCGGCCGCCACGATCGCCACCGCGACCGCCGCGGTCGTTGCCACGGTTGCCGCCAAAGCCGCCACGGTTGCCACCGCGGTCACCATAGCCGCCACGGTTGCCGCCAAAGCCGCCGCGACCGCCACGGTCGCCGCCACGGTCACCAAAGCCGCCACGGCCGCCACGATCGCCACCGCGACCGCCACGGTCGCCACCACGGCCACCGCGATCGCCAAAGCCGCCGCGACCGCCACGGTCGCCGCCACGACCACCACGGTCGTCACGGCCGCCGCGAGGACCGCGGTCCTCGTCCAGGCCCATGGCGACGAGCGAAGCGATAACCTTATCGAGGGCAGCCATCAGCTCGGTGGCCTCCTCGTAAGAAAGCTCGGGCAGGAGCTTCTCCTTCTTGTTGGCAAGCTCGACCAGGCCCTCAGCGGCATCCTCGGCAGCGAAGACGACGATCTTGCGCATATCGCCCTCAGCGTCGTCGATGCGGCCGACCAGGTCGGCAGCCTCGGCCTCGGCCATCAGGCCATCGAGCTCACGGAGGCGCATGCCCAGCAGGTCGGACATTTCCTTCTGCTCCATCTTGGGCTTGAGGTCAAGGAGCTTGATGGCGCGCTCGATGTTCGCCATGCGCTCGGCCTTGGCCTCCTCCTCCTTGGAAATAGCAAAGCGACGGCTACGCAGCAGGCGGGCGGCCTTCTGCATCTTGTCCATCAGCTCTTCGTCATCGTAATCAACGGCGGCCTCGACAACCTCGGCCTCCTCCTCGGCGGAAACCTCGTCAGCAGCCTCAACCTCGGCAGCTTCGGTCTCCACGGTCTCGACTGCCTCAACCTCGGCAGCCATGGTCTCGTTCTCGGTCTCGTTCATGATCTCTTCGTTCTCAGACATGAGACTCCTTCTTGGCCCTCTCGGGCATCATCGCCCCATTCGCGGGGCCCGTCGCGCACTCTTTGCGCTTTAAACATTCATGCCTCTCGGCAAAACGTCCATTAGTTTATGGTGTCGCCCGCTAATCTAGCTGCAGAATCTATGTGCACACATTAATGCGACATGTGCGACTCGCGACGAGCGTACACCAGCGACGCCACGAACCCGACCACGGCAATTACAGCCGCCACACGCACGGCCGCCGCAAATCCAATCGCCTGGGC
This sequence comes from uncultured Collinsella sp., assembly GCA_965141635.1. Lineage (GTDB taxonomy): Bacteria > Actinomycetota > Coriobacteriia > Coriobacteriales > Coriobacteriaceae > Collinsella. Next base: position 20,402 of record CBCSNG010000032.1, on the reverse strand, counting down.
AACGTCGGTCGCAACGCCAGCGGCGCCGGCAGTCGCCGCAGAACTCGAGAGCAGGCCGATAAACAGCGACGGGCCAAACGATGCGGCAATCATGTTCCACGTGTTGAGCAATGCCGTTCCGTGAGGATGCTCAGCGCCAGGCAGCGTCTCCAAGCCGGCCGTTTGCGAGGGGCTCAGCACCAAACCGACTCCGGCATACACCACAACGGTCAGCGCCACGACGACGCCGATGTTCATGCTTGCCGCCGTCACCGAGATGGCAGTCTGCCCCACGGCAATCAGGGCAAAGCCGACCGGCAGCAGCGGCCATGCGCCACGGGCGTCCATCACGCGTCCGCCCACAATCGAGGTCACGGCGTTGCAGGCAATTGCTGGCAAAATGAGCAAGCCCGCAACAAGTGCGGTCATGCCGTATGCGCCCTCAAAATAGAGCGGCAACAAAACGCTCATCGAGAACGTCGTCATCATCGATACCACCACAAGCAAGCACGCAGGCCAAAAACGAACACTCGCCATGGGACGCACGTTAAGCACCGGATGCTCAAGCTTGAGCTGACGGGCCGCAAACAGGCCGAGCAGCACAATGGCGGCTAAGAGCGTCACGGTACCGCCAACCAGATTGGTCGAGAACTCGCCTACGGAATACACAAATGCTGTTATACCGGCAGCGAGCAAAACAACCGACAGAATATCAAGCGTGGTGTTCGAGCGCTCTCCGACATTCTGAACATGCTTTACGCCCGCCGCAGCGACCACAATGCCGCCCACCAGCGGCACTACGAACACCGCCCTCCAGCCAAACAACGTGCACATTAGACCGCTGATCACGGGTCCAAACGCCGGCCCCAGCGTAATGCAGGCACCGCCCAGGCTCAGATACAGGCCAATCTTCTCGCGCGGGGCGCAGAACAGTACCACGTTCATCATGAGCGGGAACAAAATGCCCGATCCCGCAGCCTGCAGGATACGGCTCGGCAGCAAAACGCTAAACGACGGAGCGACCAGGCACAGGACTTCGCCGGCGACCATGCATCCGCATGCGAAAAACAGCAGTTTGCGCGTCGAGAAACGGCCGGACAGAAAGGCCATGATGGCCGTAAAGATCGACGTCACGATCATGTAGCCCGAAACGAGCCACTGCGCCGTGGTGTCACTCACCGAAAAGGCCGCCATAATGTCGTGCAACGCCACGTTAATGATGTTCTCGTTAAACGCGGCAACAAAGGCTGCAACATACATTACGACGAGAATCGCCGAGGCTGTCGACGGTGATTGAGTTTGCTTTTGGGATTTGGTCCCCATGAAATTCCTTCCTCTTAGAACGACAATCGCATCGCCCCAGAGGAACAGTCCAGGGCGAAAATGAGCCCTAGACTTACACCAGACGCCGTACACGACGAATCTGGCAACATGGTCCAACGTCGAAAGATTGTAACGCGGACGCGCAGCTTTCCTTCCGCGCTATTATTAAAAGTCCACGAAAGCATAAGACATGAGGAGCCCGCCATGATTAAGCCCATCATGAAGTCCGAGTTCTTTTTACGCCTGCCCTCCGAGGATGCCGACCCCGAAGACGCCGCTACCGGACAGGACCTTTTGGACACGCTTCACGAACACGAGCACGAGTGTGTCGGTCTCGCCGCCAACATGATCGGCGTGCGCAAACGCATCATCTGCGTAAAAGACGGCAACAAGACGCTCCTGATGTACAACCCTCAAATTCTTGAGCAGGTCAATGCCTATCAGACGAGCGAAGGATGCCTCTCGCTGATCGGCGAGCGTCCCTGTACCCGCTATCGTCGCATTAAGGTTGAGTATTTGGACGAGGACTTCGTCCACCGCATCAAAAACTTCTCGGGCTACACCGCCGAGATCATCCAGCAAGAAATCGACCACTGCAACGGCGTCGTGATCTAGTTCCGCCGTTCTACCGAACGGCGGACCACTTGACGCTGCGCGAGCCGCATTCACGCCAATCTGACGTTCAATTTCGAGGGCGCGACCAGAAGGTCAGCGCCCTCTCATTTCACGTCACCTTGGCGCAAATGCGGCTCGCTCGCTGTCGTATGTCTATCCTGCGACGCCTCGATTCTTGCGGCGGCAGATACCTAATCCCCTACGCTTGGCGGTAATGATCGAAGAAGTCGGCGAGGTCTTCGAGCGACTCTTTAAGCACTTCCATGCGCGGCAGGTACACGATGCGGAAGTGATCAGGCTCGGCCCAGTTAAAGCCGCCGCCGCGCGTGATCAGGATCTTCTTCTCGTGCAGCAGGTCGAGAGCGAACTGCTCGTCATCGGTGATGTTGAACTTCTTAACATCCATCTTGGGGAAGATGTAGAACGCCGCGCGCGGCTTGACCACCGAGATGCCGTCGATCTTGTTGAGCGCCTCATACACAAAGTTGCGCTGCTCGTAGACACGACCGCCGGGACGGATATAGTCGTTGACCGACTGATGGCCGCCGAGCGCCGTCTGGACGATTGACTGGGCCGGCACGTTGGAGCACAGGCGCATGTTGGAGAGCATGTTGATGCCCATGATGAAGTCGCTCATGCAGCGCTGGTTGCCCGAAAGCACCATCCAGCCAATGCGATAGCCCGCGATCATGTGCGACTTGGAAAGGCCGCTAAAGGTGACACAGGGCAGATCGGGAGCGAGCGAGGCAATCGAGACGTGCTCATAGCCGTCCATGCACAGGCGGTCGTAGATCTCGTCTGCAAAAATCATGAGCTGGTGCCTGCGCGCAACCTCAACGATGCCCTCGAGCACCTCACGCGGGTAAACGGAGCCCGTGGGGTTGTTGGGGTTGATGATGACGAGGGCCTTGGTCGCGCTCGTGATCTTGGACTCCATATCCTGCAGATCGGGATACCAATCGGCCTGCTCGTCGCACAGGTAGTGCACAGGATGGCCGCCGGCAAGGGTCGCGCACGCCGTCCAGAGCGGGTAGTCGGGGCTGGGGATCAGGATCTCATCGCCGTTGTCGAGCAGCGCGTTCATCGAAAGTTGAATGAGCTCGGACACGCCGTTGCCCGTGTAGATGTGCTCCATCTGAACGTTGGGCAGGCCTTTGATCTGCGAGTACTGCATGATTGCCTTGCGCGCGGAGAACAGGCCACGCGAGTTGGAATAGCCTTCGCAGTCGGGCAGCTGCTGGCGCATGTCCTTGATGACCTCGTCGGGCGTGCGGAAACCGAAGGGCGCCGGGTTGCCGATATTGAGCTTGAGGATGCGCTCGCCCTCGTCCTCCATGCGGGCAGCCTCGTCGACGACGGGACCGCGCACGTCATACAGGACATTATCGAGCTTGGTGGATTTAGAAAAAGTACGCATGGTGGTGCTCCTTGGAATTTGAGCTGAGGGATGGGGTTCGGGCTTGGAATCGTTGCGGGGTGATGATGCCTCGCCTTGATCGGCGTCGCCGGCAAGCAGCCAGGTAACATCGACCTCCAAAATACGGGCGAGCAGCTCAGCCACGTCGCGCCGCGGGATCGTCTTGCCGCTCACATATTGGCTCATCTGACTCTTGCCGAGTTTTTTGCCGAGCATCTCCGATGCGCAGATTACGTCCGACTGGCGAACGTCGCGATCGGACATAGTCTGTCGCAGGCGATCGCTAAACGTCTCTTGGGCCACTAGAACCTCCTTGCTGGCAAAGTTCAATTTATAGAACACGAATTGAACCAGAGTTCAATTTAGGCAGCAGTATAACGCGGCACCTCATTCGAAAGTTCAATTTCATAAGAAAATGTACCGAACCCCGAGGATTGTCCCAAAGTGGACAACAGGTACGCGCCTTTAGAGATATTCAAGGAGACGAGCCGCCGCAAGCGAAACGTCAGCCGTGCGATATATCGCATTGATCTGCCGATGAGGATGTCCCTCGAGTGGGCGCACGGCAACATCGAACTGACAGCGACGCAAGATAAGCGCAGGAAGAATGCTCACACCCAGGCCGTCCTCGACCATAGCCATAATCGCATAGTCATCCCAGGTCGACAGTTTTGAGCGCACCGCCAGCCCCGCCCGACGGAAGAGCGGCGTAATCTCGTCATCGGTGCCGCGTTCCAGCAGAATAAACTGCTCGTTGGCCAAATCGGCAAGAGAGACGACCTCCGCCGCGGCAAGCGAGGAGTCCGCTGGCACCACGGCCATCAGCTCGTCTTGCACCAACGGCCGCGACACCATGCCGGCGCCGCGTGGTTCGCGCGGAATAAAGCCCAGGTCGCAGCGGCCTTCCGCCACCCATTGTTCAATCTCTGAGTAATCGCCCATCAGCAACTCATAATCGACGTCCGGGTGATCGGCGCGAAAGCGCGCGATCACCGGCGGCAGCACGTGGGTCGCCACACTCGAAAACGTACCGATGCAGATTTTGCCGCGCATGAACCCACGCATCTCATCCACCCGTCGCTGCAAACGAACAAATTCCTCGCACAACGCCTCGACCGCCGGCATAACTTGCCGCCCATCGGCAGAAAGCACTACGCCCTCGCGGCTTCTATCGAGCACTTTAAAGCCCCAGTCGGCCTCAAGATCGGCCACCATACGGCTCACGCCCGACTGCGAATAGCTCAGCCGCTCGGCGGCGCGCGTAAAACTTCCGGCGCGTACGGTCTCAAGCAGCACCTGCATCTTTTGAATATTCGTTTCCACGGCACCCCTCCACCTTTGCATGAGTTTTTCTCATGCTATCCATGCATTATATTCGCTTTTCTTCTAAAGCCAGTTCACCCATAGTGAACATGCTCGGATATAGAGGGGATGTCAGCGTATGAACAACGGACTGTTTACGTACTTAGCAGCATTGCTGTTGTTTGGCTCCAACGGCATCATCGCCGCCGCCATCGCGCTCCCGAGCTCCGATATCGTGCTCCTGCGCACGTTTTTGGGCGCACTCTCGCTTGTCACCATCCTCGCCATCACCCAACGCCATACGTTGCAGGCGCCATCTCGCCCCCGCGAAGCCGCAGCCCTCCTCCTCTCAGGAGCTGCGCTGGGTGCCAGCTGGATTTTTCTGTTCCGCGCCTACCAGACGATCGGCGTCGGCGTATCCTCGCTGCTGTACTACTGCGGTCCCATCATTGTCATGGCGCTCTCCCCGCTCATCTTTGGCGAAAAGCTGACCGGCGGCAAAATCGCCGGCTTTATCGCCGTCGCCTGCGGTGCTTTTCTCATTGCGGCACAAGGTCTAGGCGGCAATATGTCCATTGCGGGTATCGCCTGCGGAATCGCCTCGGCATTTTGCTATGCGCTGATGGTCATCGCTAGCAAGGGTGCGCCACATATCGAAGGCCTCGAAAACTCCGCGCTCCAGGTGGGCGCCGCCTTTGTGACCGCGCTGGTCCTCACGCTCTTCACGCAAGGTGCCCCCTCATTCCTGTCCGCCGGCGTCGCCGCCGGTATTGATTGGCGCGCCGTCGTCATGCTCGGCGTCGTCAACACCGGCATTGGCTGCCTGCTCTACTTTAGTGCTGTCGCCAAGCTGCCCGTCCAGACCGTCGCGGTCGTCGGCTACCTCGAGCCGCTTTCGGCGGTCGTGTTCTCTGCCGTCCTTTTGGGCGAAGCCATAACACCGGTCCGTCTGATGGGCGCCGCGCTTATCATCGGCGGCGCGCTCTTTTGCGAACTCGCCGGCAAACGCGCAGGCGCCAAGGCTGGCATAGCCCAGACAGCACGTGCTTAAAAGCCCCTGCTTTGAAATGCTACCTGCGTACATAAATAATCCCCAGCTGAGGATTATTGTCTAAAATAACCTGATGTGCCAAACTGCTCTTGTATGTATAAAGACGGCATAAAGATTATCTGTCCTAGACAGATAACCGGATGTCCAAGGGAGTCCACGTGGCACACAACAAACTGGAGGCGAGCCCCCAAGACCAGCGTGGTCAAGGCGGGCATGGAGCCATTCCCCTCTCCGCTGGCATGCTGCTCGTTACGCTCGGCGTCGTATACGGCGACATCGGCACGAGCCCCATGTACACCATGAAATCAATCGTCGCCAACAACGGCGGCATCGGTACCGTTAGCGAGGACATGATCCTGGGCGCGCTTTCGCTCGTCATCTGGACCATGACGCTCGTGACCACGGTCAAGTACGTGGTTATCGCCATGAAGGCCGATAACCACAACGAGGGCGGCATCTTCGCCCTGTTTAGCTTGGTGCGCAAAGTAGCGCCGTGGCTGATCCTTCCCGCCATGATCGGCGGCGCGGCGCTGCTCGCCGACGGCATCCTCACCCCCGCCGTCACGGTTACCACGGCCATCGAGGGCTTGCGCACTATCGAGTGGGGCCATGCGCTTTTGGGTGACGGCCAGACCAACGTCGTCATCATCACCATCATCATTATCTGCGGCCTGTTTGCCATGCAGCGCGCCGGCACCTCGTCGATCGGCAAGCTGTTCGGCCCGCTCATGACGCTGTGGTTCCTGTTCTTGGCTGGCGCCGGCCTGTTCAACATGCTCGGCAACCTGTCCATCCTACGCGCGCTCAACCCCATCCGCGGCATCATGTTCCTGTTCTCGCCCATCAACCACTCGGGCATCATGGTGCTCGGCTTCGTCTTCCTGTCGACGACCGGCGCCGAGGCGCTCTATTCGGACATGGGTCACGTGGGCAAGGCTAACATTTACGCATCCTGGCCGTTCGTAAAGGCAGCCCTCATCCTTAACTATCTGGGTCAGGGCGCTTGGCTGCTCGCCAACAATTCCAATCCCCAGATGCTCGCGATGGATATCGTCAACCCGTTCTATATGATGCTCCCCGAGCCCCTGCGCCCCTTTGCCATCGTGCTTTCGGCCGTGGCGGCCATCATCGCCTCGCAGGCGCTCATCACCGGCTCGTTCTCGTTGGTTTCGGAGGCAACGCGCCTCAACCTTATGCCGCATCTGCGCATCCACTACCCCAGCGACACCAAGGGCCAACTCTATATTCCGCTCGTCAACAACATCATGTGGGTCGGCTGTATCTTCATCGTGCTGCTGTTCCAAAACTCCGAGCGCATGGAGAGCGCCTACGGCCTCGCCATTACCGTGACCATGCTCATGACCACGACGCTTTTGACGAGCTACATCGCCGGCATCCTCAAGCACAAGCTGGGCGCCTGCGTCTTCGCCCTGCTCTTTGGTGCCATTGAGCTGTGCTTCTTCGCTTCGTGCCTCACCATGTTCTTTGACGGCGGCTACGTCATGATCTTCCTGGCCGCGCTGCTGTTTGGCCTTATGTACGTGTGGCGCCGCGGCACCGCCATCGAGCGCACGCAGACGATCCTGCTGCCCGTCTCCAAGTACATTGACCAGCTCGGCCGCCTGCGCAACGACGAGACCTACCCCGTGCTCGCCGACAATCTGGTGTTCCTTACCAACAGTCCCGACCCGCTCACGCTCGACCGCGACGTGCTCTACTCCATCTTGGACAAGCACCCCAAGCGTGCCAAGGCATATTGGTTCATCAACGTACACGTTACCGACGAGCCCTATACGCACGAGTATTCCGTTGAGACCTTTGGCACAGACTTCCTGTTCCGCGTGCGCTTGGACCTGGGTTTTAAGGTCAACCAGCGCATCAACGCCTACCTGCGCCAGATCGTTGGCGACCTGATGGCCTCGGGAGAGCTGCCACCGCAGCACCACACCTACTCCATCTACGAGACGCGCGGCAACGTGGGCGACTTCCGTTTTTGCATGCTGCGCAAGATGCTCGCCCCCGAAACGGACATCAACCGCAACGACCATCGCGTCATGGCCATCAAGTACGCCGTCCGCCGCGCCTGCGGAAGCCCGGCACGTTGGTATGGTCTCGAGAACTCGGCCATCATCATCGAGTACGTGCCACTGTTTGCCCGCATGCGCCCGGCCGTTAAGCTCGTGCGCACCCAGGTGCCGCTCGAGGTTCAGATCGAAGAGGCCGAGGAAATGGAAGTCGATATCTTCTCGGACGACTTGGTCAACGGCAACGAGGCCGGCAAGAGTATGAACGTCGATCCCACCGAGCTGCTCGAGAGCGTCGCCGATACGCCCGAGCAACAGCAACTCGACGGACTCGAGAGCACCCAGCTCAACGACGCCAACTTCTAACACGCCACCAGCCATTGACGACAACGGCTCCGCATCTCATAAAAGGTGCGGAGCCGTTTTATGTCGCAACGGACCGGTGAGCTACGAACGGCGCGGCTCGGGAACCACGAGCCTATCGGGGCTCGCGCCCTCGGCATCCATCAGGCTCACGTAGCGAATCGACGGATCCCCATACATCGCGTAGTAATAATTGCCCGTGCGCGCGCTAAAGCATCCGGTATAGATAGTCTTCTCGAACTTGCCATCGCCCATCCTGGACGCCCCCTCGATCATCACCACGCCCTCGAGTGAACGGAACATGCGGACGACGTTTTCGGTCTCGCTCTCCTTTTGCGGATAATTGGCATTGAGGTACGCCGCCTTTACAAAACGGCTCGGCGAATAGCAGTCACCAGGAATACCGCGCATGCCGGCACCCGCGCCATAGGGTTTGAGCTCGGCGTCACGCCATGTCGCCGTCTGCGGAAAATCGCTTGTGGCGGTGATATAGGTGCGCAGGTTTTCCATGTGCCACGGGAAGGTCGGCTGGTTGGCAAGGGTGTCGACCGGATCGTCGTATACATGCAGGCCGTCAGCCATCATCTCGACCACGATGCTACGCTGGCTGTCGCCGATAATCCAATGGAGCAGCGACACGCCCAGCCCCTCTCCTGCAGATTTGGCGACAATCACCGTATCGCGCAGCGCAGCCTCGACCTCGTCGACCGTCGAGAACGTCGCTGCCACCCACAGGGGAAACTCATAGGCTGCGATATTGGTCTTGCCGTCGACAGGGTCCTCGGCATACTCGGCATAACCCGGGAAATTGAGACCCGCCACGGCGAGGCCCGCATCGTTGCCGCAGTCGAAGAACATGGGATAGTTCTTGTAATCGATGCACATACCGATCACCGCGTGTGCCGCTGTTGCGTCGTCGATAAACGAATACGGAATGTGAAACCCGCGCGGCATCACGCGAACCTGTTGGCCGTAGTCAAAGCTCCAGTCGAGGTTGCGGCCTAGATACATGTGGCCGGAATTATCGGTAAATCGAATGCTCGTACACATAGCGCCTCCCAGCTTTACGTTCTTGCTAAGGTTATTGTCACCAAACAAAGAGGCGCTAAACACAAAAGCCCGGACATGACAACAATGTCACGCCCGGACTATTCAAGCAGGATAAACTCAACCAAGTTAACCCCGCAGGTCGTCTAAGGGGTCAAAGTGCCGCAGATTGCCACGAAAGAGGAGCGAAGCGTACTTAAGGTACGCGAGCGACGATTGAGCGGCAAGGTGCGGTGCTTTGGTCCCCTTAGACCAACTTTCCTAGACAGTGGTCAATCATGTGTTGAATCATCTGCGCCTCGAAGCCCACAAAGTCCTGCTTGCGCTCGCGCATCTTGCCGTCGACGATCACGTCATAAGCGACCTTGCACTTGATATAGCGCGTGGACTTGGTGACCTCCTCGTGCGTCAGGCAGCTCTCCTCCATCTTGCTGGCGCCCAGGCCAAACACCAGACGGGGGTTGTAGAGCACGTGGGGCTCGCCGGCGTCGTCCAGGTAGACGCAGACCTTCTTGGTAACGCCAATCTGGTTAGCGGCAAGGCAGCCGGCATCGTCGAGCGACTTAATGGTATCGATCAGGTCCTGAGCAACCGACTCGTCCTCGACGGTCGCAACCTCGCAACGCTGGGACAGGATAGCCTCGTCGTGGCAAAGCTCTTTAATCATACGTTCCTCCATAGGGGTCGTTGTAACCGCTTAAGTATACGGTACCCACACATTTTCATGCGAAAAATACCGTCCGTCTGCTACAAAGCGCCGAACATCAACATGCGAGGAACAACAGCGTCGTAAAGGGGCTATAGTGAGAACGTTCGTGTCAATCGGCCTAAACTCGGGGCCGAACAAGGAAAGGGTATGCATGGACGAACTTTTTCACGTCAGTGAGCGCAAGTCCACAATCGGGACCGAACTTCGCGCTGGACTGACAACATTCCTGGCGATGGCCTACATCATCGCCGTCAACCCTGCGGTGCTCTCGGGCGCCGGCATCGATGCGGGAGCGCTCGCCTGCGCCACCTGCTTGGGCGCCGGCATCATGACCATCTGCATGGGCATCTTCGCAAACCGCCCGCTCGCCTGCGCGTCGGGTCTGGGCATCAACGCCATGATCGCGGGCATCGCCACCACCATGTGCGGCGGCGACTGGCACGTTGCCATGAGCGTTATCTTCCTCGAGGGTATCGTTATCTTGCTGCTCGTCCTGTGCGGCCTGCGCGAGGCCATTATGGACGCCATCCCCGTGGTCCTGCGCCACGCCATCTCGGTTGGCTTGGGCCTGTTCATCGCCATGATCGGCCTGTGCGACGCCGGCATCATCACCGCTGGCGCCGGTACGCTCGTCGGCCTGGGCGACATCGCCTCCCCCACCTTTATCGTCGGCATCATCTCCATCGTCGTGACGGTTGCCCTGGCTTCCCGCAACGTGCCGGGCTCGCTGCTCATCGGCATCATCATCGCCGTTATCGCCGGTATCCCGCTGGGCGTCACCCATGCGCCCGAGGGCCTCATCGCTCCGCTCGACTTCTCGACCTTTGGCGCCCCGTTTGCCAGCACCGCTGATGGCAACATGGCCATCGTGAAGGTTCTGACCGACCCGATGCTGCTCGTCGTTGCCTTCTCGCTGCTCATGAGCGACTTCTTCGACACCATGGGCACCGCGATGGCCGTCGCCAAGCAGGGCGAGTTCTTGACCGAGGACGGCAATGTCGAGGACATCCGCCCCATCCTGGTCGTCGACTCCGTGGCCGCTGCTGCCGGTGGCTTTATGGGCGTCTCCTCCATCACCACCTTCGTCGAGTCCACCTCTGGCGCTGCCGACGGTGGCCGCACGGGCCTCACCTCCGTCACCACCGGCGTGCTGTTCATTCTCGCCGCGTTCTTCTCCCCCATCGTCACCATCGTTTCCAGTGCCGCCACCTGCGGTGCTCTGGTCTACGTCGGCTACCTCATGATGAGCGAGGCCTCCGAGATCGACTGGTCCGACGTGTCGCAGGGTTTCCCGGCGTTCATGATTGTCGCCGGCGTGCCCTTCACCTACTCCATCTCTGCCGGAATCGGCCTGGGCTTTATCGCCTACGTGATCGTCGCGCTCTTTAAGGGCGAGGCCTCCAAGATCAAGCCGCTCATGTGGATCGCAGCTCTCGCCTTCCTCGTCTACTTCTTCGTAGCGTAACGGCATAGTCTGCTAAAACAGAACACCAAAGCGCGGAGTCGCATCGAGCGGCTCCGCGCTTTTCTTTTAAAGCCAGGCAACGCACAGACGCGCGATGTTTTGCTTCCCAAGTTTTGGACATTTTGCCCTCCAAACGGCACTACCGCCGGCAACATCCAGCAGATACGCTGAATCTAGTCGTATAGGCCCTATGAGAACGGGAGCAACCATGGCAGCCTTGTTCACGACCCCCAAACGCAATGACACTACCGCCGGAACCCATGTTGCCGAACCCGACGTTCGCCGTCGCATAGGACTCGCGCACGGCAGCTGGCGCCGCGTGACGCGCCGCATCGTCTGCGGCCTGGCCTGCGCGCTCACGGTGAGCTCGCTGCTCATGCCGAGCGTCTCGCTCGCGGCCGAGTGGGTGGACGTCGGCGGCGTCCGCCACGAAGCGGCCGCGGGGCCCGCGGGAGACGCCGCCGGCACCTGGAGCTGGGACGGCGCCGATGACATGAAGCTCAACGGCTATAACGGCGGCGCGATCGAGGCAGCGGGCAAGCTCAACGTGAGCTACGAGGGCGACAACATCGTCACTAACGGCGACGGCCGCGGCATCAAGGTTAAGGATGGCGCGAACGAGAACGCCGAGCTTAATATTCAGGGCGACGCGTCCAGCACGCTCAACGTGACATCTTCTCGTGACGCCATCACTTCCGTCGGCAGCATCAACATCGACGGCGCTGGCACTGTCAACGCCACGAGCACCGAGCACGATGCCATCGATGCCGGGGGCGATGTCACCATCAAGGGCTCGGGAAACGTTAACGCCACGGGCGATTCGGATGGCATCAGGGCCGACGGCAACATCACGATCGACAACAGCGGAACCGTCACCGCCAAGGCCACCGAGGATCAGGGTATCGATGCTAACGAGAACCTCATCATAAAGGGCGGCGGCAAGGTAGAGGCAAGCTCTATCAAAGACAATGCGATTTGGGCCGACGGCAACATCGAGATCTCGGGTGGCAGCCAGGTCAAGGCAAGCTCCGAGGAAGACGCCACCATCGACGGTAAAAACAGCCTCACGGTCACGAACGCTTCCCTCAACGCAAGTGGCGTTGGGTATGGCATCTATGTCTACAAGGGCATCACGTTCGATGGCGCAACCGTAACGGTCCGTGCAAGTGCAGGGAACGATGAAGCCAGCGCCCTCTTCACCGACGAGGACGACATCGTCATCAAGAACGGCTCGATCGTGGATGCGTTCGCAGAAGGCCAGTTCTCGACCGCAATCTTCACCAGAAACTACTACCCCAACGAAGCGGGTGGTCACATCTACATTAGTGACTCCGTTGTCAAGGCTATAGCCCGCTATGTCGAGTCCGGTAGCGACGGCCCCGATCACTACAGCAACGACCAAAGTGGCGCGGTCATTCCCGAGCATAGGGGCATGAACATCGGCATCTTTGCCCGGACCAAGGAGGGCATCACGCCCGCGACCATCTCGATTGTCCGCAGTAAGGTCACAGCTGAGGGAGACACGGCGGCAATCTTCGCCCTTGCCGTGAGCGCGGACGGCGAGACAATCGGCACCATCGAGATCGAAGGCGCTCCCATACAGACGCCCACAGGCGGCAAGATCATTGGCTATCGCAACAAGGAAGAACTCGATGACGGCATCTTCTACGTGGTGGGTCAAACCATCGGCACGGGCGACGCTGTGATCGACTCCCCCTATAACGAAGCTGTCGCCAAGAGCACGGTCATCGCGCCTCCCGAGGAGATCAAACCCGAGGAGAAGCCAGGCGAGACCAAGCCCGAGGGTTCCAAGTCCGAGGGCACGAAGACGACCAAGACCGTTGCAGTTGCAGCCACGGGAGCCAAGATCGCCGGCAAACTCGCAGCAACCGGCGACGCCTCGAGCGCAGCCATCGTGGCAGCCGCCCTTGCGGGAACAGCCGCCATCGCCGCGGGCGCCGTGGTGAGCCGCAAGCGCTCGTAAACACTTTTTCGCACGGGACGGGTGGATCGCGGCCCTTGCCTTCCTCGTCTACTTCTTCGTAGCGTAAGGGCAAGGCTGCAAAAGCTGAACAATAAAGCGCGGAGTCGCCATGCGGCCCCGCGCTTTTCTTTTAGCGCCGGTCCCTGCGCCGGCGTGCGGCCTATTTCTCCCCCATTTTGGCCATTTTGCCCTCCAAACGGCACTACCGCCGGCAACATCCAGCAGATACGCTGAATCTAGTCGTATAGGCCCTATGAGAACGGGAGCAACCATGGCAGCCTTGTTCACGACCCCCAAACGCAATGACACTACCGCCGGAACCCATGTTGCCGAACCCGACGTTCGCCGTCGCATAGGACTCGCGCACGGCAGCTGGCGCCGCGTGACGCGCCGCATCGTCTGCGGCCTGGCCTGCGCGCTCACGGTGAGCTCGCTGCTCATGCCGAGCGTCTCGCTCGCAGCGGAATGGGTCAAGGTCGGCGGCAACAAGTACAACACCGCGGCGAGCGACGAGGCCGGTACCTGGTCGTGGGACGGCGCCGACGACTTGAAGCTCAACAACTATAACGGCGGCGAGATCCAGGCCGCAGGCAAGCTCAACGTGAATTACTCGGGAACCAACATCGTCACTGCCGAATGGATCGAAAGCATCAACGTTTCTCATGGCACTAACGAGAATGCCGAGCTCAATATCCAAGGCGACGAGGGCGGCACGCTCAGCGTGACATCTACTGAGGACGCTATCCTCACCACGGGTAATATCAACATCGACGGAGCCGGATCCGTCAACGCCACGAGCACTGGGTTTGATGCCATCAATGCCGGAGGTGATCTCGCTATCAAAGGTTCGGGCAACGTCAACGCCACGGGTGCATCGGATGGCATCAGGGCAAACGGCAATATCACGATTGACGACAGCGGAGCCGTCACCGCCAGGGCTACCAAGGACAAGGGTATTGGAGCCGACAAGAACCTCACCATCAAGGGTGGCGGGACGGTCGAGGCAAGCTCAGCCGATGGTGAGGCCCTTTGGAGCGGCGACAATATCAACATCTCGGACGGCAGCCAGGTCAAGGCAAGCTCCGAGGAAGACGCTGCCGTCGAGGCCAAGGGCAGCCTCGCAGCCACAAACGCCTCCCTCAACGTAAACGGTGTTGAATATGGCGTCTATGCCCACAAGGGCATCACCCTCGATCATGCAAACGTGACGGTCCGTGCAAGTAAAGGCAGATACGGTGGCGCCAACGCCCTCTTCACCTACCAGGACGACATCGTCGTCAAGAACGGCTCCACCGTGGACGCGTTTGCGGAAGGCGAGGTTTCGGCTGCATTCTCCACCAGAAACGATCGACCCAACGAGAAGGGCGGCCACATCTACATCAGCGACTCCGTTGTCAAGGCCATAGCCCGCTATGTCGAGAACGGCGACGGCCCCATCCCCTACAGCGAAAACCAAGATGGCGAGACGAGGCGCGAACCCCAAGGCGAGAACATCGGCATCATCGCCCAGACCAGCGAGGGCGTCACACCCGCAGTCATCTCGATCATCCGCAGCAAGGTAACGGCCGAAGGAGATACAGCGGCAATCTTTGCCCGTGCCATGAGCGCTGACGGCAAGACAATCGGCACCATCAAGATTGAGAACGCCGCCATCCAGACGCCCGAAGGCGGCAAGGTCATTGACTATCGCAAGCTCCGTGACGGCATCTACGAGGCAGGCCAAGCCATCGGCACGGGCGACGCCACGGTCGACTCCCTCTATATCAAAGCAGTCGCCAAAAGTACGACCATCGCACCTCCCGAGGTAGCCAAGCCGGAAGACCCCAAGCCCGACGAGACCAAGCCCGCAGAAAGCAAGCCCGCGGAGTCCAAGCAGAACCCCAAGCCTGAGGGCTCAAAGCCGACCAAGGCCGTTGCGGCTTCAACCACGAAAGCCAAGACTACCGGCGTGCTCGCGGCAACCGGCGACACCTCGGGTGCGGCCATCGTGGCAACCGTCCTTGCGGGAACAGCCGCTATCGCCGCAGGCACCATGGCGAGCCGTAAGCGTTCTTAGACGCCTCTGCGCACATGGCAGCTCCCGCGAAGGCCCCGAGCCCGAACACCGTTTAACGACGCCATCGCCGAGTTCCCCTCCGGCGGCGGCGTTTTCCAGTTTGCGCTCGCGCGTTGCGCATGCGATTATTCTTAATGCAGCCCAACCTATATGTGCCAGCGTGCGACAATTGGGGCCGTCGATATCACAACGCTGAGAGAAGCAGGCCATGGAAGCGCATCGAAAGCAGATAACCGTCTATTCGAATCATGCGGAAAGCGTACCTGTCATCTACCTCCCCGTAGTCATGGGCGACGGCAGCGAGGTCTACAACCGTTGTCTTGAGCTCGGCTGCCCGCCATTCACTCTCGTCGTCATTGGCGGGCTCGATTGGAATCGCGAGCTGAGCCCCTGGGCATGCGACGGGACCGTACGCGATGCCGAACCTTTTGGTGGGCAGGCGTCCGGATTTCTCGATGAACTGCTGAACCGGATAATCCCAAAGGTCGAATTATCGCTCCCACTGCCGCCCACCTGGCGCGGCATTGCCGGCTACTCGCTCGCGGGCCTCTTCGCGCTCTGGTCCCTCTGGCAAACCGACGCCTTTGACCGCATCGCGAGCGCATCGGGGTCGCTATGGTTTCCCGACTATGTCGATCGCGCCAGCACGGCGCCATTTGCCGGCAGCCCACAAGCTGTCTATCTGTCACTCGGCAAAAAAGAAACCAAGACGCCCAACCGCATGATGAGACACGTACTCGACGACACGCGCGCAATGGAAGAGCTACTCATCGAGCGCGGCATCCCAACAACGATGGAACTCAACCCCGGCAATCACTTTGCCCAAACCGATCTACGAATGGCGCGTGGCATACGCTGGATACTGACGCATTAAAAATGGCGCCCACGCGTACGCACGGGCGCCATTTTTTGATTTAGCTGAACACAACTTCTACTCGACAGTCTCCTCGAGTTCAGAAACGGCGAACTCAAAGTCGTTGCCGGGAAGAATCGCGTTGAGCACGATGCCCACCAGCGAGCCCACTGCAAGGCCGGAAAGCGAAATCGTCAAGCCGCCCAGCTCCAGCACGATGGCACCGGCAGTGCTGTAAGCAATGCCGAGTGAAAGCACGAGCACCAGAGCCGCCACCAGCACATTGCGGTTGTTCTGGAAATCGACCTGGTTCTCGATGAGGTTGCGGACGCCCACAGCGCTGATCATGCCGTAGAGCACGAGCGACACACCGCCGATCACACACGCCGGCATGGCCGCAATGACAGCCGCGAACTTGGGGCAGAACGAAAGCACGATGGCGCAACACGCGGCAATTCGAATTACGCGCGGGTCGAACACGCGCGTCAGGGCGAGCACGCCGGTGTTCTCACCATACGTAGTGTTGGCCGGAGCGCCAAAGAGCGAAGCCAGAATCGTGGCAAGGCCGTCGCCGAGCAGCGTGCGATGCAGACCGGGATCGGCAATGTAGTTGCGCTCGCAAGTCGAACCGATAGCAGAGATATCGCCGATATGCTCGATCATGGTCGCGAAGGCCAGCGGCATGATGGTGATGATGGCCGTCGTGGCAAGACCGCTATCGAACTGCGGCCCAAAGAGTGCAAACACGGTGTTGTCCCACACGATGGGCAGACCGACCCACGGAGCGGCGGCAACGCCCGAGAAATCAACCTCGCCGAGCGCAGCCGCAACGGCATAGCTCACCACAACGCCCAGCAAAATCGGCACGATCTTGACCATGCCACGGCCCCAGATGTTGCAGATGACGATAACGGCAACGCCAATGACAGCCACAAGCCAGTTGGTCTGGCAGTTAGCAATAGCGGAACTTGCCAGGATCAAGCCGATGGAAATGACGATGGGGCCAGTCACCACCGGCGGGAAGAAGCGCATAACGCGCTTGGCGCCAAACGCGCGGAAGAGCGCCGCCAGCACCGGATAGAGCAGACCGGCACAAGCTACGCCCAGGCAGGCGTAGGGCAAAAGCTCGGTCTCGCCGTTGGGCGCGATTGCGGCATAACCGGCAATAAAGGCAAACGATGAGCCCAAAAATGCCGGCACCTTACCGCGCGACAGGAAGTGGAACAGCAGCGTGCCCAAGCCGGCAAACAAAAGCGTTGCCGATACCGAGAGGCCGGTGAGCACGGGCACCAACACGGTGGCGCCAAACATGGCAAACAGGTGCTGTAGGCCGAGCAGGAACATGCGCGGGCGGCCGAGCGACGATGCGTCGTAGATGGCATCGCTGACGGCGGGCGTCGAGGACTGGGACATGGATGTCCTTTCGAATGGAAGGGCGATCAGGCATATCGGATAACCTGCCCGAACGATACGATCCGAACCATTGTACGCGATACACTATGCCTCGCACGCGCCGCCACCTGCAAACACTAGCGCTATTTCCAAACGCGCTCGGCAATGCGCTTGACCAGCGCGATCTTTGCCCATTGCTCATCCTCGGTCAGCTTGTTGCCAATCTCGCAGCTGGCAAAGCCGCACTGAGGCGACAGATACAGGTTCTCGAGCGGCACGTACTTTGCGGCTTCACGGATGCGCTCGACGATAACATCCTCGTTCTCGAGCTCTGCCGCCTTGGTGGTTACCAAGCCCAGCACGACCTTCTTGCCGGGGGCAACGTACTTCAGCGGCTCAAAACCGCCGGCGCGCGGCGTATCGAACTCCAGGTAAAATGCATCGACATCCTCGTTTGCGAACAGGTACGGCGCGATGGGGTCATAGCCGCCCTCGAAGGCATAGGTGGAGTGGTAGTTGCCGCGGCACACATGCGTGTTGATGACCAGATCGTCGGGCTTGTCCGCGATGGCGGCATTGTTGAGCGCCACGCCCAGCTCGCTTACCTTTTGCAGGTCGACCGGGCTCATGCCGGTCTTGGACACAAAGTCAGTATCGCAGTAGATGCCCCAGGTGCAGTCATCAAACTGGATGTTGCGGCAGCCTGCTGCGTACAGGTCGGCGATCACCGTGCGATAAGCGGCTGCGATGGCGTCGGCAAGTTCCTCATCGGTCTTATAGACAGCGCGCAGGCTCTCCTGCTGGCCGTCGCAGCGGTCGAGCGTGACTTCGGAGAACGTCTGGATCGGCGCCGGAATGGTTTGCCGCGCGACCTGGCCCTCTCCCTCGAGCGCCTTGACAAATTTAAAGTGCTCGACGAACGGATGGTTCTCGCCGCTAATGGGGCCGGTTACCACGGCGGTGTCGGCTGTGGTCTCCTCGTCGTGGAACATATAGCCCGTACGCGAGGTACGGCGTTCAATGCCGTTGAGCCCCCACATAAAGTCGAGGTGCCAGTAACTGCGGCGAAACTCGCCATCGGTAATCACCTGCAGGCCAGCGGACTTTTGCTTGTCCACCAGGTCGCGAATGGCCTCATCCTCGACGGCCTTAAGGCCGGCGGCGTCGAGTGTGCCCGCAGCATAGGCGACACGGGCGTCCTTTACGGCCTGTGGACGAAGAAAGCTGCCGACGATATCGGCGCGAAACGGCGCGTTCAGCGTGGTTAAAGCACTCATAGATATCTCCCTTTGCATTGGTTGCTTTACTGGGACAGAGTATGAGCGCTCATATGGCCATCGCAAAATATACGTTTATAACAGTTTGATATAGATGCTTCCTATATCAGTTTGGACTGCCATAAAGAGATTTGACCCGTGCAGAATGCAGCAGTCTATATGTGCTGACGAATCACGTCGATATAGGCTTGGCCGTAGCGCGTAAGCGTCGTGTTCTTGCGCGTGATGATGCCGATCTCCATGTACTCGTCTACATCGAGCGGAATCGAGATGATGCCGGGCCCGTTGAGCTCGTGACTGATCACGCCTGAGCATACCGTGTAGCCGTTGAGGCCCATGACCAGGTTGAACAACGTCGCACGGTCACGCACGCGGATATTCTTGCGGCGCTCAAAGGTCGAGGTCAGCTCCTCAGAATAGTAGAACGAGTTATAGCTGCCCTGCTCATAGGACAAAAACGGGTAGTCTTCCAAGTCCTCGAGCGTCACGCTGGAGCGGCCCGCCAGCGGATGGTCTGCACACACAAAGACGTGCGGCGTGGCGCAGAAGAGCCCTTCGAACACGAGCTCGTTGGCCGCCAGCATGCGCTCGATGACCTCGCGATTGTGCTCCGACAGATACAGGATGCCGAGCTCGCTTTTCATGTGCGCGACGTCCTCGATAATCTCGTGGGTTTGCTCCTCGCGCAGGGTAAAGTCGTAGCGCGCGGCATCGAACTCACGGATCACATCGACAAACGCATTAACGGCAAAGGAATAATGCTGGCAGCTCACACTAAAGTGCGGCACCTGCTCGGATGCGCCCTTGTACTTGCCCTCGAGCAGGTCGGCCTGGTCGAGTACCTGGCGCGCATAGCCCAAGAAGGTCTCACCTTCCTCGGACACAACGACGCCCTTGTTAGTGCGCTCAAAGATGTGCACGCCCATCTCGTTTTCGAGATCGCGAATCGATGCGGTAATCGAAGGCTGCGACACAAAGAGCCGGCGCGAGGCCTCGGTGATGCTGCCACATTCGGCAACTTTGACGACATATCTGAGCTGCTGGAGCTTCATGATGGCCTCCCTAGACGTCCGCGATACCCGAACCCACCGCATCCATCTGACGCATAAAAGGCGGCATCTCCCCCGTCGCGGCGCAGGCGGCAATCTGATGCAGAGCCCCGGCAACCGCATCGTCTGCCGCAGCGCCGATATGCCAGCGCGCGGCAGCAGTGACGGCCTCGTTGGCATTGGCGACTGCAACGGAGTTGGGAACGGCACCGATCATGGGCAGATCGTTATCGGAATCGCCAAATACGGCCACCTCATCGGGCGTCAGGCCCAAAGCGCGCGCCAGCTCCAGCGCAGCGCAGCCCTTGTCCCAACCGGCCGGGAGAATATCGAATAGGCGCACGCGGTTGTTGGGAAATACAAGCGAGAGCTCCGGCACCTCAGCGGCAATGCGCTCGCGCAGCTCAGCGAGCTCTTCGCGCGAGCGGGCGCTCCAGATATTCGCCTTGTATACCGGGGCATCATCGACAACAGGACGGCACGGGGCCTCTTCGCC
>CBCSNG010000031.1:0-22423 GCA_965141635.1 uncultured Collinsella sp. | reverse complement strand
AGTCCCTTGCGGTGTAGTTCTTATTTAAGCCGTCCAAGTTTTGGGGTGCAGTTCACTTCGTGCGGCGGGGGTTCTTTCGTCCTGCGGAATGCGCTGGGAAGTTACCCCATACGGCCAGCTGCGGGGTCTTTGCTGCGCTCGAGCAAGCAATCCAACATATAAATCTTAATTTGGATTTGGATGGGAGGGGCTTGTTGCTGTTGGGGGGGGCATTGAAGCGCGAGTGGCACTTTGGGATGCGTGGCGCTCTGGGTTGAGGCGTTGCTTTGGGATGAGCTTCTTACTTAGGTGAAGAGGGGCTTTATGGCTGAGAGGTAGTCTTTGGCTACGTCGGCTTTATCTGCTTGGAAATTGTGCCAGGCCCACCATTGGACCATTCCTACAAAGCTTGAGGCTATGTGGTGTAGTAGGAAGCTTCGGTCCATGGTGCCGGCGGGGCCTGAGGGGTCGACGGGCACGGTTTCGGCTGCTCGTGACATGATGGTCTTGCGTAAGCAGTCGGCGAAGACGCGTGAGCCGGCGCCGGCTACCAGTGCCCGTACACCCTGCCGACGATTCCAGAGGTTGTTGAGGATATGCTCGACCTGTACGAGTGGGTCATCGAGGGGCGTACCGTCATCGTCGAGGGCATGGGTGCAGATATCGCGCACGAGCTCAGCGAGCAGGTCATCTTTGCTCTTGAAGAGCCCGTAGAACGTGGCCCGACCTACGTGGGCACGAGCGATGATGTCGCCGACGGTGATCTTGCCGTAGTCTTTCTCGCACAGGAGCTCGGAGAACGCCGTAACGATGGCAGCGCGGCTTTTTGCCTTGCGGGCATCCATGGCTATGCGTCCGCGTGAACGAGTAGGCAGCGGAGCGTACCGGAGCAACCTTCGTAGGGGCGTTTGCCGGCGCCGTAGCCGACGGCTTCGATGCGGTAGCGTGAGGGCAGTTGGTCGGACGTGCGCAGCGCGGTGACGATGGCGGCGCCCGTCGGCGTCACGAGCTCGCCGGCGACCGGTGCAGGCGTGAGGGCGATATTGCCCGCCTGGCACAGGTTGACGACAGCGGGGACGGGAATGGGCGTGAGGCCGTGGGCACAGTGGATGGTGCCGTGACCCTCGGAGAGCGACTCGACCACGATGTCCTCAATACCAAGGTCGTCGAGGCAGATGGCGACAGAGCAGACGTCGACGATGGAGTCGACGGCGCCCACCTCGTGAAACAGGACGGTGTCGGGCGTTTTGCCGTGAGCCTTTGCCTCGGCATCGGCGAGTACGGAAAAAATGGCGAGGGCACGACGCTTGGCACCATCGCTTAGCCGTGAGCCATCGATGATGGCGGTGACATCCGCCAAAGAACGGTGGTGATGGTGGTGGGCGTGATGGTGACCCTCATGGTCATGCTCGTGGCAGTGCTCGTGTTCGTGCTCGTCATGGTCATGATGGTGGTGCTCATGCTCGTGCATGTGCTCGGTGCCCGCTTCGTTGCCGTAGAGCCAGGCCATATCGTGATCATGGTTCTCGAGCTCCTCTGCCAGCTGAACGTCAAAGTCGCAGGCGTCGATGCCATGCTTGTTTACGCGTGTAACGGCAATCTCAAAGCCGTCGACCGGCAGCGTGGCGAGCTGTTCGCGCAGGTGCTCCTCGCTGGCGCCCAGGTCGAGCAGGGCCGCGACGGTCATATCGCCGCTGATGCCCGAGGTGCCGTCGATGATAAGCGTATGCTGATGGTTGGACATGGAATGCTCCTTAACGGGCGCGGGATGTACCGGCGCTCAGATGATTGATAAGACTTGCCTGGTAGGCGGCACCAAAGCCGTTGTCGATATTGACGACCGAAACGCCACTGGCACAGGAGTTGAGCATGGCGAGCAGCGCGGCTACGCCACCAAAGCTCGCGCCGTAGCCCACGCTGGTGGGAACGGCAATGACCGGACAGCTCACCAGACCGCCGATAACGCTCGCCAGGGCGCCTTCCATGCCGGCGATGGCGATGACCACCTGCGCCTGGGCAAGTTCCTCGGCATGAGCGAGCAGGCGGTGCAGGCCGGCGACACCCACGTCGTAGAGGCGGTCGACCTCGTTGCCATAGAACTCGGCCGTCAACGCGGCTTCCTCGGCGACGGGCAGGTCGCTCGTGCCGGCGCAGGCGACGACGATGCGTCCGTTGCCGGTAGGGGAGGGCTTGCCGCCCACGAGGGCGAGCTGCGCGTCCGGGACATATCCCAGGTCGATGCCGTTGCCGAGGAGCTCCGAGGTGCGGGCTGCCTTTTCGGCATCCAGGCGCGTGACCAGGATGCGCTCCTGACCGGCATCGCGCAGCGCTTCGATAATGGCGGCAATTTGCTCGGCGGTTTTACCGGCGCCGTAGACAACCTCGCCGGCTCCCTGGCGCACCCCGCGCGAAAGATCGAGCTGCGCAAAACCCAGATCGGCGGTTGGCGCCGTCTGGAGGCGCGTGAGGGCGACTGCCGGGGTGACTACTCCGCCGGCAACATCGCTCAGCAATTGCTCAAGATCTCGCTTATCCATATATGTTCCCTTCGACGGCGCAAAGTCTAGCACTCAAAGGGTATGTTTCCGAACACTAAGACAAAATTGTTCGGAAACTATAGGACAGACTGATTCTCTTGTTAGAAGGATCGACTAGTCGCGCAGGATGATGTCCATGGCGAGCATCAGGTTGCGCTCATCGATGGCAAACGGGGCGGCTTCGCGCGTCTTGGGCTTGGCGCAAAACGCGATGCCCGTGCCCGCGGCCTGAATCATGGGGATGTCGTTGGCGCCGTCACCGATCGCGACGGTGTGGGCCATGTCGACACCGCACTCAACCGCCCAATCCAGCAGCTGGATGAGCTTGGATTCCTTGGTCACGATGTCTGCCGCCAGCTTACCGGTGAGCTTGCCGTCCACGACCTCTAGGCGGTTAGCCAGGCAAAAATCGATGCCCGCGGCGGCCACGATCTTGTCGGCCACCTCATGGAAGCCGCCGCTTACCACGCCGACCTTCCAGCCCTTGCTGTGCGCTGAGCGCACAAGCTCCAGCGCGCCAGGAGTAAACGTCACGCGCTCAAAGGTACGCTCGAACACACTCTCGTCCAAGCCGGCAAGCAGCCCCACGCGCTCCTCGAGCGCCTGCTTAAAGTCCAGTTCGCCGCGCATGGCGCGCTCAGTGATCTTCGCCACTTGCTCGCCTACGCCGGCCTCCTCGCCCAACAGGTCGATGACCTCCTGGTTGATGAGCGTGGAGTCGATATCCATAACAATGAGCCGTGCAGTCATGACGGGCCTTTCCAAGTGCTGTTTTATTGGGGCATATTGTCGCACGTGACGCGTGCAGACGGGTGCCGCGACGCATCAATTGTTTCGTCTCCGTCAAGTCTTTGGGCAGGAGCCACTTTTCCGCGGCACATCGACACAGGTGCGATAAGATAGAACGCCATGTCTGGCTGCGCGGTTTACGCAGGCTGGGCAAATCTGTACGACGCCGCCCGGAACGACACGGGGCGGCACAGATCCATAAAGGAGGATCACTGGTATGAGCCAGACCCGTCCCATCGATGAGCATTCCATGCACACCCGTACCTGCGGCGAGCTTCGCTTCGAGAACGTGGGCGAAGAGGTCACCCTCACCGGTTGGGTGAGTCGTCGCCGCGACCACGGCGGCCTTATCTTCTGCGACCTTCGTGACCGCGAGGGCATCACGCAGCTCACCTTCGACCCCGAGCACTCCGACGGCGATGCCTTTAAGATCGCCGAGACCATGCGTCCCGAGTGGCCCATCAAGATCCACGGCGTCGTGCGCGCTCGTGGTGAGGAGACCACCAACACCAAGCTCGCGACCGGCGAGATCGAGGTCCTGACCGACCACGCCGAGGTGCTCAACACGTCCGTCACCCCGCCGTTCCAGATCGAGGACGGCATCGAGACGAGCGAGGACACCCGCCTGCGCTATCGCTATCTGGACCTCCGTCGTCCCGAGATGATGGCCAACCTCAAGCTGCGCTCCGACTTTACCTTTGCCATTCGGGAGGCGCTGCACAACCGTGAGTTCATGGAGGTCGAGACGCCCTCCCTGTTCAAGTCCACGCCCGAGGGCGCTCGCGACTTCATCGTTCCCAGCCGTATTC
This sequence comes from uncultured Collinsella sp., assembly GCA_965141635.1. Classification (GTDB taxonomy): domain Bacteria; phylum Actinomycetota; class Coriobacteriia; order Coriobacteriales; family Coriobacteriaceae; genus Collinsella. The sequence continues at coordinate 18,309 of CBCSNG010000031.1, read as the reverse complement.
AGCCGGGTAACTTCTACGCCCTGCCGCAGTCCCCGCAGCTCCTGAAGCAGCTGCTCATGGTCGGTGGCGTCGAGCGCTACTACCAGGTTGCCAAGTGCTTCCGCGACGAGGACCTGCGTGCCGACCGTCAGCCCGAGTTCACCCAGGTCGATATCGAGATGTCCTTCGTGGACCAGAACGACGTCATGAGCGCGCTCGAGGAGGTCCTGGCCGACGCCTTCGGCCGCATGGGCGTCGAGATGCCTACGCCGCTGCGTCGTATGGACTACTGGGAGGCCATGGACACCTATGGCTCCGACAAGCCCGATACCCGCTATGGCATGCACCTGGTCGACCTGACCGACATCTTCGCCAACTCCAAGTTCAAGGTCTTTGCGACTGCCGCAAACGAGGAGGGCTCTGTCGTCAAGGCCATCAACGCCAAGGGCGCCGGTGCCTGGGCACGTGCCAAGATCGATAAGCTTGCCGGCGTGGCCTCCACGTTTGGCGCCAAGGGCCTGGCCTGGATTGCTTTCCGCGAGGACGGCTCTATCAACAGCCCCATCGTCAAGTTCTTCTCGGACGAGGAGATGGCGGCTCTGCGCGAGCGCATGGATGTCGAGCCCGGCGACCTTGTGATGTTCGCCGCCGGCCCGCGCTTGCTCTCCGACGAGATCCTGGGCGGCATGCGTTCGCACATGGCCAATGCGCTCGAGATCAAGCGCGAGGGCCACGACTTCCTGTGGGTCGTCAACTTCCCGCTGTTCCACTGGGACGAGGATCGCAAGGCCTATGCTGCCGAGCACCAGCCCTTTACCCTGCCGACCGAGACCGACATCGCCAAGATCGAGGCCGACCCGTTGGCAGCCGGTTCTTGCACCTACGACTTTGTCATGGACGGCTTTGAGGCCGGCGGTGGCGGTATGCGTATCCACAACGCCGAGATGCAGATGTCCATGCTCAAGCTCCTGGGCTTTACCGAGGAGCGCGCCGAGTCTCAGTTTGGCTTCCTCATGGAGGCCCTCAAGTTTGGTGCGCCCCCGATGGGCGGTTTCGCTCTGGGCCTGGACCGCGTGTGCATGCTGCTCACCGGTTCCGACTCCATCCGCGACGTCATGGCGTTCCCTAAGACGGCCAGCGGCTCCGACCTTATGTCGGGCGCTCCGAGTGCCGTTAGCGGCGCCCAGCTCAAGGACGTCAGTCTGCGCCTGATGTAGGGAAGCGGCTACATATTGCCTGTAACGAGGGAAGGACACGTGCCTTCCCTCGTTTTTTATGTCGTGACGTCATGGTTTGGAGGCTTGCCGTCGTGCGCCGGGAAACTACAACCCGGAATTTGCGTCCAGAACGGGTCGCGCTTTCCCAAGGGGGGTCCTCTGGGAAAGCGCGACCCAGAATTCGGCAAAATAATGGGGCACAGTTTCCGGTTGAGCTGTCTAACGGAAACTGTGCCCCAGAATGAGCGCTCAAAACGGGGCAGGCTTTCCGCAACAACTGTCTGGCAGAAAGCCTGCCCCAGTTTCTTATAGCGAGTCTCTCTGGATCAGCTGCATGTGCATCACGGAGGTGGTAGGCTCGGCACCCTTGATCATGTCGAGCGCAATGTTGGCGGCCATGTGGCCTTCTTCGCGCAGGGGCTGGCGGACGGTCGTGAGCGCGGGGACGCAGCGCGTCGCAATCTCGTGATCGTCGAAGCCGACGACAGAAACGTCCGCAGGAACGGATAGGCCTGCCTCGTTGAGTGCGGTGATGACGCCAGCCGCGATACGGTCCGATCCGCAGAGCACGCCATCGAAAGCAATCTTGCGCGCGAGAATCAGGTGCATGGCCTGATAGCCGTCTCCGCTGTTCCAGCCGGTATAGATAACGTTTGCGTCTGGGAGGTCTTCGCCCAAGACGGCGCGGTAGCCGCGCAGGCGGTCGACAACAGCGGGGTTGTCTTGCGGTCCCAACACGGCGACGATATCTTTGCGGCCGCGCCCCTTCATGGCGAGTGCCGCAAAGCGTCCGCCCTCTTCGTCGTCAGAGTAGACCGTCGAGAACACATCGCGATAGGGGTGGCCCTCGAGCTGGCCGCACAACACGGTGGGTACGCCCAGCTCGCGCAGCACCTCGAGCAGCTCGCTGCCTTTGTAGGGAGAGACGTCGATCACGGCGTCGAACGAGCGGCGCTCAAAGTGCTCGCGTGCGCGGTTGCGCTCATGCGTAGAAGACGCCTGCAAGATAACGGGCAGATAGGACGACTCCGACAGTTCCTCGGTAATGCCGCTCAAAAACTCGCTATAGGTGGGGTCGCTGAAGAGTTCACTCAGAGGCTCGGTCACGAGCACGGCGATGATTTCCGTGCGCCCGACAGCGAGCGCTCGGCCACGAGCGTTGGGGACAAAATTGACTTCCTTGGCCGCCGCGCGGACGCGCTTTTTGGTTTCCTCGCTAATGCGGGGCGAATCGTTGAGGGCGCGCGATGCCGTGGAGCGCGACACGCCGGCAGCTGCGGCAACCTCGGCAAGCGTAGGTGCGGTGCGAACTGGTTGTGTCATGGCGTCTCCTGGAAAATGCGGTCGATGTTGTCACTGATACGGGCTAGTGCGGATACAGCTTACTATAGTGCGCCTGAACAACGTTCATGATATCCGGTGACCGGTGTCGTTTTGCAACCAAGCCGAAATCGAATACGTCTCGTGTGGGTGAGATATCAGCGGGCGTGGAGGTTGCCTACGAGCTTAAGAACGATGTCTTGTGCTGAGTTTCGATACTCAGGGTGACATAAGTGCTGCGATTGTACAACCGGTTGCACCGTTAACCCGGCCAAATCGACCGTTCAGCGGACAACCGGTTGCACAGTATTTTGCATCGCCCGTAAGATAAGGACAACCGGTTGCACAAGAATCACTACGATGATGAAGGAGCATCACCATGGACGCCATTAACGATTGGGAAAACCAGGCGCTCACCCACAGGAACCGCCTGGCACCCCATGCGTACTTTATGGGTTACGAGACCGCCGATCTCGCTGCAACGTACAGCCGCGAGCTGTCGCGCGGGTTTGTCCAGCTGTCCGGCTCGTGGCAGTTCCGCCTCTTTGAGGGCCCCGCTGCCGTCTCCAACGAGGAACTCTCCACGTACAAGCCCGAGTGGGATCACGTGGAGGTTCCGCACCTGTGGCAGGTGGACGGCTATGGCAACCTTGCCTACACCGACGAGGGTTTCCCGTTCCCGGTTGATCAGCCGTTCGTTCCCTCCGACGACCCCACGGGCGTCTACCAGCGCATCGTCAACCTTCCCGCCGTTCCTGCCGGCGCTCGCGAGATCATTCGCTTCGACGGCATCGAGAGCTATGGCGAGCTGTACGTCAACGGTCAGTATATCGGCATGACCAAGGGTTCGCGCCTGTCTGCCGAGTTCGACGTGACCGACGCGCTCGTCGAGGGCGACAACCTGTTTGCGGTCAAGGTCCTGCAGTACAGCGATGGCAGCTACATCGAGGATCAGGACATGTGGTGGGCCTCGGGCATCTTCCGCGATGTGTACCTTATGCAGCGTCCCGCCGCGCACCTGGTCGACTTTAGGTTCCGCACGCACCGCGAGGGCGATGCCGCTCTGATCACGCTCGATACGGTTGCCGAGGGCGCTTCCCGCGTTGTGTTTACGCTCAGCGATGGCGAGAACGTGGTGGCTACGGGTGAGTGCGTCGACAGCCATGCCGAGTGCAGCGTGACCGATGCCCACTTCTGGAATCCCGAGGACCCCTTCCTCTACGATCTTACGTTTGAGGTCTACGACGACGACAAGGTGAGCGAGTACGTCCCGCATCGCCAGGGTCTTGCCGAGGTGACGGTCGAGGGCAATCATATCTACCTCAACGGCACTTACTTTAAAATGCATGGCGTCAACCGCCACGATCACGACGATCACAAGGGCCGCGCCGTGGGCCTCGATCGCATACGCCGCGACCTGGAGCTCATGAAGCAGCACAACATCAACGCAGTGCGCACCTCTCACTATGCCAATGACCCGCGCTTCTACGAGCTGTGTGATGAGTATGGCATCATGCTGGTCGCCGAGACCGATATGGAGAGCCACGGCTTCGAGAATATCGGCAACATCGCCCTGGTTACCGACGACCCGGCATGGGAGCCGGCCTACGTCGACCGTATTGAGCGCCTGGTGATGCAGGAGCGCAACCACGCGTGCATCATCATGTGGTCGCTGGGCAACGAGAGCGGCTATGGCTGCAACATCCGCGCGATGTACGCCAAGGCTCACGAGCTCGATGGTCGTCCGGTCCACTACGAGGAGGACCGCAACGCCGATACCGTCGACGTCATTTCCACGATGTACTCCCGTGTGTCGCAGATGAACGACTTTGGTGAGCATCCGTTCCCCAAGCCGCGCATCAATTGCGAGTACGGTCACTCCATGGGCAACGGCCCCGGAGGCCTGTCCGAGTATCAGGAGGTCTTCGATCGCTGGGATTGCATCCAAGGCCAGTTTATCTGGGAATGGTGCGACCACGGTCTGGCTGCTGTGACCGAGGACGGCATTGCCTACGATATGTATGGCGGCGACAACGGCGATTACCCCAACAACAGCAACTTCTGCATCGATGGCATGGTGTTCCCCTGGCAGCAGCCGAGCCCGGGCCTTACCGAGTACGGCCAGGTCATCTGCCCGGTTCGCATGGCTTATGACGCCGAGGCGGGCGAGCTGACTGTCACCAACAAGCGCTGGTTTACCACCCTCGAGGATGTTTGCCTGTCGGCGGAGACCCTGGTGGACGGCGACGTGGTCTGCCGCAAGACGCTCATGCCCGGTGCGGTTGCCCCCGGTGAGTCCGTCCAGCTTCCGCTGGTGATTCACGAGGCCGCGGTAGGCGAGACCCTGCTGACTGTGCGCGCCTACACCATGGCCGCTCACGTCTGGTGCGAGCCGATGTTCCAACTGGGCGCAAACCAGTTTGCCATCGCAAACCATCCGGCGCCGGCCATTGCGGCTCCCACTCGTCCTGAGCTTACGGTCGAGGAGACCGAGCAGGAGATTCGCATTCACTCCCTCAACGGCGAGCTGACCTTCAGCAAGGTAAACGGCACCGTGAGCGAGTGGAAGGCATCCGGCCGTGACGTCATGGCCTCTGGTCCCCAGGTTGGTTTTTGGCATCCGCTCGTCGACAACCACGCCCAGGAGTACGACTCCCTGTGGAAGGACAACTTCATTGATGTAATGCAGACGTCCACCCGCAAGGTTTTTTGGAAGCAGGACGGCAATGCGGTCGTCGTTACCGTGAGCCAACGTATTGCTCCTCCCGTCCGCGCGTTCGGCATGTGCGTCGAGCTTGTCTACACCGTGCTTCCGAGCGGTCGCGTCGACCTCAAGGTTTCCGGCGAGCCCTACGGCGACTATTCGGACATTATCCCGCGCATCGGCATCTCCTTTGAGGTTCCCGGTTGCGATCGTGCCGTCGAGTGGTATGGCCACGGCCCGGGCGAGAACTATCCGGACTCGCTGCGTGCCAACCCGGTCGGTCATTACCGCACTACGGTCGACGACATGTTCACGCCCTACGTTATGCCTCAGGACTGTGCCAACCGCGAGGGTACCCGCTGGGTTGCCCTACGCTCTAGCCACGGTGATGGCGTGCTGGTGACTCGTCCGGCCGACGCCGCTTCCAACCCGTTCTCGTTCTCGGCATGGCCCTATAGCTGCGAGGCTATTGATAATGCCAAGCACGTCTACGACCTTGTTCCGGGCGACACGGTCACGGTTAACATCAACGACCAGCTGCTCGGCCTTGGCTCGAACTCTTGGGGTTCCGAGGTGCTCGATTCCTATCGCACCCGTTTTGAGAGCTTCAGCTTTGAGGTGTCCCTGCGACCGCTGACGTCTGCCGATTTGGCTCAGGCGCTGGCACCCATTAAGGAGGCATAAGCCATGCATGTCTTTAACTCGCGCGCCGATTTCGACGCTCAGATGAAGTCCGTCAAGAAGTGGATGCGTACCGGCCAGGCGCTCGACGGCGTTTCTGAACTGCAGCACGATGTGGCGTACTCCATCGGCGACTCGCTGGTGTACTGGTGGGTCTATGCCCGCGAGGCCGCAACCGCCGACCTGGTCGGTCACCGTCGCTACCATGCCGTGCTCGCTCCGCTCGACGGCGACCTGACCGTCGAGGTTGCCCCCAAGGCAGGCCTCACCTGCACCCGCGCTTACAGCGATATCGATGATCGCGAGCGCTTTGAGGGGGCGGGGGAGACCGTGACGATTCCCGCCGGCGGCGTTGCCGTCGTCGAAATTGACGAGGCCTACCGTGTCGTGGCCGATGCCGCGGATCCCCGCGTCGTGGTACTGCACGTGACGGTCGAAGGTTATTCCTTCCCCAACAAGTAGTATTCGTCCGCCTGGACGTTTGCTTCGCGCCGTTAAGGGGGGATGGCTTTGTTGACTCCCTTTTCCCCATTCCCCTTAGCAGGTGCGCCGTCCGTGTTTGCACTTGCAGCTCGGACGGGTTTAGATGACATTTAATAGATGATTGGGAGGGCTTATGAGCTCTGAAAAACGAGGAACGATTGGTTCGTTCGCTCTGCTGGGCATGACGGTCGCCGCCGTGTTCGGTATCAAGAACATCATCAACAACAACGCGGCCATCGGCTTAGCAGCCGCGCCGTCGTTCTTCTTCGCCACGCTTTTGTACTTTGTCCCCTATACCCTGGTTACCGCCGAGTTCGTCGGCCTTAACAAGGACTCCGAGTCGGGCGTGTACGCATGGGTTAAGACCTCGATGGGTGGTCGCTGGGCGTTCCTGACGGCATTTAGCTACTGGTTCGTTAACCTGTTCTTCTTTGCGTCCGTCCTGCCCAACGTCATCATCTACGCGAGCTACGTGTTCTTTGGTGCCAACGCCGAGCTTTCGCAGCTGTGGATCACCATTATCGAGATCGTTGTCTTTGCTATCGCCACGTGGGTTTCGACCAAGGGCGCTAAGTGGATCGGCTCCATTTCCTCCTTCGGTTCGACCGCGGCTCTCGGCCTGACCGCCGTGTTCATCCTGCTGTCCCTGGCTGCTGCCTTTGGCGGCGTTGAGTTCGCTACGGCTCCTACTCCCGCTAACATGGCTCCCGACATGAGCAACTTCGCAACTGCGTGGGGCTTCTTCGGTACGCTTGCCTGGATCATCCAGGGCGTTGGCGGCGCTGAGTCTGTCGGCGTGTTCCTTAACGACCTTAAGGGTGGCGTCAAGGCCTTCGTGCGCACCGTCGTTATCGCCGGTCTGACCATCGGCCTTCTGTATGCAGGCGCTTCGCTGCTGGTTAACCTGTTCATCCCCGAGGGCGGCGTTGCCATCTCCACCGGTATCTTCGACGTATTCGGCGCTGTCTTTGCCCACTTTGGCATTCCCATGGAAGTGTCTACGCGCGCCATCGGCTTGATCCTTCTCGCCGCCACGCTGGGCTCCCTCATGATGTGGACCTCTGCTCCCATCAAGGTTTTCTTCACCGAGATCCCCAAGGGTGTCTTTGGTAGCAAGATCGTCGAGCTCAACGAGCACGGCATTCCCGCCCGCGCTGCCTGGCTGCAGTTCGCCATCGTCGTCCCCATCCTGATCATCCCGGCCCTGGGCTCCGGTAACCTCGACGACCTGCTCATGATCGTCACCAACATGACGGCTGCCACCGCTCTGCTCCCGCCGCTGCTGATCCTGCTTGCCTACTTTATGTTGCGCAAGAACTTCGACGCTGCTCCCCGTGGCTTCCGCATGGGTTCGCGCACCTTTGGCCTGGTCATTGCTGCATTCCTGCTTGTGGTCTTCTGCTTCGTGCTTATCTGCGGCACCATTCCGCTCGATCAGCCGCTGTGGCTGACGCTGGTCTACAACGTCGGCGGCGTGGTTGTCTTCCTGGGCCTTGCCGTGATGTGGTACAACCGCTACATCAACCGCCTGCGCGAAACCGATCCCGAGGCTGCTGAGAACGAGCTTCGCCCCTCCGTCCTCGACATGATGGAGTAGCGGCTAGGATTAATCTACGGCTGTGGAATAAATCGATTCCCTTTCCTAAGGAGGGGCCTTACGAGGCCCCTCCTTTTGTGTTTTGGAGCATGGTTTTGGACCCTGTGGGCAAAAAATGCCAAATATGAGTACTGTTGCAAAAGAGGTGTCATATTTTTCGGCCTGTTCTGAGCGAAAATGGGCTCAAAATCAATTTATCTAACCCCCTATAGACGCGATTCGATGGCTTCCAAAACATTAAAATCGGCCAAATCGGCCAATTTGCTCTCAATTCTGCTGCTACTAAATTTGTGACAGTACTCATATTTGCCACTTTTTGTCCACGGGGTGTCCGAAAGGGTCCTCGACAAGCATCTAACGCTACAATAACTACCACATGGCTGGGTTTGCTAGCCGAATGTACGATGTCGTGGGAGGGGACATGGTCGAGTTTACAAAGACGATTAAAGATCCGTTGGGATTACATGCCCGCCCGGTTGCGCTGCTCTATGACATCATTGCCAAGCATCGTTGCGACGTGTCAGTCAGTATCGGCGATCGCCACACGAATGGCCGCGATGTCATGGGACTCATGGCTCTCTACGGCGAGTGCGGCGAGGACATCATCTTCCGCGTTTCGGGCGTAGACGAGGCTTCCTGCGTTACGTCGATCAGAAATCTCTCACTCTAAGCATGATAGGGCGTGGTAAAGGATGGTCCTTTGCCGTGCCCTTTTGTTTCGTATAGGAAACTTTTTCGAAATCTGAATGGGGACCCTTTCCAAAAAGTTAACCACGTGTTAGTTTACTAAAGCGAACATAGGCGTGGTTAACTTTTACCGCGTCGATGTTGAGGATGAACTGACGTTAGGAGCCACTCATGTCTTGCGGACCGCAGATGCCGGCAATGCCGCTTTCGATGGTAAAAGCGGGCGAAACCGTGCGCGTGTCTCGTGTAAAGGGCAATGAGGATATGAAGCACCACCTCAAGGACCTCGGCTTTGTCGAGGGCAGCGAAATCCACGTGGTGAGCTCGAGTGGCGCCAATATTATCGTCACCGTGCTGGGCGCACGCTTTGGTATCGATTCCAAGGTTGCCATGCACATCATGACCGTCGGTTAGTCTGCAGCATTTCATAAAAACCGAAAGGGGGACAAGAGGATGAAGACGTTGGGTGACGTTAAGGTGGGCGAGAGCTCCACCATCGTCAAGCTTCACGGTGAGGGTGCGCTTCGCCGCCACCTTATGGACCTGGGGCTCATCAAGGGCACTTCGTTCAAGGTCGTGAAGGTTGCACCGCTCGGTGATCCGGTCGAGATCAACGTGCGCGGCTACGAGCTTTCCATCCGCAAGGAGGAGGCCGCCGTCGTCGAGGTCCAGTAAGGACTCGGGGCGCATATTTCTGCAGATAAAGTTAGGTTTTTCTAACTTAATGCAGCATCTTTGAAGTACATTATCCAGCCTGCGCGGAGAAAGCAGCGCGGGCACACAAGGAAGAAGGATTGAATGGCGGATTCTCAGATCCATGTCGCGTTGGCGGGTAACCCCAACTGCGGCAAGACCACGCTTTTCAACCTGATCACCGGCGCCAACGGCTACGTTGGCAACTGGCCCGGCGTCACGGTTGAGAAAAAGGAGGCCAAGCTCCTAAGCGACAAGAACGTTACCATCACGGACCTCCCTGGCATCTACTCGCTTTCCCCCTACAGCCCCGAGGAGCAATGCTCGCGCGATTACCTCATGAGCGGCGAGCCCGATGTTGTCGTCCAAGTCGTCGATGCCACCAACTTGGAGCGCAACCTGTACCTGGCACTTCAGGTCATCGAGACCGGCCTGCCCGTGGTCGTTGCCCTCAACATGGCCGACCTGGTCGAGAAGAACGGCGACAAGATCGACACCGACAAGCTTTCCAAGAAGCTCGGCTGCCCGGTTATGATGATCTCCGCTCTTAAGAACAAGGGCATCAAGGAGCTCTTCGAGCAGGTAAAGAAGTCTGCTGCTTCCAAGGGCCAGGTGCCGGAGCACAAGTTTGATTCCTCCATCGAGGACGTTCTGGACCACATCGAGAACAACCTGCCAGCCAGCGTTCCTGCTAACAAGCGTCGCTACTACGCCGTCAAACTGTTCGAGCGCGACGCGGACGCCTGCAAGCTCATCAACCTCACCAAGGAGAAGGCCGCTCGCGTGGAGCAGCTGGTCGCCCAGTGCGAGCAGGACTGCGACGATGACGCTGAGTCCATCATCACCGGTGAGCGCTACGGCGTGATCGCGCACATCATCGACGAGTGCCTCACCAAGGCCCCGGCCAAGATGAGCACCTCCGAGAAGATCGACCGCGTGGTTACCAACCGTATCCTGGGTCTGCCGATCTTCGTGGTCATCATGTTCTGCGTGTACTACATCGCCGTTTCCACCCTGGGCGGCACGGTGACCGACTTCACCAACGACCAGCTCTTCGGTACCGACGGCTGGTATGTGCTCGGTCAGGGCCGCGATGCATACGATGAGGCTGTCGAGGCCGCGGGTGACGACGCCGACTCGGTCGACCCTGCGCAGTATGGCCCGTATGTTCCGGGTATTACCACCATGGTCCACGACGCACTTGTGGCGGGTGGCACCGAGGACGGTGGCCTGGTCGATTCGCTGGTCTGTGACGGTATCGTCGGCGGCCTGGGCGCCATCTTCGGCTTTGTGCCGCAGATGTTCCTGCTCTTTGTGATGCTGTCCTTCCTGGAGGACTGTGGCTATATGGCCCGCGTCGCCTTCATCATGGACCGCGTGTTCCGCCGCTTCGGCCTGTCCGGTAAGTCCTTCATTCCTATGCTCGTGTCCTCGGGCTGCGGCGTCCCCGGCGTCATGGCCACCAAGACCATCGAGAACGAGAAGGACCGCCGCATGACGGTCATGACCACCACGTTCATCCCCTGCGGCGCCAAGCTGCCGATCATCGCCCTGCTCATGGGCTCCATCATTGGCGATTCTTCCACCACGGCCGCATGGATCAGCCCGCTCTTCTACTTCCTGGGCGTCTTTGCCGTCATCGCCTCGGGCCTCATGCTCAAGAAGACCAAGCTCTTCGCCGGCCGTCCGACCCCGTTTGTCATGGAGCTTCCTGCCTACCACTTCCCGGCGATCCGTTCCTGGGCGCTGCACGTGTGGGAGCGCTGCTGGGCCTTTATCAAGAAGGCCGGCACGGTCATCTTTGCGTCCACCGTCGTCGTTTGGTTCCTCTCCAACTTTGGTAGCTATAACGGTTCCTTTGGCTTCCTGCCTGCGATGGACGGCATCCCCGAGGAGTTTATGGACTACTCCGTGCTTGCCATGCTGGGCAACCTGGTCGCTTGGATCTTCGCCCCGCTCGGCTTTAGCACCTGGCAGGCAACCGCACTGACCGTCTCTGGCCTTGTCGCCAAGGAGAACGTCGTCGCCACCGCCGGCTCGCTGCTCTCCGTTGCCGACGCGGGCGAAACCGACCCGAGCCTGTGGACCGCGTTTGCCGGCATGTTCCCCACCATGGGCGCCTGCGTTGCCTTCGGCGCCTTCAACCTGCTGTGCGCTCCGTGCTTTGCCGCCATTGGCACCATCCGCAACCAGATGGACTCCGGCAAGTGGACTGCGATTGCCATCGGCTACGAGTGCGCCTTTGCTTGGGTTATCGGCCTGTTCATCAACCAGTTCTACAACCTGCTTGTTCTGGGTCAGTTTGGCTTCTGGACGGTTGTGGCTATCGTGCTGCTGGTCGCGATGCTCTTCCAGATCTTCCGTCCCATGCCCAAACATGCATGGACCGATGAGGACGAGACCAACACTGCTTCCGCCGCAGTTTCCGCTTAAGTCCGAATAAGGATCAACCCCTTTCCGAAAGCCCGGGTGTCCCAGCGACACTCGGGCTTTTTGGTAGGGGAGATGTGGCGTTTCCGCAGATAAAACCGACCAAAATAAACCTGTCCCTTTTTGGTAGGTGGAGAATGGGGTAAAGTAAGTGGTGGTTAACTAGAGGAGGCTTGCTATGGCACCTATCGATATTGTTGTACTGGCTGTTATCGGTATTGCGTTTGTCGCGGTATGCGTGCGCATCTACCGCAAGGGCACCTGCGCCGACTGCGCTCAGGGTGGCGTTTGCACGGGGCATTGCTCCAACAAAAAGACGTGCGCCGCACTTAAGGGCGTGGACAAAATCGCCGAAGACTTGGGCCGCGGTATTAAATAAGGTCTAGGCATCCAAGCGCCTCGCGAGCATCCGTTCGCGAGGCGCTTTGCACATTTGGGGGCGAGCGCGGCGAGTTGAAGAGTGATTTTGGGGTATCGTTACCTGTACTGTTAATTGGCAACTTATCTATAACGGAGTATCCCCATGAGCGCTCGCGTAACCATGAAGGACATAGCCGCCGAGCTTGGCGTTTCCATCAATACCGTGCACAAGGCCCTGACGGGTAAAGCCGGCGTGAGCGAATCCGTGCGCTCCAAAGTGAATGCTAAGGCCGAGGCCATGGGTTACCATCGCAATACGAGTGCCTCGAGCCTGCGCCGCAAGGATATCAACCTGGTGTTTTGCCTGCCCCGCGCATCGCGCGAGGGAGCGTACTTTTTCCGTTACCTTTGGGAAGGCTGCAACCGCTTTGAGCAGGAGGTCATCGACCGGGGCATTACGGTTGAACGTGTTGAATTTGGCGTGGGTGGCTACGCCGATGCGCTCGAGCAGATTGATGAGCGCCTGCAGGTAGGCGAGAAGATTGATGGCCTGCTTGCCTATGTTCCGAGCGATGACCGCGCAACCGAGCTTTTGAGGCAGATTGCCGAGGCGGGTGTGGCGATCGAGCTCGTCGATGGCGACCGACCGCACCTCGATCGCCTGGGTGCCAGTCTGGCAGACTATTCCGCGGCGGGCAGTCTTATGGCAGAGCAGGCGGCAAACCTGGTTCACGCTTCTGGGGCTGACGCCCGCGTGCTCCTGTTGGCGGGCGACCCCTATACCGATTCACACTATCTGACCGCCCGCGCCTTCCATAATTACCTGCGCGAACGTGATATTCCATGGCAGGTTGAGGATCTTGCCGGCGCCCATGCGCAAGTCAAACAGCTCGAGCGCGAGCTTGAGCAGCGCTTGAGTGCGCCGGATGCTCCCGAGCTCATCTGTAGCGTTTTTGCCGTTGGTTCCGAGGTAGTCGCCAACGCGCTTGTTTCGAGCGGCAAGGCCGGCAAGGTCATGGTAATCGGCAACGACCTGTTCCCCGAGAGCGCCTTGGCCTTGCGTCGTGGCATCTTTACCAATATTGTCTATAAAGACCCGGTGAGCCTGGCCTACCGCGGTGCCAAGACCTTGGGCGAGTATTTGCTGTGGGGTAAAACTCCGGCGGAGCCCGTGCAGAAGGGTGCTGTGGAGATGGTGTTTGCCAGCAACGTTGACCGTTACTGCGAGCTTGCGGGAATTTAGCCGTTTGGTCTGGTACCCCCTCTTGCGACGTGCATTTTTTGGAGTATTCAGCAATGGCGTGTCCCGAAAGAGGCTCAGAACGACTGTTTTAAGTGCCGCCGATGGCGTAATTCGCCATCGGCGGCACTTATTTATGCCGATTGGGCGCAATATGAGCATCAAATAGGGCATTGAGGACGGTGCGTGGTGCGCTTCGATGCTGAATACTCCCAAAAATGCACGGCGGAACATGACCCACCTGGCCAAAAGCGCTCAAGTTCGGCATTCGGGGACGCCTGCCAATTCACAATACATACAAGTCACGGCTCTAGTAACCGTTGAACGGGCAAAATCGACCGTTCACCCCATGGTGGTTAGGTGAACGTTCACCTTTTAAGTCGCAATGAATTAGTATAGTGAACGTTCACCTAGAGGATAACGAGCGCATCGTGCGCCCGCTCCGCCAACAAAGGGGTTGTTTGATGAAAAACTTCATGGACGATCAGGATTTCCTGCTGAGCACCAAGACCGGCGAGGAGCTGTTCCACAACTTTGCCGAGGGCATGCCCATCGTCGACTACCACTGCCACATTTCTCCCAAGGAGATTTGGGACGACAAGCGTTTTGAGAACATCACCGAGGTTTGGCTGGGCGGTGACCACTACAAGTGGCGCCTGATGCGTGCAAACGGCGTTGATGAGCGCTTCATTACCGGCGATGCCCCTGCTCGTGAGAAGTTCCAGAAGTGGGCCGAGACCCTGGGCCGTTGTGTGGGCAACCCCGTCTTTGAGTGGAGCCACCTGGAGCTTAAGCGTTACTTTGGCTACGAGGGCGTCCTAAACGGCAAAACCGCTCAGGAGGTCTGGGACCTTGCCAACGCCAAGCTCGCTGAGGCCAGCTTTACCTGCCGTAACCTGATCAAGCAGTCCAACGTCCGCATGATCTGCACTACCGACGACCCCGCCGACAGCTTTGAGTGGCACAAGAAGATTGCCGCCGACGACAGTTTTGACGTTCAGGTCGTTCCCGCCATGCGCCCCGATGCCGCCCTGCGTATCGAGCGTGGCCAGGAGTTTGCCGACTACTGCAAGCACCTCTCCGAGGTTGCCGGCGTTGAGGTCAGCGACTTCGAGGGCATGAAGGCCGCCATCTCCAAACGCTACGATGTCGCCCACGAGCTGGGCTGCCGCGCTTCCGACCACGCACTCGACTACGTTATGTACGTTCCGGCTACCGCCGACGAGATCGAGGCTATCTTTGCCAAGGGCCTTGCCGCCGAGCCGCTTACCGAGGACGAGGTCCTCAAGTACAAGACCGCCTTCATGCAGTTCGTCGCCGGCGAGTACGTGCGCCTTGGCTGGGCCATGCAGCTGCACTTTGGCTGCAAGCGTGACAACAACCGCGCTATGTTCGCCAAGCTCGGTCCCGACACCGGCTACGATTGCATCTCCAACTACACGCCGTCCGACCAGCTGGCCGATTTCCTCAACTCCATCCAGGAGTCCACGGGTCTGCCCAAGACCATTCTGTACAGCCTGAACCCCATCGACAACACCATGATCGATACCGTGATGGGCTGCTTCCAGGAGGCTCCGACCGCAGGCAAGATCCAGAACGGCAGTGCCTGGTGGTTCAACGACAACGAGGTCGGTATGCGTGAGCAGCTCACGGCTCTGGCTAACGAGGGCGTGCTGGGCAACTTTGTGGGCATGCTTACCGATTCCCGCTCCTTCCTATCCTACCCGCGTCACGAGTACTTCCGTCGCGTGCTGTGCGGCGTGATCGGCGAGTGGGTCGAGCAGGGCAAGTATCCGGCCGACATGGAGCTGCTGGGAGCCATCGTGCGCGACATCAGCTACAACAACGCGGTCCGTTACTTTGGCTTTGACCTGGATACCGTCGAGGCCTAAACCCGCATCGAATCACACCGAACTCGGGAGTGCCGTTGCCACACGCGGCGCCCCCGTTTTGCTTGCACGCTAACAGCTATCTAAGGAGAGACACAGATGGAGAACATCAGCTACGATGCGCTCGAGAAGATCGGCTACAAGGGCTATCTGCTGCCCAAGGACGCTCCCGAGAAGGTTCTACAGTTTGGCGAGGGCAATTTCCTGCGCGCCTTCGTCGACCGTTTCTTTGACATGGGCAACGAGGCCACCGGCTGGAACGGCAAGGTCGTCATGGTGCAGCCCATCAGCGGTGCCTTTGGCTTTGCCGACGGCATCAATGCCCAGGACGACCTGTACACCGTGCTGGTGCGCGGCAAGGAGAACGGCAACACGGTTGACGAGTCCCGCGTGATCAGCGCCTGCAGCCGCTGCCTTAACCCGTATCGTGAGGACGACTACCGCGCCATGATGGAGGTCGCTGTCTCCGACGACCTGGAGATCATCGTCTCCAACACCACCGAGGCCGGTATCGCCTATGACCCGTCCTGCAAGGCCGACGACATGCCACCTGCGAGCTTCCCCGCCAAGCTTGCCCAGGTGCTCCACACCCGCTGGGCTGCCGGTAAGCCGGGCGTCATCGTCCTCGCCTGCGAGCTCATCGATCACAACGGCGAGGAGTTGCTGCGCATCATGAACCAGTATGTGAGCGACTGGGGCTGGGAGGACGAGTTTGCGCAGTGGATGGCTAACGACTGCACCGTCTGCACCACGCTTGTCGACACCATCGTTCCGGGCCGTATCCGCGACGCATCCGAGGCCGCCGCGGTGGCTGAGCGTCTGGGCTACGAGGATCCCTTCCTGGCTGTGCGCGAGCCCTTCCAGATGTGGGGCATCCAGGGCGACGAGTCGCTTGCCGAGAAGCTTCCCTTTGTGAAGGCTGGTCTTCCGGGTGTCTTTGTGACTCCCGACGTCACCCCGTACAAAAAGCGCAAGGTCCGCATCCTCAACGGTGCCCACACCGCCTTCGTTCCGGGTTCCTGGGTTGCCGGCTTTGATATCGTGCGCGACTGCATGCATGACGAGACCATTCGCGGCTTCATGAACACCATGCTCTACGACGAGGTCATTCCGACGCTTGCCGCCGACTTGGATGTCGAGGACTGCAAGGCCTTTGCCGCCGCTGTCGAGAACCGCTTCGACAACCCGTTTATTGATCATGCGCTGCTCTCCATCTGCCTCAACTCCACGGCTAAGTGGCGCGCTCGCGACCTGCCCACGCTCAAGGACTACGTTGCCGAGACCGGCAACCTGCCCAAGTGCCTGGCGACGAGCCTCGCTACGCTCATCTCCTTCTACACGCAGGAGCTCGTGTCCCGCGAGGGCGACGGCCTGCACCTGCGTCGCTCCGACGGCACCGAGTACACCGCTCAGGACGACGCCTTCGTACTCGATTTCTACGCCGCCCACGCCGGTGCCGACGATGCCCAGCTGGTGCACGACGTGCTCACCAACGAGCAGATGTGGGGCGAGGACCTTACGCAGATCGCCGATCTTGAGGAGTTTGTCGTCAGTGCGCTCGCCGTCGTGCGCACCGAGGGTGCCAAGCAGGCCTTCGCCAACGCTCAGGCGTAAATTTCCGGCGCAGACGCGGGCGCGGGACGGCGTGCCCGCGTCTCGACTTCTGCTCAACCTGTAGGGTTAGGACCATTTGCAATGAACACTATCCAGATCAATCCGGCCGACAACGTGATCGTCGCGCTGTCGCCGCTTGCCAAGGGCACCGCCGTCGCGGTTCCCGGGGTGGGCGAGGTCGTGGCCGCGGAGGATATTCCGCAAGGCCACAAGATGGCTGTGCGCTCGATTGCCGCCGGCGAGGACGTCATTAAGTACGGCCTTCCTATCGGACACGTGACGGGCGATGTCCAGCCCGGTCAGTGGCTCCACACGCACAATGTGAAGACCAACCTTTCGGGCGAGGTCGAGTACACCTACAACCCCACGCATCCGGTCGTTGAGTCGGTTGAGCCCGAGACCTTTATGGGGTTCCGCCGCGCCGACGGTCGTGCCGCGACGCGCAACGAGCTGTGGATCATCCCCACGGTCGGCTGTGTCAACGAAGTCGCCCGTGCCATGTGCGAGCAGGCCCAGGATCTGGTCGATGGCTCGCTGGAGGGCGTCTACTACTTCCCGCATCCGTTCGGTTGCTCGCAGACCGGCGCCGACCATGTCCAGACGCGTCGTCTGCTGGTGGCGCTCTCGCGTCACCCTAATGCGGCCGGCGTGCTGTTCCTGTCGCTCGGTTGCGAGAATTGCACACACCAGCAGGTGCTCGACGAGCTCGGTGACTTCGATCACGAGCGCGTTCGCTTTCTCACCTGCCAGGATGTAGCCGACGAGCAAATCGAGGGTCACAAGATTCTGGCCGAGCTGGCAGACCTGGCAAAGCAGTCCAAGCGCGAGCCCATTCCGGCCTCCGAGCTGGTCATTGGTCTTAAGTGTGGCGGCTCCGACGGTCTTTCGGGCATTACCGCCAACCCCACGATCGGTCGCGTGAGCGATATGGTCGTCGCCCGTGGCGGCACGTCGGTGCTTACCGAGGTGCCCGAGATGTTTGGCGCGGAGAGCATCCTGCTCGACCGTTGCGAGAACGAGCAGGTCTTTAACGCCGCTTCCGACATGCTCAATGGATTTAAGGACTACTTTATTAGCCACGGCGAGGTCGTTTATGAGAACCCGAGTCCCGGCAACAAGGACGGCGGTATTACCACGCTCGAGGACAAGAGCTGCGGCTGCGTGCAAAAGGGCGGATCTGCCCCCATCGTCGACGTGCTGCCGTATGCCGGCCAGGCAAATAAACACGGCCTGAACATGCTGTGCGGTCCGGGCAACGACATGGTATCCACCACGGCGTTGACGGCTGCCGGCTGCCACGTGATTCTGTTCTCGACCGGCCGCGGCACACCGTTTGGCGCGCCGGCGCCTACCCTCAAGGTGTTCACCAATCAGCGTCTGTGCGACCACAAGGCCAACTGGATGGACTTTAACGC
>CBCSNG010000030.1:0-22814 GCA_965141635.1 uncultured Collinsella sp. | reverse complement strand
GGACGGGAGGGGAGCCTTATATGTGACCGCGGCAAAAGGATGGCAATACCGCAGTCATCCAAAGGGAGGGCCTGGTTGCACCGGGCCTAGATAAGGTTCTTGCCAGATATCTTATCGAAGAGATGGGTCGCGTTCTTCTCGAACTTGAACCAGATGGTGTCGCCAGCCTTGAGCGCGCCCTTGGCCTCGAGGTCGACGACGGGGATAATCAGGACAAACTGGCCGTCGGGAGCGGTCACGTGGACATGCTCGGTCGAGCCCATGAGCTCGGTCACCTCGACGGTGCCCTGGAGCGCACCCTCCTCGTCCTTGTCGGCAAGCAGGATCTGCTCGGGACGCACGCCGGCCGTAATCTCCTTCACGTCGCCGCCGTCCCAGTTGAGGGCAAGCTGAGCGCAAGTCTCGGGGGCGAGCGCCACGTTCATATCCTCGGTCTTGACGGTAAAGCCATTGCCCGAGCGCACCAGCTGGGCATCGAAGAAGTTCATCTGCGGCACGCCGATGAAGCCGGCGACGAAGATGTTCGCGGGATGGTTGAAGACCTCCTGCGGCGTGGCGATCTGTTGGACGACGCCGTCCTTCATGACCACGATGCGATCGCCAAGGGTCATGGCCTCGGTCTGGTCGTGAGTAACGTAGATGAAGGTGCCCTTGATTTCGTGGCGCAGCTTGATGAGCTCGGCACGCATCTGGTTACGGAGCTTGGCATCCAGGTTGGACAGCGGCTCGTCCATCAGGAAGACCTTGGGGTCACGCACGATGGCGCGGCCGATGGCGACGCGCTGGCGCTGGCCGCCCGAAAGCGCCTTAGGCTTGCGGTCGAGATACTCGGTGATACCCAAGATCTCGGCAGCGGAGCGAACCTTGCGGTCGATTTCGTCCTTGGGAACCTTCTTGAGCTCAAGCGTAAACGCCATGTTCTCGTACACCGTCATATTGGGGTACAGAGCATAGCTCTGGAACACCATGGCAATGTCGCGGTCCTTAGGAGCGACGTCGTTGACGCGCTTGCCGTCGATGAGCACATCGCCCGAGGTGATGTCCTCTAGGCCAGCGACCATGCGCATCGTCGTGGACTTGCCGCAGCCAGAGGGGCCAACGAGGACGATAAACTCCTGGTCGTGAACGGTGAGGTTGAAGTCCTCTACAGCGAGCACACCGTCCCCGGTAACCTTGAGGTTGTGCTTCTTCTCCTCGGTCTTCTTCTTTTTGCCAAAGAAGCCCTTCTTTTTGGACTCGTTGTTGGGATACACCTTCTGAACATGTTTGAGAACGATCTCGGCCATGTCTCTACCTTTCGATATGCGGCGCCACGCTGAGGGGCGCCGCAGAAACTTGCAAAACAGTTACGGCATCAGCCCTTGACGGCACCTGCCACCACGCCGTCGATGATGTACTTCTGACAGAGGATGTACATGATGACGATGGGGATAACGACCATCATGATGCAGGCCATCATGGGGCCGAGCTCGACGTGGCCGTAGCCGCCGCGGAAGTACTGGATCAAGATAGGAATGGTCTTGTACTTGGTGGAGTCGAGCGTAAGGTAGGGCAGCAGATAGTCGTTCCAGACCCACATGGTCTCGAGGATGCCGACCGAAAGATAGGTGGGCTTCATGATGGGAAGGACGATCTTAAAGAACACCTGGACCGGGTTGCAGCCGTCGATCATGGCCGCCTCTTCGATCTCGAGCGGAATGTTCTTTACAAAGCCGGCGAACATAAAGACCGCCAGGCCCGCGCCAAAGCCGAGGTAGATAAAGCAGATGTTGAACGGCGTGTTGAAGCCGATGCGGTCCGCCAAATTGGACAGCGTGAACATGAGCATCTGGAAGGGCACGACCATCGAGAAGACGAACAGGTAATAGAAGAAGTTAGAGATCTTGCTGTTGACGCGCACTACGTACCAAGCACACATGGAGCAGCACACCAGAATCAGCACGACCGACGTGACCGTGATGATGAGCGAGTACATAAATGCCGAGGCAAAGCCCTGCTCGTTAAGGGCATGCATGTAGTTTGCGAGGCCGTTGAACGTCTCGGGCGTGAGCAGATCGAATGCCGTGGTGGTGCTGATTGCGGTCGCTTTCTTAAAAGAATTAAGCGCAATCATGAACACGGGGTAGATCCACGCGAGCGACAGGATCGTAAAGAAAATCGAGAGCGCGCGGTTGATAACCTTATCGCGTTTCATTACTGCTGCACCTCCTTGGACCTCGTGGCCTTAAGCTGGATCATGGAGATGGCCACGACCAGGATGCAGAAGATAACCGCCTTGGCCTGACCAATGCCCTGCCATGCGATACCGGCACGCGAATAGAACGTGTTGTAGATGTTCAGGGCGAGCATCTCGGTGGAGTGCGCGGGGGCGCCGCCGGTAAGGGCGAGGTTCTGGTCGAACAGCTTAAAGCCGTTGGTGATGGACAGGAACAGGCAGATGGTGATGGTCGGCATCAGGTTAGGGATCTTAACCTTCCAAAACGTCTGCCATGCCGTAGCGCCGTCGACCTTGGCGGCCTCGATGTAGTCGGACGGAATGGACTGCAGACCAGCGATGTAGATGATCATCATGTAGCCGACCTGCTGCCACAGGGTCAGGATGATAAGGCCCCAGAAGCCAGCAGCAGAGTTAAGAGCGATGAGCTGGGCGCCCACGTTGGAGAGCAGGCAGTTGATCAGAATCTGCCAAATGTAGCCCAGCACGATGCCGCCGATCAGGTTAGGCATAAAGAAGATCGTACGGAAGATGTTGGTGCCCTTGAGCGCTTTGCGGGTGAGCGCCTGCGCAATGGCGAGGGCGATCACGTTGATGAGCACCGTCGACAGGAAGGCAAACGCCACGGTAAAGAAGAACGACGTGGCAAACTGCGGATCGGACAGTGCGCGCACGTAGTTCTCAATACCGACAAAATGCGCGTTGTTAATGGTAATAAACTGGCAGAACGAGAGATAGAAGCCCTGGATAAAGGGAATCACGAACCCGATCATAAACGCCAGGCACGTGGGCAGCATAAAGAGCGGCCACCAGCGCTTGAGTGCTTTGCCCATAGAAGGGTCCTTTCAATATGCAGGGGGCGGGCAAACCAACGTCTGCCCGCCCCCTGTCGCTAATCAGATAGCTTGGGCAGCAACTACTTACTCGGAAGCAGCCTTCTCGGTCTTCCAGCCATCGACGAAGGCGTTCTTGACGCCGTCCCACTTGCTGTTATCGGCAGCGTAGGCAATCAGAGCCTGCTTGAGGTTCTTCTTCCACTCCTCGGAGGGAATGTAGACGAAGTCCCAAGCGACGGTCTTCTTGCCGTCCTTGGCCATGGCAACGGCCTGCTGCGAGAAGACGTTGGTGGTCTCCTTGGCGCTCTTGAACGGAGCGGTCAGACCCATCTTGTCGGCGATGATGCTGGTCGGGGTGTCAGCGGTGACGCACCAATACATGAAGTCCTCGGTGGCCTTCTGGGCATCCTCGGAAGCCTGGGAACTGACGCACCAGTAGTTCTCGCCGCCGGAGCACAGGCCCTGGTTCTCCTCGCCGTCAACACCGATGTAGATCGGCATCATGCCAATCTGATCGTCGGTCATGCCGGCCTTGACGAGGTCAGAGTAGGCCCAAGAGCCGTTCTGGTAGAAGACGGCCTTGCCGGTTGCGAACTCGTTGGTGGCGTCGTCGCCGGTCTTGGAAGCAAGCTGCGAAGGATCGCAGGTGGAGTCGGTGATGTACAGGTCGAAAATCTGCTTGTAGTTGTCGAGGAACTCACCCTTGATCTCGTCGTCCTCCTGGTTGTGCTCCTTCTCAAACTCGTAGTAGAGCGGCATGTTGGCAAGGTGGGTGGTGTAGCGCCAGCTGGAGGAGTCGTCCATGCCGGCGGAAGTGAAGGCACCCTCGACACCAAGCTCGTCCTTGCGGGCCTGGATGTCATCGGCACAAGCCTTCAGCTTGTCGAAGGAGTTGATGTCCTCGGCCTTGTAGCCAGCCTTCTCGAGCAGCTGCTTGTTGTAGATGATGCCGAAGCTCTCCTGGACCCAGTCGATGCACACATCCTTGCCGTCGGACTGCAGAGCCAGGGAGTCGTCAATGAGCTCACCGCGGAGCTTGGTATCGGACAGGTCGGCGCAGTAATCCTTCCAGTTCTTAAGACCGGTGGGGCCGTTGACCTGGAACAGGGTCGGAGCGGAGCTCTTGGACATCTCGGACTTAAGCTTCTCCTCGTAGGTGTTGGAAGCGGCGGTCACGATCTTGACCTCGACGCCCTTCTCCTTCTTATAGGCCTTGGCGATCTCCTTCCACTCCTTGTCGACCTCGGGCTTGAATTGGAGGAAGTAGACCTCGGCAGCGTCACCAGAAGCAGAGGAGCCGGAGCCGGCAGAACCACCGCAACCCACGAGGCCCAGACCAAGAACTGCAGCCGCGGAACCAGCAAAGCCCAGGAACTGCCTTCTGCTCATTTCGTTCTTCATTACAATCCACCCTTTCACACCGTGGCGGCACCCTTTGCCGCCGCCTTCGGAGATTGGCTCGGGGACTTTGCCCCTTTTGCTGATTTGAACGATACGCTATTTGGCTAGTTGTTTGAACAAGTATTACTAGAGCGGTAGAAAAACTTCGGTGAACGGTAATTTCAACTTGATACTTGACAAGTTTTGTATAAACAATTATTTGTTATTGAATGCAGAGAAAACGCCCGGTCAAGCCGATGTACCGTCGGTTTGACCGGGCGTTTTCTCTTTGAGGCCATGAGTCTCGTCAGGCTGCGAGCTAGCCGGCTATCGCTTGGAATTGACGCGGTAATGGAAGATCTCGGGGTGTGTGCGAGTGTGCGTCACCTCAAACAAGATGCCATCCGAGGTGTACGACTGACTCTCCATGACGGCAACGCAGTTGTATTTGCCGAGGTCAAGATAGCTGCAGTCCTCATCGTTGGCGAGCTCGACACTCACCGTACGACGGCTCGCCATCACTTTGACACCGCGCTTGTGCTCCAGATAGCCGTAAATAGAATCTGCCGCGATCTCGGGAGTCAGGCCCTTGGCGATCGACGCCAAAAAATAGCCATGGTCCACTTGGCGCGCGTTGCCGTTGAGGCTTCGGACACGCACTACGCGAATCAACTCCTCGCCCACCTTAAAGCCCAG
Source organism: uncultured Collinsella sp. (assembly GCA_965141635.1). Lineage (GTDB taxonomy): Bacteria > Actinomycetota > Coriobacteriia > Coriobacteriales > Coriobacteriaceae > Collinsella. The sequence goes on along the minus strand of CBCSNG010000030.1, from coordinate 17,687 downwards.
GTGACGAGAGAGTTGCTCGGTGCAAACCAGATGTTCGAAAGACTTAACGTCCGTCGATGCAACGGCATTGTTGCGCTTTGCAAACTCGCCAAACGACTCAACCTCTTCGAGTGCGCCCAACATGTCGGTTTCGCCCTTAAGCCAAATAACGCGCACGCCCTTGCCGTGTATGGGCTGCACAAACATCCCGTCGGCCAGCATGCTCAAAGCGCGGCGGATGGTATTGCGCGTGCAGCCAAATTCCGCGGTCAGCTCGGCTTCGGTTGGCAGCATCTCCTGAAACGCATAGGTCCCATTAATGATGCGCGAGCGTATTTCTCGGTAGATTCCTTCGTATATCGCTTTTGGCATTGTTTCACCTCTACATTATTCATTTCCGGCTAGGCACGATAGCATTTCTTAAAGTTGTTTAAACCGAATATCGGTGAAGCGACAGGATTTAGCCGTTGACGGTTTCTGTCATGCCCAAATCGGTTTCGCTCAAAACTGCCGGTACGACACTCGTCTGGTCCTCTACAATGAATCCATTGTTTAAACGTTTCCCCACGCGCAACGCGCCTCGATATTCGGAAGGCAGAACATGCTGCAAAAAATCCAACGCTTTGGCGGGGCAATGTTCGCGCCCGCCATGCTGTTTTCTATATCAGGCCTCATGGTCGGCGTCTCCGCTCTCGCAACGACTGCGGACATCGTCGGCGATCTCGCCGTATACGGAACCCCTTGGTACGCTTTTTGGACCATCATCCAGCGCGGCTCGTGGACGGTCTTTAAACGCCTCCCGCTCCTTTTTGCCGTAGCGCTGCCCATCGGTCTTGCCCAAAAACAACCGGCTCGTTGCTGCCTCGAGGCTCTCGTCGCCTATTTTGCCTACTGCTTCTTTTTGAGCGAGATCATTAAGCTGAGCGGAGACAATCTTGGACTTAAGTACCCGTCGTCTTTGACCTCCGCTAGCGGCATCACCATCATCGACGGCATCAAGACGCTCGACACCGGCATTATCGGCCCGCTGGCGGTATCGGCAACCGTCGTCGCCATCCATGACCGCTTCTACGATGCCAAGGTTCCCGATTGGCTCGGCACCTTCTCGGGCTCCTCGCTGGTCTACCTCATCAGCTTTTTTGCCGTGTTTGCCCTTGCCGCTATCTCGGCCGCCATCGTGCCCTCCGTATACGCAATGACCGAAACGCTGCGCCATGCACTTACGAGCGTCGGCCCCTTTGGCGTGGGCATCTTTGTGCTTTTGGAGCGAGCGCTCGAGCCCATGGGGCTGCACCACCTGCTCTACATGCCGATCTACTACGACAACCTGGTCATTAACGACGGCATCTACGCCACGTGGAGCAGCTTGCTCCCCATCCTCTCCCATAGCACGCGCCCCCTTAATGAACTTGCGCCGTGGGCCGGTTTTACCGCCACCGGCTGGGTCAAGCTCTTTGGCCTTCCCGCCATCGCAGCCGCGTTCTACTCCACCGCAAAACCAGAGCGCCGCGCCGGCCTTAAGGTCATCCTTTTGCCCGCCATCGTCGCCTCGGTGGTTTGCGGCGTTACCGAGCCACTCGAGTTTCTCTTTATGTTCACCCACCCCGGGCTCTTTTTGCTCTACGCCGTCTTATCGTCTTGCCTTGCCACAACCATGAATCTCTTTGGCATCGTCGGCATCTTCTCGGGCGGCCTCATGGAGATGGCAGCCTTCAACTTTATTCCGCTCATGCGCACGCATGCCGGTGCCTATCTTTTGGCGCTCGGTATCGGCCTTGCCTTTAGCCTCATCTTTTTTGTTAGTTTTCGAGCACTCATCTTGGTCTATGACCTTAAGACACCGGGCCGCGAGGATCATGTTGCCAATCGCGCGGCAATCGATCGTTTAACGGGAAGCGACTTTGCCAAAGAGCAATCCCCCAATGACGAGGTCGATAGTCGATCCGATCAAGATCACGTCCTCGCTGAGCGGGTAATTCAGCTTTTAGGTGGCGTTGGCAATATCGTGGGCGCAACCAACTGCGCCACGCGCCTGCGCGTCGAGGTCGCAGACCCTTCCATCGTTGCAGATAACGCGTCGTTTGTCGCGGTGGGCGCCAAGGGCCTCATCATTACCGGCAAGACCGCCCAGGTGGTCATCGGCATCTCCGTTCCCCGCGTTAAAGAGCATTTTGACCAGATCATGGGCCTCGAGCCGGAATTTGTGCCCACCACCTCGGCCTCCCCTGCCGCCAGCGCAGCCCATAAGCGCGGCGATATCTGCTTCTTCGATATCGACGGAACGCTCGCCTGGCAAGACCCCAGGCTCGCCCAAGACCTTCCCGAAGACGAGCGGGACCTCTCCCCCTATCCCAACGAGGCGGTTTCGCAGGCAATCCGCGAGTTTGTCGCCAACGGCAACATGGCCTTTATCTGCACGGGGCGCACCCTCAGCTGCATCCACCCCAAACTTCTTGAGCTGCCCTGGACCGGCATCGTCTGTCTTGCGGGCGGTTACGCCGAGATCAACGGACACGCAATTCGCGATCTGTCGATGACGCCCAGCATGCTGCAGCATCTTGCCCCCTATCTTGAGCAATCGGGCGAGGTCATCCGCTTTGAGGGCCTCAACGGCGTCGTGCGCATGAGTGCCGATGCCCCCGATGCCCCCGGATACGCGCGCACCCTGGGCGACGCAGTCACGCAGCTGCAACATTACAGTGTCTACAAGATCTTGATGTCTACATCGCTCGCCAACCACATCGCTCAAGATAAGACACTTGAGCCGCTGCTGTGCTTTAACGAGCTCGAACTCGAGGTAACCGAAATCTCGCCCCGCGAATGCACGAAGCGCGGGGGCATCCAGTCTGTACTCGACGCCCTCGATCCCCACCACGGAACCGTATACGGCATTGGCGACGCCAGCAATGACATCTCGCTGATGAACGCCGTCGATGTCGGTATCGCCATGGGCAACGCACCAGACTATCTCAAGGATAAGGCCGATTACGTGACCGACACCGTCGATCACGACGGTGTCGTTGCGGCGCTCGAGCATTTTAGGCTGATTTAGGCACACTCCATCAAACGCACGCCCGTTGTCCTAAATCGCCAAAACTGCCGCGCCAAACGCCCTGATGTGGCAATATGTTGTCTGCATATTGCATCAATGCAACCTCAGAAAGAATGCGAGAACCCGTGTCCAGTCCGTTTACCAGCTTTTTAGCCCAGCACTTTGACCAGATTAACGACTATCTGGCCACGTTCTTTGACGGACAGGCGACCTCTGCCGATATCGAGCGCTACCTGTACGCGCCGCTCTCGGCTTTTACGACCAACGCCGGCAAGCGCCACCGCCCGCTTATCTGCATGCTCGCCGCAACCGCAGTGGGCGGTAGCTTTGAGAGCGCCCGCAGCGCCGCGGCAGCTATCGAGCATTTCCAGTCGGGCGCGCTGATCCACGACGACATCGCCGACAACGGACAGCTTCGTCGAGGCAAGCCCTGCATGCACCTTACCGAGGGCACGGGCCTTGCCATCAATTGTGGCGACCTGGCGCTCACCATGGTCACCAAGACGGTTCTCGACGACCCCACGCTGGAGTCCGACGTGAAGCTGCGCGTGCTCCACGAGCTTACCGAGATGATCGTCCGCACCATCGAGGGTCAAGCACTCGACCTGGGTTGGGTCCGTGACGGGCGCTTTGATATCTCGATTGATGACTACCTGGACATGGCGACGCACAAGACCGCGTTTTACAGCGGAGCCACGCCGCTTGCCGCCGGAGCCATTATCGGCGGCGGCAGCGATGAGCAAATCGAAGCGCTGCGCGCCTTTGGCCTGCACACGGGCCTTGCCTTTCAGATTCAGGACGACCTGCTCAACCTTGTCGGCACTAAGGAAGCCGCCAACAAGGACTTCCGCACCGACATCACCGAGGGCAAGCGCACGCTTGTCGCCGTACATGCCCTCTCTGATGAGCGCCACCACGACGAGGTCGAGGCGATTCTTTCCTCGGGCACCGATGATCCCGCGCAGCTCGCACGCGCCGTGGAGATCTTCCAAGAGACCGGCTCCATCGATTACGCCCACACTTACGCGCTCGACCTGACCGCTAAGGCCAAAGCGGCCATCGAGAACGTTGAGCTTGATCCGCACGCACGCGAGCTGTTCCTCTCCATGGCAGATTTCTTTGTGGAGCGCCTTAACTAACGGGGGTTATAAAACCTGTCAGCAGCGTATTTAGGCACAACTTGCTACACTGTTGAGTGCATGTTTATGCATCCCTTTGCGTTGTCTATCCGACAGACGCTCAAATAGTACGAATGGTACGCCGAAAGGGGTTCGTTCATGGAACCTATTACAACGGGCATGCAAGGAGCAGCCGTCGAGGACGTGCAGTCTCGTCTCCTGCAGCTCGGCTACACGATTGATGCCGCCGAAGTCACCGACAAGTACTTTGGAGCCACCACTGAGCAGGCCGTCAGCACCTTCAGGCTCGACAGCGGCCTTGCTGCCGGTCATGCCGTCGATATCCCCTGTTGGAGCGCCCTTGTAGACGCTTCGTATAAGCTGGGCGACCGCACCCTCTATCTGCGCATGCCCAATTTCCATGGCGCCGATGTGCAGGCCCTGCAGCGCGCTCTCAACGTTTTGGGCTTTGCCTGTGGCGAAGACGACGGCTACTTTGGCCCGCATACCGAGGCCGCCCTGCAGCAGTTCCAGGAAAATGTCGGCCTGTTTGCCGACGGCATGGCCTTCCAGGACACCTACGCCTACATCAACCGCCTGCACCATGTGTGGGAGGGCAAGCCCTCGGTCACCGAAGCCGAGTCCCGCATCGGTTTTGCTCGCGCCGCCAACGTGCTCGAGCGCTTCCAGATTGCCGTTATCGGCGAGGACCCCATCGCACGCAGTGTTGCGTCGCGCATGTGGAATATCGCCACGGCAACGACCGACAACAGCGGCATGATGCTCTGCGACTCCGAGGTCCCAACCGACGTTGACCTGGTGCTCGAGATTGCAAGCGACGAGCTGCCCGCCGACGCCGCACCGCGCGCCACGATTGCCCTCGCCGAGTGCCACAACCTAGCCCAGCGCATCCGCACTGCCAATGTCGCCGCGCAGCAGAAGCCGGCACGCATTCGCATTGAGCTCACGGGCATGACGCGCTACAACGGCACCTTCACGGCCAGCGACGCGCAGACACTCGCCGTACGCCTGCTCGACGGCGTTTGCGATGCCCTCGCAGATTAGGTAAACTAAACGAGTTGCTTTTGGGCAACACCACACATTGGGACGTAGTTCAACGGTAGAACTCCGGTTTTTGGTGCCGGCTGTTGGGGGTTCGAATCCCTCCGTCCCAGCCCTTAAGAACACAGCGCTCCAGGCCCTTATGAACCTGGAGCGCTTTCTTGTGGGCAAGCGGAGGAATTCGAACCCGCAAGGAATCTACCTATATAAGACAGACGCCCCAGGCCCATAACGACCAAGAGCGCCTTGCATCTAGAATTATCAGCCCTGTTCCGAAAAGCGAGCCGCATGCGACAACCAAGTAGCCGCAGGCCCCGGGAGAGCGGGGACACCGGCTTAGGTTTATCGCGAGTTCCGCACGAACAGGAGGCCACTTAATGTGGCCTCCGTCGTGAGCAGGGCTGTAGAGCAGGAAACCTAAGCCGGTGTCCCCGCTCTCCCGGGGCCGAACGCCCTAGTTGTTCAGCATGCGGTCGAAGCTTCCCGAGTCGCCATCCCGATAGTCTGCGGTCATCAGAATCTCCTGCGGAATGCGCCCGCCCTCGCGTAGCACGTTGCGGAACTGCACGCGCGTGACCATGGGCAGATCTTTGATCGTCGCTGCCAGGTTCTGCGGCACACCCTGGTTGGCAGCCGCAGGCTCGCACTCTCCGCCGGCCTTCACGCGACGCTTATGCTCAGCGAGCATGGCGCGGTACATGCCGGCATGCAGGCGAATCTCAACCACATTGGCATTGCGAGCCTGCTCGACGATGCGCGCGCCCTCGCGATCGATATCGCCCACGTAGTAGACGTAGTTAAAGCGATAGCCAATCTCGGCCAGATAATCATCCAGTGCGTGCGAGACGCTCGCTTTGCAGCCGCCGCCAAAAATCACGCCGCCCACTTTGATGCCAAAGAGCTTGGCATGTTTGCGTCCGCGCAGGAGCTTGACGATCTCGTCATAGGTATCCAGGTTCTCGACCATAATGAACGGCTTGTCGGCACCCAGCGTAAAGAAGCCCGTAAAGTGCACGGGGCGATTGGGGGCGACCCTGATCGCCTGCATGCTGATGCCCTTTTCGGTCATACGCCTGATCAAGCGCTCACCGTGCTTGCCGTCAAAAGCCTTCTCGTCGTTAAAGATCTGGTAGGCACGCTGGCGGCGCGAGGCAACCGGCGTATCGGCACCTCGGTTCTGCTCGATCCAAGCCTGGATGATTGCGATTTCCTCGGCAATCTTGCGGTTGGACATCTCGTTGTGCTGAGTGCGCTGCGGAGCCTTTTTGCCGTCCTTGCCCTCGACCTTTACGATCTGTGTCTGCTGCTCCTTGATCTTGGAGAGCGCCATAGGCGTGGGGACAACCTTGAGCAGCTGCCTGCCTAAAACGCGGGCAAGGGCAAACGCCGAGACCTCGCCGTGGACGGACGACTTGGGCTGCTGGGCAGCAGTATCTGCTGCGGCAGACTCCGGCTTCTTCTGAGACTTGCGCCTAGAATCGCCCTGGGAATTGCGCTCGTGCTTCGGCATAGACGCCTGCTTCTGCGGACGATCGAACTTGCTCTCCTTCGCCGGCTGGCGCTTAGGCTGCCCTGAAGAAACCTCGGCCTTCGCATCCTCGTTCTGCGGCGTGGTCTTCTCGGTTGCAGTCTCGGCATGGGAACTGCGGCCCCCACGATGGCGACGACGGCGAGGCTTGCTCGACGCGCCCTGCTCCGTCCGCTCATCAGTAGGCTGCTGGCCCTTGGCCTCGGCATCAACCTCAAGCTGCGGCTCAACAGGCTTCTGCTCGCGAGCCGCCGGCTCAACGGCCTTCTCGTCCTGGGTGGTCGAAACCGACTCGCCCTTCTCCTGACGCTTTACGGGATACGCGCGTCCCGCAAAACCACGGCCGGGACGACACGAACCCGGAGCCCTCTTGGCAGACTCCTCAACATCGTCTGCAACCTCAGAAGACTCTTCAACCTCACGCGCGGCATCCTGCGCTGCAGCCTTAAAGTGAGCGCCGCGACGACGCTTGGGCTCTTGGGCCTCCACGGGCTTTTGCTCCTTCTTGGGCTTCTGCGACTCGGCAGCAACCTCGGTCTCAACAGCCTCGGCATCCGTCTCGCCCTTTAGAGCAACGGCGCGACGGAAGCGCTCCTGCTGGGCGCGGCGCTGCGCATCGCGCTTGCCACTCCCGCCAAAACCGCCGCGGCCGGCCTTGGCCGTAAAGGCGCGAACGACGCTCTCATCGAGCAACTCATCGGTATCGACATGCTCACGCGGAGCAGCTTCTTCCACAGCAGGCACGTCAGCGGAATCCTCGACGACAAAATCTTCGACGGACTCGGCAGGCTGCTCCTGGACATCGCGGATCTCGGCATTGATGGTATAGAACGCCGGGCGCCCGTTAATGCCGCTACCCTCGATCTTGGTCACGATCTTTGCCGCGATAAGCTCATCGCGCATCGCCTTGGTGTCGCACTCCTTATCGACGGAGCGGAAAATCTGCGCCAGCGCACTCGACTTAATCTTGAGCGCCTTGCGGCAAAGCAGGTCGTAGGCAACCAGCTTGGCACGCTCAGCAGAAAGCGACGTTTGTCCGCTCAGACGCTCAGCCAGAGCATCGACATTTTGTTGGTTATCGGAATATACCGTCTTGGCCACGGGGCCCCTTTCATATGCACACATATACGTCTATATGGTACAACGCGCGCCCTTATCCACGCAAAACATCTGCGAGAACACTCGAGCGTCACCCGCTTTTGCATGAAAAAAGACCGAGCCCGCGAAGTCGCGGACCCGGTCTTTCCGAGTCATATAGATGTGACGTTCAACTCGTCAGGTCGACTAAGCCTTGGCGGCCTCGGCGTCGACAGGAGCCTTGGCAGCAGCAGCGCGGCCATACTCGGCCTTGCCCATCTCGGACCACTCGGGCTCCTCGTCGGGCATGGAACCGGCCTCCTTGCCGAAGAACTCCTTGAGGCAGTTAACGGCGACGATGAGGCCCAGGACCATCAGCAGGACGGCAAAGACGAGCTGCAGGCCCTTGGTGGCGGCAACGGAGACGGAGGCCGTGGTGGCGGTAGCCGGGATGGTACCGAAGAAGCCGTAAGCCTGGACGGCGGTCATGCAGCCCATGGCGCTCTGCACCAGCGAGGTGAAGGTGCAGCAGAGCAGGAAGACGACGGGCACGTAGAGCATCCAACCCTTGCGGCCGGTGCACTTGCAGAACACGGCGAGGGTGATCATGGTCATGCCGCCGAGCAGCTGGTTGGAAGCACCAAAGAGCGGCCAGATGTTGGCATAGCCACCAAAAGCGAGGGCGAGACCGGGAAGCAGGGTAACGACCGTGGCGAACCAAGGGTTGCCGAGGACCTTCATGTAGCCGGCCTTGGACTCGATGGCCAGGGCATCGTTGGTCTGGGCAAAGAACTCGGAGAACGAAGTGCGGGCGATGCGGGCGACGGCGTCGAGCGAGGTCAGGGCCAGAGCGGAGACGTTCATGGTCATAAAGACGGTAGCGAGCGTGCCGTCAACACCGAAGGCCTGCATACCGCGGGAGATGCCAGCGGCGAAGATCTGGAACGGGGTGGAAGCGACACCGGCGTTGAGGGCGCCGGTACCGGCGGTGTTCATGTCGGAGAACATGATACCGGCGACGATGATGGCAAGGATGCCGACGAAGGACTCGACGATCATGGCGCCGTAACCGACCTTGACGGCGTCCTGCTCCTTCTCGACCTGCTTAGAAGAGGTGCCGGAAGAAACGAGGCTGTGGAAACCGGAGAGAGCACCGCAAGCGACGGAGACGAACAGGACCGGGAACATCATGCCGGAGGCAGTGGAGAAGCCGGTGAAGACCGGAGCGGTGATAGTGGCCTGACCGTTGACGCCCAGGACGACGATGCCGAGGACAGCGCAGACGATCATGACGATCATCATGATGGAAGTGAGGTAGTCACGCGGGGTCTTGAGCATCTGGATGGGCATAGCGCCAGCGAAGACCAGGTAGACCATGACGACGGCGAACCACTGGAACTTATCCAGGTAGACCGGAAACTGCATACCGACGGCGAACATGAGAACCATGAGGACCACGCCGGTGACGAACTCGGCAGCGCCGGTGAGGTTGAACTTCTTCTGGGCCCAACCAAAGGCGATAGCGACGAAGGTGAACAGGATGGAGATGGTACCAGCGCAGCCGGCGGCATAGGACTTGGTGAAGTCGATGGCACCGGTAGCAGCACCAGAAGCGTCAACGGCCGGGGTGAACATGAACGTCTTGCAGACCATGTCGGTAAAGGCGGCGATGACGATGATGCAGAACAGCCAGCAGAACAGCAGGAACAGGCGACGGCCGGTCTTGCCGATATACTTCTCGATGAGCTGAGCGAGTGACTTGCCGTTGTTCTTCATCGAAGCGTACAGGGCACCAAAGTCGTGGACGGCGCCAAAGAAGATGCCGCCGACGAGGACCCAGAGCACGACGGGCAGCCAGCCAAAGGCCATGGCGACGATCGTACCCGTGACAGGGCCAGCACCGCAGATCGAGCTGAACTGGTGCGAGAACGCGGTGAAGGCGGAGACGGGCGAGAAGCTCTTGCCGTCCTTCATGCGCTTGGCCGGCGTGAGGGCCTCTTTGTCAACGCCCCATTTGTTGGCCAGCCATCGGCCATAGCCCAGATAGCCGCAGGCGAGCACCGCCGCGGCCACAACCATGAGCAAAACTCCGTTCATTACATTTCCTCCTCTAAAATGAACTTCCTAGACATAAAAAATGAGGGCCGTCGGTTGCGCTCGACGGCCCTCATCTTTATCAGCCGCCCGTTATCGTACGGGCTAGCTGTATGTGCTAACCCGCATCAGATAATTACTACGCTGATAATGTTTAGCTGATGCGTGAACATGTCTAAGAAATCCTCTTCAATCATGATGCGAACGATCCGTGCGTGTTCACATCCCCCAGTGGTTGAAAAGGAGTATGAAACTTTAGTTACCTAAAGTCAACGCAAATTTGTAATGAATTTTCAACTTTTTTGGATTTCTCGGTATAAAACGCCACTGACCTCGGACTTTACCCAGCGACAGTTTTTGCATGAGAGATGTCCCTCGGGAGCGGGCGGGCGTATACAAGGTTTCCTGCTCTACAGTCCTGCTCGCACGGAGAGCACATTAAGTGCTCTCCGGCTCGTGCGGAACTCGCGATAAACCTTGTATACGCCCGCCCGCTCCCGAGGGGCTCCCATCCCAAATGCGGAGCAAAGCTCCGCACACCAACTTTTTCTTTCAGCTAAAGAACGCTGGAAATTCGACGCTGGCTTGTTAACCTTGCTGGACGTTGTCGACGCCAAACCAGCTCAGAAGCTATATCGATACAGAAAGGTCCCCGGACGGAGGGGCCGGATATAAGGTTTATCGCGAGTTCCGCACGCAAAGAAGGCCACTTAATGTGGCCTTCGTCTTGCGCAGGACTGTAGAGCAGGAAACCTTATATCCGGCCCCTCCGTCCGGGGACCGCGCCGTACCAGCTACAGCGTCATGTTCGGATCGGCGTCGACGTCGAACGGCGAGATTTCACCTCGGTCGAATTTACGGCGAGCGACCTCCGCGATCATGGCGGCGTTATCGGTACAGGCAGACAAGGGCGGCACCGTTACGCGAATCCCCTGACGCCCAAGCTTCTTGATCATCATCTCGCGCAGATGCGGGTTGGCCGAGACGCCGCCACCGATGCAGTATTCCTTGCATCCGGTAGCGTGCAATGCGTTTTTGGCCTTCTTGTACTGCACGTCAAAGACAGCTGCCTCAAACGAAGCTGCCAGATCGGGCAGGTGAATCGTGCGCCCGGCCTTGGTCTCCTGCTCGATGTAGAGCGTCACGGCCGTTTTAAGGCCCGAAAGCGAGAAACGATAGTCTCCCCTGCTGTTGAGCGCACGGGGGAAATCAATCGCGCGGGGATTGCCTGTCTCGGCCAGCTTAGAGATGATGGGGCCACCGGGATAGCCCAGGCCCAGCGCCTTGGCCACCTTGTCGAAGGCCTCGCCCACGGCGTCGTCGAGCGTCTCACCGAGCACCTCGTAGTCGCCCCACGCCTTCACGTGCACGAGCATGGTGTGCCCACCCGAGACAAGCGTAAAGATAAACGGCGGTTTGAGGTCGGGTTGCGCCAGCAGGTTGGCAAACAGGTGCCCCTCCAGATGGTTGACGCATACGAGCGGCTTACCGGCAGCGTAGGCAAAGCCTTTGGCAAAGGCAACGCCCACCACGAGGGCGCCCACCAGGCCCGGACCCTGTGTCACGCCCACGGCGGCAAGCTCGCTGGGGGCAATGGCTCCACCCTCAAGACCAAGCGATGCTGCGGCATCCTCGAGCGCCGCATCCACGACACTCACAATCACCTCAACGTGTTTGCGCGAGGCGATCTCGGGCACCACGCCGCCAAAGCGGGCATGAAAATCAATCTGTGTCGACACCTGGTTGGCCAGCATATTGCCATCCGCATCGATAATCGCCACGGCCGTCTCGTCGCAGGAACTCTCGATAGCGAGCACTAGGCGGCGGCGCTCAATTTCGGCACGCTCCCCCTCGGAGCGCCCAGGCGCAGGCAGCGGCCATACGCGCTGCTCTGCCGCCGTCGGCTCGGGCGAAGCATTGTCGACCGGAAGCACCAGGGGCAGCGGCGCCGTCATGACGATGGCATCCTTGCCGACACCGTAGTAGCCGCGGCGACGGCCAGCCTCGGTAAAGCCCAGAGCGTTATAAAGCGCGATCGCCCCCTCGTTACCGTCCTCGACCTCGAGCGAAGCCGTGGTGCAGCCGAGCATCTGGGCATCATAGCTCACGTGCGACAGCAGCTTGCGGGCAATGCCCTCGCGGCGATGTGCCGGGTCGACGGCGACATCCAGAATCTGCACATCACCGTCCACGACCATACCGCCGGCAAGGCCCAGCAGCTTGCCGTCGTCGTGTGCCACCCACCAACTACGCGGCGCAGCGACGTCCTCGCCCAGTTCGGACAGGAACATGCCCGGCGTCCACGCCTTGTGTCCGGCACCTTCAAAGCAGGCAGCCTCTAGCGCGCTCGCGCCCTCGGCATCCGCCGCGCCCATGGGACGGAACTGCAGATGACGACCGGCGAGCTCATCGGCAACGCCCGTAATTTCGCTCTGCGCACTCTCGGCAAGACCAAGACGCTTGCGCTCGTTTTCCTCGGCATCAGAAAGGCGCGTGTAAATCGGCAGGACGCGAGCCGGATCGCCGTCACCCGCAGCGTGCGCGAGCAGCAAGCCCTCGCCCGAAGGCCACCACAGGTCGCGCTCCACGCAGCGGGCGGTCTCGTCCTCACCCAGCAGCTTGCCATAGCGCACGAGACCGTCACCGGTCAGCTGAACCTGGTCCCAGTCCGCTGCTTGGCGCCACTCATCGAGCGCCACGGCGGCCTTGACCACGTGTTCGCGCTCAAATTGACGCTCGGGACCCTCATCGACCAGCATATACAGCGCCGGATATACCTCACCGCGCATAGCATCGGCCAAGATACCAAGCTTGCCGCGCACGCCAGCCTTCCACGCCGTCCAAGCGCAAGCGTCGAGCGTCGACACGCCCAGCAGCGGAACATTGGCACCACGCGCGAGGCCCTTGGCAGTGGAGATGCCGATGCGCACACCCGTAAAGGACCCCGGGCCGCGGCCGACCACATAGCAACCAACATCGCTGCGATCCAGACCGGCTTGAGCCAGCACGCCATCAACGGTATTCACGAGCTCAACGTTGGCGTGACGGCGACACATGTGGTCGCCACTCACGAGCTTCGTCTCGCCCGTCTGCCCATCAATCCAGCTTGCCGCGCAGGCAAGCATGTCGGTCGAGGTATCGAGCGCCACCACCAGCGCGTTGTCGTTATGCAAGCTCATCTTGTACAGCCTTATCAATCAAATGGGAAAGCTCCATTGCGCGGTCACCGTGCGCCTCAAGCGTTATCGTTCGCACATCGCTGTCGCCCTCATCACGCTTGAGCGTCACCGAGAGGTACTCATCCGTCAGCTCGTCCTGAAATTGTTCGCCCCATTCCAGCAGGCAAGCACCCTCATAGCCCAGCACATCGAAAATGCCCGTATCCTCGAGCTCGTAGGCATGCTCCAGGCGGTATAGATCAAAGTGAAAGAGCGGAATACGACCTTGATCGTGAACGGCCATGAGCGCAAACGTAGGGCTCGTAACCATATGCCCATCGCCCAGCCCGCGCGAGACGCCCTTGGTAAAGTGAGTTTTGCCCACCCCCAGGCCACCGGTCAGGATGAGCACATCGCCGTCCTCAAGGCACGGTGCAATTAGCTCGCCAAAGTACTCCGTATCGGCAGCGCAAGTCGTTTTGTAAGTACCTACCCCCAGGCGCTCCAGGGACATATATGCTCCTTATTATTCCGAGGCGTCCTCTGGTGCGGGATGTCGCTCCAGATAGTCGCCCAGCATCTTAAAGTCTTCCTCCAGCAGTTCCTGCCACGCCGGATTGCGTAGCGCTGCTGCCGGATGGAACGTGGGCATTACTACAAAATGCCCCATCTGGTGGAACCTGCCGCGCAGCTTAGTAATGCCAATCTCGGTCTTAAGCACAAAGTGCGTCGCGGGGTTGCCGAGCGTCACGATAATATCGGGCCAGATGCTTCGAATCTGCTCACGCAAAAACGGCGAGCAAGCCAGCACTTCCTCGGGACGTGGATTGCGGTTTCCCGGCGGGCGGCACTTAAGCACGTTGGCAATGTAGACGTCTTCGCGTTTGAGCCCCGCCAGCGACAAAATGCCGTTGAGGTCCTCGCCTGCCGCCCCCACAAAGGGCTCGCCCTGCAAATCCTCATTGCGGCCCGGCGCCTCGCCAATAAACATCACACGAGCGCGGGGGTTTCCCACGCCAAACACGATATTGTGACGCGACTGGTAGAGCTGGCAGAGGTGACAATCGCCCAGAACGGCCTCAATTTCCTCGAGTGCGACCTCACGTGGTGCCTGATGGGTATGGCCGGGGATGTGCATGACGCCCATAGCGGCTCCTACACGTAGACCTTGTCGAGACGCATGCCAAAGCCGCAGGCGACCTCGTAGTTAATCGTTCCGCGCAGTCGGGCCATCTCGTCCATAGTGATCTCGGCATCGCCATCGCGGCCGACAATAATCATCTCGTCACCATACTCGGCCTCGGGAATCTCGTGTGCCGGGTTGGACTGAATGGCGACCATAAACTGGTCCATGCAGATATTGCCAACCTGATGCACGCGCTCGCCGCGATACAGCACATCCATACGATTGGAAAGCGTACGCGATAGGCCATCGGCATAACCGATCGGCAGCGTGCAGATCTGAACGCGCGTACGCGGTACGCGGTAGGTAAAACCGTAGCCCACGCCCTCACCCATCGCAGGGTGTGCCACGCGCGTCACACGCGCATGGACGCTCATAACGGGATCAAGCTGCATCACGCGGCCACTCAGCTCGCACGGCTGCATTCCATACAAGCCAACGCCGGCGCGAATCATATCAAAATGCATCGAAGGGTCGAGCATCGAGGACGGCGTGTTGGCGCAGTGCACGATACCGCACTCAAAGCCCGCATCCTTAATGGCCTGAACGGCCTCGGTAAAGCGCTGACACTGCAGTTTGTAGTCCCAGCCCGAAGGTTCATCGGCCGTGGCGAAGTGCGTAAATACGCCGTCGCACTGAATACCGCGATGGAAATTTATACCGCGGACAAAGTCGAGCACCTGCGTGTAGTGAACGCCGATACGATTCATGCCCGTCTCGATGGCGAGATGATACTTGCCCACTTTGCCCGCCGCGACGGCACATTCGCCATACGCAAGAGCAAAGTCAGACGTATAGACCGAGGGCATGATATCAAACTCGAGCAACGTCGGAATGGCCTCGATAGGCGGCTCGCTTAGGATGAGGATGGGTTTCGTAATCCCGCCCTGTCGGAGCTCAACGCCCTCGTTAACCGTCGCCACGGCAAACATGTCGGCACCGGCCGAATACATGATCTTGGCGCACTCAACAGCTCCATGGCCATAAGCATCGGCCTTGACCACGCAGCACAGGCGCTGACGTGGATTCAGCAAGTTCTTGTAGGCCCTCGTGTTACGACGGAGCGCCCCACGGTCGATCTCGACCCAGGACCAGCGCGTCAAATCGGCTTTATTCATGATTAGTCATCCGACCCTTCGTCCATGATTCCCAGATCTTCGAGCGCATCCTTTGCCGCCAGCTCCATGGCAGGACCGATCAAGTCGATAAGATCGGTCGCGATAACGCTCTTCTCACCATACTCCGTCGCCGCGGCAAAACCGGCGTAGCTGTGAAGTGCGACGGCGTACGAATACAGCAACTCCCAACGATCCATCTCGTCGCGCATGGTGGCAAGCGTGCCGGCCAAAATACCCGCGAGAACATCACCCGAACCGGCAGTTGCTAGAGAAGCCGGACCCGAGAGCGGCAGCAACACACGCTCAACGCCACAGATAGCCGTCGTCGGCCCCTTGGCAATGACCACCAGATTGTCGGAGCCTGCAGCCCAGACAACCTTCTGCGCGGCCGCAATCGCGGTACCAAGGTCGTTCACCTCGTCACCGGCAACCAGACGCGAAAGCTCACGATAGTGCGGCGTCATAACCAACGGCTGCTCGCGACGATACATCTCGGGATTACTATCAATACCGTCAATGGCAATCTTAGCAAGGCAGTTGAGTGCATCGGCGTCCAAAATAAGCGGCACATCAAGCTCGAGCAAGCCCGAAACCACCTGCATAGCGCCGGCAGATGTCGTCATACCGGGACCGCACAGTACGCAGCTGTACTTCTTTGCAATCTCGCACACCGTCATGCGCGCAGCGGCGCCAAAGGAGCCGCGGGAATCAGACGGAATAGCAAAGACGGGAATCGAAGGAAGTGCCATGCGAATAAGATTGGCGCAGGCGTCAGGAGCCGCGACTGCCACGTAACCAGCACCCGCGCGAGCTGCAGACTTGGCCGCCATAATGGCAGCACCAGGATATTGCGCAGATCCGGCGACAATAAGCACAGAGCCACGGGAATACTTATCGATATTCGTAGGTAGTGGAGCAAAGTAATCAACTAAGTCACCGGGCTCGACAATCTCGGCGGCGTGGTCGACATCATCGATGACCTCGTCAAGACGGTCGTAAAGATTGCCGCAGATCAAATCGCCAGCATACTCAGGGCCATCGGCGCTATACAAACCAATCTTGGGCGCAATCATCGTCACCGTATGCTCGGCACGAATGCAGTCGTCATCAACAACGCCCGTCTCGGCATTCAGGCCCGAGGGGACATCAATGGATACGACACAGTCGGCGCATTCATTGACCGTAGGAATCCAGATGGAGAACGGCGCACGCAGATTCCCGTGAAAACCGGTACCAAAAATGGCATCGACAACAACATCGGCCTTATCGATCAAAACCTCGAGTTCATCACGCGAGGGGCCGACGCAAACGTGCACATCGCGGCCGGCAGTACGACGAGCAACATGACGTGCCAGAGCAGCAGGAATCTCATCCGGTTCAACCGGAGAAACGATATCCACGTCCACACCCTTATGGCTCAGGATATCGGCGGCAACCCAACCGTCGCCGCCATTATTACCAAAACCGACCAGAACGAGAACCCGATCGGGATTGAGCTTCAAGACCTCGTTGGCGGCAAACTCACCCGCTAGCTCCATAAGCTCGGCCTTCGAAGTCCCTTCGCGTTCGATGATATCCTCGAGACGAACGACTTCTTCGGTACTCAAAACCGGTTTCATCTATGCTCCTAGCGTATCTTGCGAAGCATCGCCCAGGTGCTCCGTCAATGCTGAATTCTGCAGCTGCTCAAGCTCATCTAAAACAGAGCGAGCCTCTTTAAATGTCTGCGCAACGCGTTTCTTGGTGCTCACCTTTTCATCTTTTGGCTTAGGCCGAGCATCTTCGGTAATCGCGATGGCATTCGCAACGGCCAAGTCTCCTGTAAGCGTAATGGAAAGAGCGACCTCAACAACACCAAGCTCATGAGCGATCTCGAGTGCACGGCCCGAAAGCAGCGCCTTCGGTTTGCCGAGTTTATCACGCGTTACCGAAACATCCTTGCGACCAACGCCTTGACTAAAACCCGTGCCGAGAGCTTTAAGCACCGCCTCGCGCGAAGCAAAGCGGCTCGCATAGTGAGCAGCGGGACGCGATGATGCATCGCAATACGCACGCTCATCTTCGGTAAACACACGCCGAGCAAACGACGGCGTCTTTTCAAGAATTGATTTCATGCGGGAAATCTCGACGATATCAACGCCGATACCAGCTTCAGCCATGTTCACCTCCATATCGCACAGACTAAGTTATTGTAGCCCGTTCACAGAAGATGCGACAAACGAGGGTTATAAAACACAGCTACTATGTGAGACAAAAGCCCGTAAACGCAAAAAGGGGGAGGCCGCGAGGCCTCCCCCTTCTCAGTTCAAGCGTACGGC
>CBCSNG010000029.1:0-23588 GCA_965141635.1 uncultured Collinsella sp. | reverse complement strand
CCATGGCCCAGATGCGGCACTTGGGGACGTTCCTTTTGTGCCGGCACTTGGGGACGGTCCTTGCAGCAATCTGTCGATTGAACGTCGTTGTGCGTTCGCGCTATCATGCATGGTTACAATTGGTTAGCCGTGGCAAACGGTTAGCCAAGGTAAACTAAATGCAACGCCCTGTGGGCGTCGGGGGAGGAGCACGGACGTGAAGCTCGATACGCTCGAGATTGGAAAGGACGCCGTTGTCGCATCGGTGGCATCGGACGATCAGGCACTCCGACAGCATATTTTGGACATGGGTCTAACGCCGGGCACCGAAGTCACCATGATGAAGTACGCCCCCATGGGTGACCCGCTCGAGATCCGCCTACGTGGCTACGAGTTGACGCTGCGCAAGGACGATGCCGCACGCATTGAGCTCGTGGATGTGCACGACACCGATACCGGCCCGCGCGTTAACGCCGCAATCGGCACGACGGACCACCCGGCCCTGGGCGAGGGGACGTATTCACCCCGTGCGGCAAAAACGGCCGTGCCCGAGGGCGCGCCGCTGCATTTTGCCCTTGCCGGTAACCAAAACTGCGGCAAGACCACGCTGTTCAACCAGCTTACGGGCTCCAACCAGCACGTCGGTAACTTTCCCGGCGTGACGGTCGACCGCAAGGACGGCACCATTCGCAACCACCCCGAGGCGAGCGTTACCGACCTGCCCGGCATTTACTCCCTGTCGCCGTACACAGGCGAAGAAGTCGTGAGCCGTCAGTTCATCCTCGACGAGCGCCCGGACGCCATCATCGACATCATTGACGCCACCAACATCGAGCGCAACCTGTACCTGACGCTGCAGCTTATGGAGCTCGACCGCCCCATGGTCATCGCGCTCAACATGATGGACGAGGTGACGGCCAACGGCGGCGCCGTGGACGTCAACCTGCTCGAGAGCCTGCTGGGCGTGCCCGTTGTCCCCATTAGCGCTGCCCGCAACGAGGGTATCGGCGAGCTGGTGGATCATGCCTTGCACGTGGCGCGGTTCCGCGAGCGTCCCGGTCGCCTGGACTTTTGCGCACCCGATGGTCCAGACGGCGGTGCGCTGCATCGCTGCATCCACGGCATCGCCAACCTTATCGAGGACCATGCCGCGACGGCGCACATTCCCGTGCGTTTTGCGGCGACCAAGCTGGTTGAGGGCGACGAGCTGGTGACCGAGGCGCTTCACCTGGATCGCAACGAGCTCGACGCTATCGAGCACATCATTACTCAGATGGAGGGCGAGGCCGGCACCGACCGCCTGTCCGCGCTGGCCGATATGCGCTTTTGCTTTATCGGCGACGTGTGTGGGCGCTGCGTCGTCAAACCGCACGAGAGCCGCGAGCACGTGCGCTCCGTCAAGATCGACCGCATCCTGACGGGCCGCTACACGGCCATTCCGGCGTTCCTGGTGATCATGGGCCTCGTCTTTTGGCTGACGTTTGGCGTGATCGGCGCGGCGTTGCAGGGGCTCATGGAGGACGGCATCGCTGTCATCATCGCCTCGGCCGATGCGGGCCTCAAGGCGTTCGGAACCAACGACGTGGTGCGCTCGCTGGCTGTCGACGGCGTGCTTACGGGCGTGGGCAGCGTGCTGACCTTCCTTCCGATTATCGTCGTGCTCTTCTTGTTCCTCTCCATTCTGGAAGACTCCGGATACATGGCACGCGTGGCCTTTGTCATGGATAAGGTGCTGCGTCGCTTTGGCCTGTCGGGCCGCAGCTTCGTGCCTATGCTCGTCGGTTTTGGCTGTACCGTGCCGGCTATCATGTCGACCCGTACGCTCCCATCCGAGCATGACCGCAAGATGACGGTCATGCTCACGCCGTTCATGAGCTGCTCGGCCAAGTTGCCGGTCTATGGTCTGCTGTGCGGGGCGTTTTTCCCACAGGCGACGGTTCCCGCCATGGTCTCGCTCTATCTGATTGGTATTGCGGTTGGTTGCATTGCGGCTTTGGTGCTCAACCGTACGGCATTTAAGGGCGACCCGGTGCCGTTTATCATGGAGCTTCCCAACTACCGCCTGCCGAGCGTCAAGACGACGGTGATGCTGGCATGGGATAAGGCCAAGGACTTTATTACCAAGGCCTTTACCATTATCTTTGCCGCTACCGTGGTCATCTGGTTCCTTCAGACGTTCGATATCCGCTTTAATGTGGTCGCCGATCAGTCGCAGAGTCTGCTTGCCGGTCTGGGTAGCATCATCGCGCCGGTGTTGACCCCGCTCGGTTTTGGCGACTGGCGCGCCTCGACGGCGCTCGTCACGGGACTCATCGCCAAGGAGAGCGTCATCTCGACGCTCACGGTGCTTTTGGGCGCAACGTCGCCCGCGGTGCTGTCAACCATGTTTTCGCCGTTTACCGCTTACGTGTTCCTGGTCTTTACGCTGCTGTACCCGCCCTGCGTGGCGTCCATCGGCGCCGTCAAGAGCGAGCTGGGCACGCGCTATGCCGTTGCTGTGTTCGCGTTTCAGGTGACGGTCGCCTGGATCGTGGCGTTTGTCGTGCATTCGGCGGGCATATTGCTGGGTTTGGCTTAGTTATTTATTGACGGCGCAACCTCTGTGTATTGAGTTGATTGCGGCCCCGCATCTGTACTGACGGATGCGGGGCCGTTGCTATATAATCGCCCACCGCCCAAGACAATCGGAGAGGTTTCCTACATGACTCAGGCAAGACAAGATGGCATCTCACTCAAGCAGTGGCTCCCGCTTATTGGGCTCGCCTGTTGCGCGTTCGTATTCAACACGTCGGAGTTCATGCCCATCGGTCTTCTGACTGATATTGCCGCATCGTTCTCGCTCACGGAGGCCCAAGCAGGCATCATGATCTCGGTCTACGCCTGGGGCGTCATGCTGCTGTCGCTGCCGCTTATGGTGTTTGCCTCGCGCTTTGAGTTCAAGCGGATGCTGCTCGGCGTGCTCGCCGTGTTCTCGCTGGGCCAGTTCCTGTCCGCCGTGGCGCCCACCTATCCTATTTTGGTTTGCGCACGTCTGGTGGTCGCCTGCGCGCATGCCGTGTTCTGGTCGGTCGCCTCGATTATGGCCTCGCGCCTGGTCGACAGTCGCCACGGAGCGCTCGCCATCAGCATGATCGCCACGGGCTCGTCCATCGCGCAGATCTTTGGCCTGCCGATCGGCCGCGCCATCGGGCTGGCCGTGGGCTGGCGCATGACGTTTGCCGTGGTCGGGGCCCTCTCAGCCATCGCGGTCGTCTACCAGGCCGCGGTGTTCCCGGCCATGCCGGCGGGCGAGCGCTTTACCGTCAAACAGCTGCCCGAGCTGCTCAAGAATCCGTTCCTGGTCGCGCTCTACGCGGTCACGGTTTTTATGGCGACCGGCTATTACGCAAGCTACAGCTACATTGAGCCTTTCCTGGCGCAGGTCGCACACGTCGACGCGGGCGCCATCACCATGACGCTGACGGCGTTTGGCTTCTCCGGTCTGGTGGGCAGCTGGCTGTTTGGCCGCCTGTTCGACGGGCATCGCTTCCCGTTCTTGGCTATCACGCTCTCCGGCGTGCCGGTGGCTCTGCTGCTTATGGGTCCGGTCGCATCGTCGCTCGTGGCAGTGCTTGCCGTCTGCGCGCTGTGGGGCTGCTGCGCCACGGCCTTTAACGTGGCGTTCCAGGCCGAGCTCATCAAGTACACGCCGGCGGA
Organism: uncultured Collinsella sp.; assembly: GCA_965141635.1. Lineage (GTDB taxonomy): Bacteria > Actinomycetota > Coriobacteriia > Coriobacteriales > Coriobacteriaceae > Collinsella. The sequence continues at coordinate 19,913 of CBCSNG010000029.1, read as the reverse complement.
TTCGTCGGCCGTCGCCATGTCGATCTTCTCGGGCCTGTTCAATCTGGGCATCGGCACGGGCACCGCAATCGGCGGTGCCGTGGTTTCGGGTCCCGGTATCGCTTGGATTGGCTTCGTGGGCGGGGCGATTACCGTCGTGGGCGTCATCCTCGCCATCACCGTGCTGTTCCCAGCCATCCGTCGCGCCAAGCCCGTCGCCTAATCACAACCCAGGAGGGTCGGGGTGGCTAAAAGAGCCCCGTCCCAAATTAACTACTCTGCTGGGCATACAATGGATGTCGTTGTGTTGAGCTTACCGGGAGGTTGCTATGTGGGCATACGAGACGACGTTCTACCAGGTCTATCCGCTGGGCTTTTGCGGAGCTCCGCGCGAAAACGCCGCGCCCGTTGCTGAGGATGAGCTCGCCCAGGCTGCCAACGACGCGCCCAACTCCGATGCCCCCATCATGAAGATCGCCCAGTGGGCCGACTACCTGCAAAAACTCGGTATTGGCGCCGTGCTCATCAACCCGCCGCTCGAGTCTGATAGTCACGGCTACGATACGCGCAGTCTGCGCCATATCGACCGCCGCCTGGGTGGGGATGCCGACTTTGCCGCCGTATGCGACACGCTGCATACCCATGGCATCCGCGTGGTGCTCGATGCTGTCTTCAACCACGTCGGCCGCGGTTTTTGGGCCTTCCGCGACGTGCGGGAGCGCAAGTGGGACTCGCCCTACAAGGACTGGTTCCACATTAGCTTTGACGGTGACTCGTGCTACGGCGACGGCTTTTGGTACGAGGGCTGGGAGGGCCATTTTGAGCTTGTGAAGCTCAACCTGCAAAACCCTGCCGTGGTCGATTACCTGCTTGAGTCCGTGCGTCGCTGGTCCGAAGTCTTTGGCGTCGACGGTCTGCGCCTGGACGTCGCCTATATGCTCGATCGCGATTTTATGCGCCGCCTACACGCCTTTACCCGCGAGCTCAAGCCCGACTTCGTGCTGATCGGCGAGACACTCCACGGCGACTACAACCAGATCGTCAACGACGAGATGCTCGACTCCTGCACCAACTACGAGTGCTACAAGGGCCTGTACTCCAGCTTTAACTCGGTCAACATGTTCGAGATTGCCCACTCGCTTCATCGCCAGTTTGGCGGCGACCCCTGGTGCATTTATCGCGGCAAGCATCTGCTGTCGTTTGTCGACAACCACGACGTGCCGCGCCTGGCGAGCATCCTGACGGACAAGTCCTGCCTGCGCCCCGCCTACGGCATGCTCTTTGGTATGCCGGGCATTCCGTGCGTCTACTACGGCAGCGAGTGGGGGATTGCCGGCGAAAAGGGCGGCCCCGATGGCGATTGGGCGCTACGTCCTGCGCTCGATGAGCCCGCGCCCAACGAGCTGACGGCATTTGTCACGCAGCTGGCGCACCTGCGCTCGGCAAACGACGCGGCAGCCCGTGCCCTCAACTACGGTGCCTATCGCAACGTGGTGATCCAGAACAAGCAGCTGCTGTTCGAGCGCGCCTGCGACGATGCGACGGTGCTCGTGGCGGTCAATGCCGTGAACGAGCCCTACACCTTTGGAGCTGGCGAACTCAGCGGCTCCTTCGTCGACCTGCTTGCCGACGATGCGCCCACGGTCGAGCTGTCGGGTGCCCTTGAGCTTGCACCCTACGAGGTGCGTTATCTGCTGAGGGCCTAGGCCATGGCAGCGTCTGACGAGGGCTATCAACATATTGAGCATGGGTTTGAGCCCGTGTTCGACCAGCACTCGCGCGTTTTGGTGCTCGGGTCGTTTCCCTCGGTGCTTTCGCGCGCCAATGCCTTTTATTACGGCAACCCTCAGAATCGCTTTTGGCGCGTGATGGCCGCGTGCCTCGGTGTGCCCGTGCCGCCCAACGAGGGCGATCCTTTGGCAAGCGGTGAGCCCGCGACGCTCGATGCCTCGATTGCCGCCAAGCGGGCCATGCTGCTCAACGGCGGTGTGGCCCTGTGGGACGTGATCGAGAGCTGCGATATTAAGGGTTCGAGTGACGCCAGCATCAAAAACGTTGTGCCGGCACATATCGAGCGCATTACCGACGCGGCTCCCATTAAGCAGGTGATATGCAACGGTGGTACAGCTGGCCGGCTCTACAAGCGCTATCTACAAGAACGCACCGGGCTGCCGGCCATCGTTCTGCCGTCGACAAGTCCCGCCAATGCGGCATGGCGCCTAGAGCGCCTTGTTGGGCGCTGGCGCGAGGCCGTTGACTGGGGCGCTCTGTAATTTAGATATCTGATTGGGCGCGGGTGCCGAGGCGTTTCATGATGGCATGCCAGATCGGTGCGGGCAGCGCGGGCTTGACGCGCACCATGCCGTCGGCATCGACGCCTCCGGCATTGCCACCGCCAAGCAGCTGCGCATGCTTAATGGAGCAGCCCATGCGTACGGCGCCCACAAGCTTATCCATCGCTTCCGAAAATGGCCGACGCAAGAGACCCATGCGCGGGGAGTGGCGAAGCGCTGCGATGCCGGTGCCGGTGCAGACGACAACGCCGTCGCACCATGGCAGGTCACGTAGAAGACATGCCCGATACAGGCGGTCGAGGACTTCGTCCGTCTGCTTGGCGTTGTTGGACAGGGCCTGGACGACGACATAGACGCGTGTTTCTGTATTCCCAAGGCGATCGAGTATCTGCTCGACAGCGATCATAGCCTCATCGTCAAATGCATCATCAACAGCGAGCACTATGCCATCGACTGCACCGGCATCATCCGCCTTCAAGTCAACCGGGTGGGGGAGTACGGTGTCGGAAAGCCGGGCATAGGCGGCGATGGCATCCTGCAGGTCCCAAAGCAAAAACTCAAGATCGGCGCTTTCGGGAATACTGACAAACGCGATGTTATGCAGTGTTTTTGGTACATCGCCGCGCGCGGTCGTCTCCATGCCGCCTCCTTTCCGGTTGGTTTCCGTTTAGGTTACACCGTCTGGTGGCGCTCCGCCGCGCTATCCTAGTGCAACCCTTACGAAAGGAACGCCATGCGTCTGCCCATGAATACCTCGCTTGCCACGCTCAAGCCCTCCGGCATCCGCCGGATCAATGCGCTCGCCGCCCAGCATCCGGGATGCATTGCGCTCGCGCTCGGCGAGCCCGATTTTCCTACGCCCGATGTGATTAGCGCTGAGGTGACTGCTTCGTTGGACCGCGGCGACACGCACTATCCGCCCAACAACGGTCGCCCCGCCCTGCGCGAGGCGCTGTCTGCCTACATGGGGGATGCGGGCCTTACGTATTCTGCCGATGAGGTCATCCTGACCGACGGCGCGACCGAGGCCCTGTCGGCAACGTTTATGGCCATGCTCAACCCCGGCGACGAGGTCATTATCCCCACGCCGGCCTTTGGCCTGTACGAGAGCATCGTCGTTGCCAACCACGCCAAAGCGGTCTTTTTGGATACGGAGCCTGCGCAATTCCAGATTGACGAGGACGCACTTCGTGCTTGCGTGACACCGGCGACCAAGGCCATCGTCATCTGCTCGCCCAACAATCCTACGGGCTGCATCCTCGACGCGGCATCGCTCGACGCCGTGGCGCGCGTAGCGGAGCAGGCGGGCATCTACGTAGTCTGCGACGACGTATACAACCGTCTGGTCTATGTGGATGGCTACGAGCGCTTCGCCCAGCGACACCCGGAGCTGCGCGAGCAGACAGTGATCATCGAGAGTTTCTCCAAGCCCTGGGCCATGACCGGCTGGCGCTTGGGTTGGCTCGCAGCGGCAGCCCCCGTCATCGCCGAGATCGCAAAAGCACACCAATACCTAGTATCGAGTGCCGTTTCATTTGAGATGGACGCAGCAGCGCGAGCCCTGACCGTCGACCCAACCCCCATGCTCAAAGTCTACCGAGCCCGCCGCAAACGCGTGCTCGCAGCCTTAAACGCTATGGGCCTCGACGCAGTAGAGCCCGCAGGAGCCTTCTACACTTTCCCGAGCATCAAAAAGTTCGACCTAACCAGCGAAGCCTTCTGCATCAAAGCCATCAAAGAAGCAAACGTAGCCCTAGTCCCGGGCGACTGCTTCGGCACCGAAGGCCACATCCGCCTCAGCTACTGCGTCTCCGACCAAGATCTGGACGAAGGCCTAAATCGCCTGTCCACCTTCATTTCAACCCTGTAGCCATCAGGGACGCAACACATCAGCCCACCGACCCAAGCATTATGAGTGGGGCGCGCCGGCCAACGGAAAACCGGGCTGCCCCATAGTTGACGCAGGCCGCGCCGCCGAAGGCCAGGCGCAAGGGTTTCGTAGATTCCGCACGAGCCGAAGGCCACTTAATGTGGCCTTCGTGCGAGCCCAGGACTTGACCGAGCGAAAACCTTGCGCCTGGCCTTCGGCGGCGCGTGCCGGATGGTGGAATTGTGTGCAGCCCGGTTTTCCGTTGACCGACGCCGGGGTCCCCGCCATAATACTTTCGGTTCACGCACGAATCCGCTGCCAGAGACAGCCGGTGCAAACGGGCATCGCCCGCGAGCTTAATGGGATATCCCGCCAGCCGAGGTGGTCGAGTAGATATGTCTTCTCGCCCCCGTCGCTCATGCAGCGCGGGGGCTTTCTTTTTGGACATGCCCCCGTCACGTCCTTGTGGCGGACCGTGCCCGGAAAGAATTCGAGGAGGTGTAATTCATGCCCCAGCAGTACAAAATCGACAAGGTTGCAGAGATCGAGTCCCGTATCGCCGAGAACGCCGGTCTGTTCGTCGTCAACTACAACGGTCTGACGGTTAAGCAGGCTCAGGAGCTGCGTCATCAGCTTCGCGAGTGCGGCGCCGAGATGAAGGTCTACAAGAACAACCTGGTCAAGATCGCCCTCAAGAACCAGGAGCAGCCCGAGCTCGACGAGATTCTCGCCGGCCCCGTCGCTTATGTGTTCTACGAGTCCGAGCCGGTCGAGGCCGCTAAGGCCCTTAAGGACTTCTCCGCTAAGTCCAAGGGCGTCCTTGAGATCAAGGGCGGTATCTCCGACGGCAAGGCCGTTTCCGCTGATGATGTTAAGGCTATCGCCGAGCTTCCCACCAAGGATCAGCTTCTCGGCCAGATCGCCGGTCTCATCTCCGGTTTCGCTCGCGACATCGCTGTCTGCGTCAACGGCGTTTCCTCTGGTCTCGCTCGTTCGATCCAGCAGGTCTCCGAGCAGAAGGCAGCCTAGTCGCTGTTTTCACCCGCGGCGGCAACGCCGCACCCCTGGCGCATTCGCGCCGTGTTTTAACTGATCTCCGTGCACAGACACGGAAACCGAAAGGACTTAGAAATGGCTAAGCTTACCACCGATGAGATCATCGATGCTCTTAAGGAAATGACCCTTCTCGAGGCTTCCGAGCTCGTTAAGGCTATCGAGGACACCTTCGGCGTTTCCGCCGCTGCTCCTGCCGCTGTTGTCGCCGCTCCCGCTGCTGGCGCTGCTGAGGCCGAGGAGAAGACCGAGTTTGACGTCGTGCTTGAGGGCTTCGGCGACAACAAGATCCAGGTCATCAAGGCCGTCCGTGAGCTCACCAACCTTGGCCTGAAGGAGGCCAAGGAGGTCGTCGAGGGCGCTCCCAAGGCTGTTCTCGAGGGTGCCAAGAAGGAGGACGCCGAGGCTGCCAAGGAGAAGCTCGAGGCTGCTGGCGCTGCTGTCACCCTCAAGTAATCAGGCTTTCTCGCCAGATTTCTTTGCAGACGGGGTTCGCATTGCGAGCCCCGTCTTTTTTGTTTTTCGGTCCCTCGACATCGGTAGCTCAAACTGCCATGTTCTGTGATTTGCGTCGTATCGGGCGCCCTGCCGTTGGGCAATAAAATTGCACCATTCGAGCAATAATTTGCGTTGACCTGCTGAAGAATTGTCTCTGCCTTGTAGCGACATATAGTTCCAGCGGTAAGATGCTTGGGTATCGCAATTTGGTCTGCGGCTGTGCGCCGCACGCATGGGGCGCTTTTGCGCCTGCGAAAGGATCTTTGAATAACATGAAGGCAATCATCCCCGCCGCCGGTCTTGGCACGCGTTTTCTGCCTGGCACCAAGTGTACGCCCAAAGAGATGCTGCCGGTGCTCGACAAGCCCGTCATTCAGTACGTCGTCGAGGAGGCGCTCGATCCCGAGGAAGTCGACGACGCCATCATCGTTACTTCTCCCGGTAAGCCCGAGCTACTGAACTACTTCCAGCCCGATCGCTCGCTCGAGAACCTGCTGCGCGAGCGCGGCAAGAACGCCTATGCCGATGCCGTCGCCCACGCTGGCGGTATGCCGGTCGACTTCCGTTATCAGTACGAGCCCAAGGGCCTCGGCCATGCTATCCGCTCTGCTGCCGACGCCGTGGCAGGGGAGAACTTCCTGGTTCTTCTGGGCGACTACGTTGTGCCTAACCGTGATATCTGCGACAAGATGCTTGCCGTTTCCAAGGAGCACGGTGGCGCTTCGGTTATCGCCGTCGCTGCTTGCTCGCCCGAGGAAGTCAGCCGCTACGGCGTTATCGCCGGCGAGCGCGTTGGTTCGCTCGAGGGCGCCGAGGGCGTTGCCGATGCCGAGCCGGGCGCTGTCTGGCGCATCGGCGGTCTGGTCGAGAAGCCCGCTCCCGAGGCGGCTCCGTCCAACCTGTACATCGTCGGTCGCTACCTGCTGAGCCCGCTGGTCATGGACCTGCTGGCCGATCAGCAGGCCGGCAAGGGCGGCGAGATCCAGCTGACTGACGCCATGGCCCGCTCGCTCGACCGCGAGGCCATGTACGCTGTCGTCATCGACCCGCTGTCGGGCTACGACACCGGCACGCCTTCTGGCTGGATGGCCACCAACGCCCTCATGGCTGCAAGCGATCCTCGCTTTGCCGGCGCCTTCTGGGACGCCATCGACGAGCGCGGCGGCTTGATGCGCAAGTAAGCCTTCGGGCATCGACATTTACGGGCGCGGACCTCGGTTCGCGCCCGTTTTTTATAAGAGCTTCGATTGTCGACTCTCTGTTCACAGAAAATATATGAACAGATGTTCGATACACATACATTTACCTGCGTATTTTCTGTCGAAAAACTTTGCTACTCCAAAAACTCAATCGCGTCAAGGCTTTTCTTGCCCAACGGTCGGTACCTGATAAACTATTAGGTTGCGATAACTGGCGAAGCTATGCCTCGCCAACCCACCGAGCATTTCCGTGAAGGAGGAAAAACCTGGTGACCTACGCATATACTGCCACTGAGCGCAAGCGCGTCAGCTTCGGGAAAATCCCGGAGGCCATGGAGCTCCCCAACCTTATCTCTGTTCAAAGGGAATCCTTTGAGCGTTTTAAGGACGAGGGTCTTCGTGAGGCGTTCAAGGAATCCAGCCCCATCCAGAGCCAGAACCATGTTCTCGAGGTTACCTTCGGCGAGCATCAGTTCGGGGACCCCGCGCACACCGTCGAGGAGTGCCGCGAGAAGGACATGACCTATCAGGCTCCGCTTCTGACCGACGTCCGTCTCACCAACAAGGAGACCGGCGAGATCAAGGAGCAGCTCGTCTTTATGGGCGACTTCCCCATGATGACTGATCAGGGCACCTTCATCATCAACGGTACCGAGCGTATCGTCGTCTCGCAGCTCGTCCGCTCCCCGGGCGTGTACTACAGCTCCGAGATGGATTCGGGCAAGCAGATTTACAAGGCCCAGATCATCCCGTCCCGCGGTGCCTGGCTTGAGTTTGAGGTCGACAAGCGCGACCAGCTCATGGTCTCCATCGACCGTAAGCGCAAGCAGAGCGCCACGATGTTCCTGCGCGCCCTTGGCATCGCCGTCACCAACGACGACATCATCGAGCTTCTCGGCAACTCCGATGTGATCAAGCGCACCCTGGAGCGCGACACCGCCCTCACCCGCGAGGATGCCCTTATCGAGATCTACCGTCGCCTGCGCCCGGGCGAGCCTCCCACCGTGGATGCTTCCCGCAGCCTGCTCGAGGGCCTGCTCTTCAACCCGCAGCGCTACGATCTGGCCCGCGTCGGTCGTTACAAGGTCAACAAGAAGCTCAACCTCACCACCGAGGAAGAGGTCACGGTGCTCACCGACGAGGATATCGTCGCGACGCTGCGCTACCTGCTGTCCCTCGCTGCCGGCGAGCAGGGCTTCAAGGTTGACGACATCGACCACTTTGGCAACCGCCGCATCCGCACCGTCGGCGAGCTCGTCGCCAACCAGTTCCGTATCGGCATGAGCCGTATGGAGCGCGTCGTCCGTGAGCGCATGAGCTCCCAGGACATCGACGAGATCACCCCGCAGTCGCTCATCAACATCCGCCCGATCGTGGCCTCCATCAAGGAGTTCTTCGGTTCCTCGCAGCTCTCGCAGTTCATGGACCAGGCGAATCCCCTGACCGGTCTGACCCACAAGCGTCGTCTGTCCGCACTCGGCCCTGGCGGTCTTGCCGGCCACAAGTCGGGCTCCAGCCGCCGCACCAACGTGCCGACGGCCGTCCGCGACGTTCACAACTCGCACTACAGCCGCATGTGCCCGATCGAGACCCCCGAAGGCCCCAACATCGGCCTGATCGGCTCGCTCGCCCTCTACGCCCGCGTCAACGAGTACGGCTTCATCGAGGCCCCGTTCCGTCGCGTCGAGAACGGCGTTGCCACCGACCAGATCGACTGGATGACCGCTGACGAGGAAGAGAAGCACGTCATCGCGCCGGCCAACACGCCGCTCGATCCCAAGACCAACGAGTTCATCACGACCGATGCCGAGGGCAAGATCGTCCGTCCGCACACCGTGATCGCCCGTACCCGCGACTTCGACGGCTCCTTCGGCGCTCCCGCCGACGTGCCTGTCGAGGACGTCGACTACATGGATGTCTCGCCGCGTCAGATGCTTTCCGTCGCAGCCACGCTGATCCCGTTCCTTGAGCACGACGACGCCAAGCGTACGCTGATGGGCGCTAACATGCAGCGTCAGGCCGTGCCGCTGGTTCACCCTGCCGCTCCCTATGTCGGTACCGGCATGGAGCGTCGCGCCGCCCTGGACTCTGGCGAGGTTACCCTGGCCAAGAACGCCGGCGAGGTCATCTTTGCCGACGCCTCCAAGATTATCGTCAAGCATGCCGGCGGCATGGACGAGTATCACCTGGCCAAGTACCAGCGCTCCAACCAGTCCACCTGCATCAACCACCGTCCGCTCGTGCGCGTCGGTGACACCGTTGAGCAGGGCGAGCCTCTGGCCGACGGTCCTTCGACCGATCACGGCGAGCTCGCACTGGGCCAGAACCTCACCGTGGCATACATGCCGTGGGAAGGCTTCAACTACGAGGACGGTATCGTCGTGTCCGAGCGCCTGGTGGCCGAGGACCTGCTGACGACCATCAATATCACCCGTCACGAGATCGACGCCCGCGACACCAAGCTCGGCCCCGAGGAGATCACCCGCGAGATCCCGAACCTCTCCGAGGACATGCTTGCCAACCTCGACGAGGACGGCATCATCCGCATCGGCGCCGAGGTCGGCCCTGGCGACATCCTGGTCGGCAAGGTCACGCCTAAGGGCGAGAGCGCTTTGACCGCCGAGGAGCGCCTGCTGCGCGCCATCTTCGGTGCCAAGGCTCACGACGTTCGCGACACCTCCCTTAAGATGCCTCACGGCGCTTACGGCCGCGTCATCGACGTCGTCCGCTTTAGCCGCGAGAACGGCGACGACCTGGCCCCCGGCGTCAACGAGCAGGTGCGCGTCTACGTCGCCCAGCGTCGTAAGATCCAGCAGGGCGATAAGATCGCCGGTCGCCACGGCAACAAGGGTGTTATCTGTAACGTTCTGCCGGTCGAGGACATGCCCTACATGGCTGACGGTACCCCGATCGACGTTATCCTCAACCCGCTGGGCGTTCCTTCGCGTATGAACGTCGGCCAGCTGCTCGAGTGCCACCTTGGCTGGGCTGCTGCCTGCGGTTGGGATACCGAGGATGCCGACTCCGACAAGTATGTCCCCGGTCCGTTCTTCACCGCGACGCCCGTCTTCGACGGCGCCAAGGAGGACGAGATCGCCGAGGTCATCCGTCGCGCCAACAAGAACATGCTCAACAAGGCCACCGCTGCCTTTGGCGATCACATGCGCCCCGAGTTTGTTACCCAGCTTGACGAGCGCGGCAAGACCCGCCTGTTCGACGGCCGCACCGGCGAGGAGTTCCGCGAGCCCATTACCGTGGGTACGTCCTACATCCTCAAGCTCGGCCACATGGTCGACGACAAGATCCACGCCCGTTCGACCGGCCCTTACAGCCTGGTTACCCAGCAGCCGCTGGGCGGCAAGGCTCAGTTCGGCGGCCAGCGCTTCGGCGAGATGGAAGTTTGGGCACTGTACGCATACGGTGCTTCCAACGTCCTGCAGGAGATCTTGACCGTCAAGTCCGACGATACCGTGGGCCGCGTCAAGACCTACGAGTCCATCGTCAAGGGCGAGAACGTTCCTGTCCCGGGTATCCCCGAGTCCTTCAAGGTTCTCGTCAAGGAGATCCGTTCCCTCGCGCTGGACATCGAGCCCATGCACGATGCCGACGAGGACGCCTCCGCCCCTGTGACCGCCGAGGAGACCTCTGCCCTCGATGACCTGGCCGCGCTCGCCGGCGTTGACGCCGACGTCGAGGCCCAGGATGCCGAGACCGCCGAGGCACCCGAGGCTGTCGCCGCCACGACCACTGATAAGGAGTAGTTGACTGTGGCAGATTTCGAAGCTACTGATTTTGACTCGGTAAAGATCTCCCTTGCCTCCGCCGACCAGATCCGTTCCTGGTCGCACGGTGAGGTCAAGAAGCCGGAGACCATCAATTACCGTACCCTCAAGCCCGAGAAGGACGGCCTGTTCTGCGAGAAGATCTTCGGTCCCGCCAAGGACTGGGAGTGCTCCTGCGGCAAGTACAAGGGCATCCGCTTTAAGGGCATCGTCTGCGAGCGCTGCGGCGTCGAGGTTACCTCGGCCAAGGTGCGTCGCGACCGCATGGGCCACATCGAGCTCGCCGCTCCCGTGTCCCACATCTGGTACTTCAAGAGCCCCACGAGCTTCCCGATGAGCCGTATGCTCGACATCAAGTCCAAGGACCTCGAGAAGGTTCTGTACTTTGCCAGCTACATCATCACCGAGGTAGACTACGAGGCTCGCGAGGCCGACGCTGACGACCTGCGCGAGGAGCTCGCCGCCGATCTGGAAGAGATCGATGCCGAGTGCGCCCGCCAGATCGAATCCCTCAAGGAGCAGGGCAACCCCGAGAACTTTGACGAGTTCTCCGATGAGGAGCCGCTGACCCCCGAGGAAATCGCCTCTGGCATCGTCGACATCGAGGAAGAGTGCAAGGACGAGAAGCAGCTCCGCACGGACGCCTTCAACGCCTTCATGAAGCTCACCGAGCGCGACCTCATCTCCGATGAGCCGCTGTTCCGCGAGATGACCCGCTACTACTCCATGTACTTCAAGGGTGGTATGGGTGCCGAGGCCGTCCGCGACCTGCTTGCTGCCATCGACCTCCCCTCCGAGGCCGAGAAGCTCAAGGCCATCATCGCCGACGAGGACTCCCAGAAGCAGAAGCGCGAGAAGGCCGTCAAGCGCCTCGAGGTCGTTGACGCCTTCCTGAAGGGCGGCAACAGCCCCGCGAACATGATCCTGGACGTCATCCCGGTCATTCCGCCCGATCTGCGCCCGATGGTCCAGCTCGACGGCGGCCGCTTCGCTGCGTCCGACCTCAACGACCTGTACCGTCGCGTGATCAACCGTAACAACCGACTCAAGCGCCTGCTCGACCTGGACGCCCCCGCGATCATCGTGAACAACGAGAAGCGCATGCTCCAGGAGTCCGTGGACGCCCTGTTCGACAACGGCCGTCGTGGTCGCCCGGTCTCTGGCCGTGGCGGTCGCCCGCTCAAGTCGCTCGCCGAGGCCCTCAAGGGCAAGCAGGGTCGTTTCCGTCAGAACCTGCTGGGTAAGCGTGTCGACTACTCCGGCCGTTCGGTAATCGTTACCGACCCCAAGCTGCTGCTGCACCAGTGCGGTCTGCCCAAGACCATGGCGCTGGAGCTTTTCAAGCCCTTCGTCATGAAGCGCCTGGTCGAGCTTGGCAAGGTCGAGAACATCAAGGGCGCCAAGCGCGCTATCGACCGTGGTGCCACCTTTGTGTGGGACATCCTCGAAGAGGTCATCGACGGCCGCGTCGTGCTGCTCAACCGTGCACCGACCCTGCACCGTCTGTCCATCCAGGCCTTTGAGCCGGTGCTGGTCGAGGGCAAGGCCATCCACCTGCACCCGCTGGTCTGCTCGCCCTTCAACGCCGACTTCGACGGCGACCAGATGTCTGTCCACGTGCCGCTGTCCAGCCAGGCTCAGGCCGAGGCCCGCGTGCTCATGCTCTCTGCGAACAACCTGCGCTCGCCGGCATCCGGCAAGCCGGTTAACATCCCTTCGCAGGACATGATCATCGGTGTGTACTACCTCACCCAGGTTCGCGAGGGTCTGCCGGGCGAGAACCACGTGTTCTCGAGCTTCGACGACGCGCTGCACGCCTATGACTGCCGCTCCGAGGTCGACATGCAGGCCAAGATCCAGGTCCGCGTGTCCGCTGCCGACGCCAACGTCATCAACGAGGACGGCACCCGTATCTTCCGCGTCAAGAACGGCAAGAACGAGTTTGTCGACTACGACGTCACCGGTAACAAGACCGCGCGCTTCGAGACCTCTATCGGCCGTATCATCTTCAACCGCCAGTGCCTGCCCGAAGACTACGAGTTCATGAACTACAAGATGGTCAAGGGCGATGTGGCCAAGCTGGTTGCCGACTGCTGCGATCGTTACCCCGAGGCCAAGGTCGGCCCGATCCTCGACGCCATCAAGTACTCCGGCTTCCACTACGCTACCCGCGCCGGCCTCACCATCTCGGTGTGGGACGCTCTCATCCCTGCGGAGAAGCAGGAGCTGCTCGACCGCGCCCAGGCCAACGTCGACCAGATCAACGAGTACTTCGAGGAGGGCTTCATCAACGAGACGGAGCGCCACATCGAAGTCGTTAACGAGTGGACCGCTTGTACCGATAAGGTTGCAGCGCTCATGCTCGACATGTTCGACGAGGAGAACCCGCTCTACATGATGGCCGACTCCGGCGCCCGTGGTTCTAAGACCCAGCTGCGTCAGCTCGGCGGCATGCGTGGCCTGATGGCAGACATGTCCGGCGAGACGATCGACCTTCCCATTAAGGCGAACTTCCGCGAGGGCCTGCTGCCGCTCGAGTACTTCATTTCGACCTACGGTGCCCGTAAGGGCCTGGTCGATACCGCATCCCACACCTCGGACTCTGGTTACCTGACCCGTCGTCTGGTCGATGTGGCCCAGGACGTCATCGTCCGCGAGGAGGACTGCGGTACGCACGAGGGCGTCACCTACAACCTCATCATCCCCGGTACCACCGACCTCAACACCGACCTCGTCGGCCGTTGCTTCATTGAGGACGTCGTGGCCCCCGATGGCACCGTGCTCTTTGAGCAGGACGGCTACATCGAGAAGGTCGCCGACATCCAGAAGATGGTCGATGCGGGCCTTAAGAAGGTCAAGCTTCGCGCGCTGCTCACCTGCCGCTCCAAGTACGGCGTGTGCCAGAAGTGCTACGGCTGGGATCTTTCCACCCGTCGTCCGGTCGCTATCGGTACTGCCGTCGGCATTATTGCCGCCCAGTCCATCGGCGAGCCCGGTACGCAGCTTACGATGCGTACCATTCACTCCGGCGGCGTCGCTGGCGTCGACGATATTACGCAGGGTCTGCCTACGGTCAGCCGTATGTTCGATATCGTCGGCAACGTCAACGAGAAGATCCTGGGTCGCGAGGCCGAGCTGGCTCCGTACTCCGGCCACCTCTCGATTAAGCCCGAGAAGTCCGAGTACGTGCTGACGCTCACCGACTCCGAGGATCACACTCGTGTCCTCGACGAGCGTCGCGTTCCCGCTTCGGTGCGCTTTATGCCCGAGATCGAGGACGGCTGCGAGGTTCGCGCCGGCGACCAGATCACCAAGGGCTTCGTCAACTTCCGCAACCTGCGCAAGCTGACCGACATCGAGTCGACGATGCACACCTTCGTCGAGAGCGTCAAGGACGTCTACACCAGCCAGGGCGTCGACCTGAACGACAAGCACATCGAGGTGCTCGCACGTCAGATGCTGCGTCGCGTTCAGATCACCAACCCCGGCGACTCCAAGTACCTGCTTGGTCAGTACGTCGACCGCTACGAGTTCGCCGACGAGGTCGAGCGCGTTGCCCGTCTGGGCGGTCAGGCTCCCGTGGCCGAGCCCGTCATCCTGGGTACGCTCAAGGTCGCGTCCAACATCGACTCCTGGCTGTCGAGCGCTTCGTTCATCCGTACCGCTGGTGTCCTTACTGAGGCTGCCATCGAGGGCAAGGTTGACCACCTGCTCGACCTTAAGTCCAACGTTATCGTCGGTAAGAAGATCCCGGCTGGTACCGGCCTCAAGCCGTACGCCAACGCCAAGCTGACGTATCGCACGGCCGACGGCTACGTGGACATCGACGGCCCGGCTTCGCCCAACGCCAAGTCGCTGCCCGAGTGGGCTCCGGTTGAGCTCAAGGACCTGGACGAGCGGCTCCCGCAGCAGCTCGACTGGGCCGGCTACGACGAGTTCGGCGGTGCTGACGGTTCGTTCACCCGCAACGGCCACACCATCTCCGCCGAGAAGGCTCGCCTGTACCTGTTCGACGACCTGGGCGTGTCGCAGCGCTGGACCAACAAGTTCAGCGAGGTCGGCATCGAGACGGTCGGCGACCTGGTCGGTAAGTCCGAGGAGGATCTGCTGCGCATCGATGGCATCGGTGCCAAGGCAATCGAGGAGCTCCGTGACGGCCTGGAGGCCCACGACCTGCTCTACATCCTCGAGAACAACGACGACGTTGCCGACGAGGAAGACCTCTCGCAGCTGCTGCAGATGGTCTTTAGCCCCGACGGTCCGGACGACATCCTGCTGGGCACCTCCGCCGCTCCGACGCATCACGCCGACGCCGACGAGGAGCTCCTGGGCGCCCCGATCGACGACAAGAAGGCTCCCGCCAACGGCGCGATCAACGAGGACATGGCTTCCCTCGACGAGCTGCTCAACCAGCTCGTGGACACCGACGACGCCGAAGAGGCCAAGGACAACGACGAGGAGTAATTTCCTAGTACGTTAACCGTCCTTCCAAAGACCCGTTTCCCAACAGGGAAGCGGGTCTTTTTGTTAAAGAAAACCTGCCAAAAAGGGACAGGTATATTTTGGTAGGTTTTTCCTGCTTGAATTTGAAACATTTCGCCCGACAAGAGCGTATCTAAGGTGAGGGCCTCACCAAGAATTATTAACGTCACCGGGAGGTGATTATGGAAGAACAAGCATTTAGACAGGCGGTCGAGGATCACCGTGATGTCGTGTTTCGAATCGCATTGACGTACCTGCGCGATCGTGCCGATGCCGACGATGTTGCCCAAGATGTCTTTCTTAAGTTGCTTAAAAGCGATGGGCACTTTGAAAGTTGGGAACATCTTCGCCGCTGGCTTGTCCGGGTCACGATCAATGAATGCAAATCGCTCTTTCGAAAGCCATGGAGGCGTGTGGAGGATATTGAGAATCTGGCCGATTCGCTTTCGGCGGCGCAGGATGAGACCAAGGCGGTCCTGTCAGACGTTATGCGACTTCCGGAGCGATTCCGCGTTCCCATCGTGCTCTATTACTACCTGGGCTTTTCGACCTCAGAGATTGCCGAGTTGATGCATGTACCAGCCGCGACCGTTCGAACGCGTTTAGCTCGCGGTCGATCGAAGCTCAAATTCATCTTAGAGGAGGGCGACCGTGAAATCCAATCAAATCAAGCAGGCCTTCGAGTCCATCCAAGCCGATAGCGACCTTGCCGACCGTGTTATTGATGCTGCGGCTGGAGAGCCGCTTCGTCGAAAGGGTCACGCGAAGCCTCTGTATGTTGCCGTAATCGGATGTCTTGCCGGAGTGTTGGCGACCGGAGGGGTCGCCTACGCCGTTATCAATTCCAGCTATTTTGCCTCAGCCTGGGGAAACCACGGCAACGGGGATTCCATTACCTGGACCAACGGCGGTTCATCGGGGACTAAATATACCTACACCAGAGAGTTTGGTGACGGCATCGCGCCCCAAAGCCTGGAGGGCGCAGTTCAGGAGGTTAATCTGTCCGTCGAGGGTAACGGCTATACGCTTGATATCCATGAGATGGCTATTGACCAAAACGGCTGCGGAGCCGTGACGTTTACGTTGTCCAATTCAAATGGCGTTAACTACTACAAGCCGGCAGCAGAGACAGGCGAACTTGTTCTCTATGGTGAAGAAGAACAAGGCATCGGCACGCCCAGCATGAACTTCGGCGAGGAATGGGCTGACACACGCTGCACAATTGATAAGGACACATCAAGCGACACGGTCATTAATGGCACGATGTACTTTGCCTCGTGGGATCGCGAGCGAGATTTGGGACATGCGGTCACCTGGAATATCTGCTGGACTGAGGGCGAAGGCGAGGACGCGAAGCTGTTCGAAGCATCGACGCCCGAGTTTAGCGTTGGAGCGTACGTCGATACAAAGGAACTCCGCTCCGATGACTCGCCTCTCGAGATCAGCCCGTTTTCCATCCAGACGCACATCGATGATCTGGGCTATGAAGCAGTTGATCATAAACTGACCGTCAGCTACAAGGATGGATCGGAGCAGATTATCGAAGATGACGACGCAGGGGCGTACAATTTCTATGTTTCGATGGCACGCAATAGCGGAGAGAACATTTGGGTGCCAACGAAGTTGATTGATGTCGACCAAGTGGTTTCAGTAACGCTCGAAGGCACACGCTGCACTTCAACAGGGGGCGCCGAAACGTCGGAACCCTTTACCATCGTCTATTCGTAAGATTTGGGGCCGCTTCCTACTAGGGGAAGCGGCCTTCTTTGCGGTAAATGGGCGGTTAGACCGCACGATATTCGCCTGCATTTCTGAAGTATGCGGCAAAATCTTGATGGGTCGACCACACCGTATATGCTCAAGCGTTCTACCTGCGGGTTTGTTATCGCAAAATCCCTGTGTGCTCGGTAAGTTCATAATTTGCCGCATACTTCCGAAAACACCGTCAATCTACAGTGTTAGTGAGGTCGGATCACCGCTGGAGCGCGACGTTTCCCCAGATAAAACCGACCAAAATAAACCTGTCCCTTTTTGGTAGGGAACGTTGCCCCGACGAGCACGTCGGATTCCCGGTCCGGGCGGCCCGCTGTTTAAGTTTGTCGCGAGTTCCGCACGCAAAGGAAAGCACTTAATGTGCTTTCCGTCTTGCGCAGGACTGTAGAGCAGCAAACTTAAACAGCGGGCCGCCCGGACCGGGAATCCGCCCCCGCGCACAGAAGGGGATTCCTTTTGTGTAGGCTTTGCGGAAATGTGCCAATTTTGGGATACGCCCGGCGGCGTGGTCTGTTGACGACACAGCTAACGGCACGTATCCTATCGAACTGCGTGTTTCGTAGGGGGATGCTGACCCCTCGATTCAAGCCGTTGCACTTTACAGAAAGCTGGAATCATTCGAGAAGGAGTACGCTTTGCCTACTATTAACCAGCTGGTTCGCCAGGGCCGTCGTTCCGTGCCCAAGAAGTCCAAGAACGCTGCTCTGCAGCACAACTCCCAGAAGCGCGGCGTGTGCACCCGCGTCTTCACCACGAGCCCCAAGAAGCCGAACTCGGCTCTTCGTAAGGTTGCCCGTGTTCGCCTTGTCAACGGCATCGAAGTTACTGCTTACATCCCGGGTGAGGGCCACAACCTGCAGGAGCACTCCATCGTGCTCGTCCGCGGCGGTCGTGTCCGTGACCTCCCTGGTGTCCGTTATCACGTCATCCGTGGCGCCTACGACGCTGCTCCGGTCCAGAACCGTATGCAGGCCCGTTCCAAGTACGGTGCTAAGCGCCCCAAGGCTAAATAAGCCAGATAACGTTTTGATACTTTCGCCGTGTGCCGCCTAAGCGCCGCACGGTAGACACTTAAGGAGATTTCACATGCCGCGTCGTGCAGCAGCTAATCGTCGTGAGGTTCAGCCTGACGCCGTTTACAACAACCGCCTGGTGACTCAGCTCATCAACAAGGTCCTTCTTGACGGCAAGAAGGCCACCGCTGAGCGCATCGTTTACACCGCTTTCGAGATCGTTGCCGAGAAGTCCGAGGGTGGCGACGCTCTCGCTACCTTCAAGAAGGCTATGGACAACGTCAAGCCCACGCTCGAGGTTAAGCCCAAGCGTGTCGGTGGCGCTACCTATCAGGTCCCGATGGAGGTTAACTCCCGTCGTTCCACCGCTCTGGGTATCCGCTGGATCGTCAACTTCTCCCGCGCTCGCAAGGAGAAGACCATGGCCGAGCGTCTCGCCAACGAGATCCTCGACGCTTCCAACGGCCTGGGCGCTTCCGTCAAGAAGCGTGAGGACGTCTTCAAGATGGCCGAGGCCAACCGCGCGTTCTCTCACTATCGTTGGTAAGTTAAGGTAAGGAACTAACATGGCTAAGCCTAAGTACAAGCTTTCCGATACCCGTAACATCGGCATCATGGCTCACATCGATGCCGGTAAGACCACCACGACCGAGCGTATTCTCTACTACACCGGTAAGACCCACAAGATCGGTGAGGTCCATGAGGGCGCTGCCACCATGGACTGGATGGTTCAGGAGCAGGAGCGCGGCGTAACCATTACCTCCGCTGCTACCACGTGCTTCTGGAACAAGGACGGTAAGGACTACCGCATCCAGATCATCGACACCCCGGGCCACGTTGACTTCACCGCCGAGGTCGAGCGCTGCCTGCGCGTCCTCGATGGCGCTGTCGCCGTCTTCGACGCCGTTGCCGGCGTTCAGCCCCAGTCTGAGACCGTTTGGCGTCAGGCTTCTACCTTCAACGTCCCCCGCATCGCCTTCATTAACAAGTATGACCGCGTGGGTGCTGACTTCTTCAACGCTATCGAGACCATGAAGGATCGTCTCGACGCTAACGCCGTGGCCGCTCAGGTCCCGATGGGCGCCGAGGACAACTTCTGGGGCGTCATCGACCTGGTCACCATGACTGCATGGGACTTCAAGGCCGACGACAAGGGCATGACCTACCCCGAGCCGATGGACGAGATCCCGGCTGAGTTCGCTGACATCGCTGCCACCAAGCGCGAGGAGCTCCTCGACGCTGCTGCCAGCTTTGACGATGAGCTCATGGAGAAGATCCTCATGGAGGAGGACTTCACCGTCGAGGAGCTCAAGGCTGCTCTGCGCAAGGGCGTTCTGGCCAACGAGCTCAACCTCGTCTTTGTGGGCTCCGCCTACAAGAACAAGGGCGTCCAGGAGCTGCTCGACGCTGTCGTCGACTACCTGCCCAGCCCGCTTGACGTCGAGGCCGTCACCGGTACCGATCCGGACACCGGCGAGGAGATCGAGCGTCATCCTTCCTTCGACGAGCCCTTCTCCGGCCTGGTCTTCAAGATCATGACCGACCCGTTCGTCGGTAAGCTCACCTACGTCCGCGTTTACTCCGGCCGTGCCGAGTCCGGCTCCTACGTGATCAACGCTTCCAACGGTCAGCGCGAGCGCCTCGGCCGCATCCTCGAGATGAACGCCGCCGAGCGTATCGACCGTGACGACGCTGCCGCCGGCGACATCGTCGCTTGCGTCGGCTTCAAGAACTCCACCACCGGTGACACCCTGTGCGCCGAGGGCAACGAGATCGTCCTCGAGAAGATCGAGTTCGCCAAGCCCGTTATCGACGTTGCCATCGAGCCCAAGACCAAGGCCGAGCAGGACAAGATGTCCCTGGCTCTGACCAAGCTCGCCGAGGAGGACCCGACCTTCCAGGTGTCCACCAACCACGAGACCGGCCAGACCATCATCGCCGGCATGGGCGAGCTGCACCTCGAGATCATC
>CBCSNG010000028.1:0-24772 GCA_965141635.1 uncultured Collinsella sp. | reverse complement strand
TGCTGCGTATAGGCCTCGATATCAAAGCTGAACGTACCGGCAAACATGGTGCTCATCAGGTCGACGCCGCTCATGCCCGCCGGCTGGTTGGCCTGCAGCGCAAACATCTCGAGCTGGGCAGCACGCAGGCGATTGCGACGACGGACGGCAGCGCGCAGGTCGTCATCGGTAATCGTGATGCCGTAGAAACCCTCGAGCTCCTCCTTGAGCAGGCGGCACTCCTCGTACCAGCCCTCGCGCTCGTAGGCGCGATCGCGACCCTGCGGAAGATGCAGAATGTGCGTGCGCTTGAGCTCGTTGAGCAGTTCGTACATCTTCTTCTTGCCGTCGCAGGTGGTCTCGCCGATGATCATGTCGCTAAAGTACGTAAACGGGCACTTTTGCGAGTAGGCAAAACCGTACGTCGACTTGATGAGCGGGCACAGGTTTGCCGGCAGCACCTTCTCGGCCTCGGGAATCACCTCGTCGGATGTGCCGCACAAGGCCACACTTGCGGCGCCCGCGGCATCGATGATCTCGAGCGGCGTATAGCTGCACAAAAAGCCGACCAGGCGATTGCCGGCCTGCTTGTAATCCTTGACGCGAATAAACGCCGCCTTGCGTTGCTCGTTGAACTCCTCAAACGTGCGCGGCAACGGCTGTCCCTCGATTTCGGCCATAGTAGTTCCCCTCTCTTGCGCCGATATACCGACAATTAAACAACGAACCCACGCCATACCCAAAAGGAAGCATCCTCTAGGGAATGGCGTCGATAAGCTCCTGCGTATACGGATCGCTCGGGTGCGCGATCACGTCCTCGGCCGCGCCTTCCTCGACAAGACGACCGTGGTAGAGCACGCCAATCCGGTCGGACATATGTCGAACCACACGCATATCATGCGTGATAAACAGCAGCGCCACGCCCGTCGTGCGCTGCAGGTCGCGAAGCAAGTTGAGCACTTGGGCCTGCACGGACACGTCAAGCGCCGAGACAGGCTCGTCGCATACCACAAGGCGCGGCTCGCAAATAAGCGCCCGTGCCAGATTGAGTCGCTGACGCTGTCCCCCCGAAAGGTCATGCGGATAGCGGTCATAATGCTCTGCCAGAAGACCGACCGAAGCCAGGGCCGAGAGCGCGCGCCCATGGCGCTCATCCGCATCGCGCACGCCGGCGATAATCAGCGGCTCCTCCAAAATGCGGCCGACACGGTTGCGCGGGTCAAAAGCCGTAGAGCTATCCTGGAATACCAGCTGGATCTCGCGGCGAAACGGCTTGCGTTCGCGCTCCGACATCGTGGCGAGGTCGTGCCCGCGATAGACAATCGAGCCGGAATCCGCACGCTCGAGACCACAGATCAGGCGTCCAGTCGTCGACTTGCCCGATCCGGATTCGCCAACCAGGCCATAGACCTCGCCCGGCGCGATCTCAAACGACAGATCGTCCACGGCGGTAAAGGCCTGACGCTTAAAACCTGAGCCCGGCATGGGATACGTTTTAGTCAGATGTGAGACCCTAAGCAGGGCTTCGCTATCAACAGCCATGGCACTCCCCTTTCCCGACAAGCCAGCATTTAGACCGGTCGCACGCATTCACGGCAACCAGCGGAGGCTCCTGCGCGCGGCAACGCTCGTCCGCCCGGGCGCAACGAGGCGCAAAGCGGCATCCACAGGGTATTGCCGTAAGCGGCGGCACTGTGCCCGGAATATCCGCCAGCGTGTCAACTCGCTCGCCTTCGAGCGGCGGAATGCTCGCGATGAGCCCCTGGGCATACGGGTGGCTCGGGCGCTCCATAAGGCCGCAGGCGTCGATCTCTTCTACGATTTGGCCCAGATACATGACGTGCACGCGCGAGCAGATGCTCGTGACGACACCCAAATCATGGCTGATAAAAAGCACCGCCATGCCCTCGGAACTGTTGAGGTCGCGCAGAAGGTCCAAAATCTGTTTTTGAGTCGTCGTGTCGAGTGCCGTGGTGGGCTCATCGGCGATAAGCAGGCGCGGGTGTCCGGCGAGCGCCATGGCGATCATCACGCGCTGGCGCATGCCGCCGCTAAAATCGCTCGGATACATGTCGAAGCGGGCCGCGGCATCTCGAATTCCCACACGCTCCAACAGCAATAGAGCCTCGTTGCGGGCTTCGCGTCGGCTCACCTTACGGTGGGCCCGCACGGCCTCGATAACCTGCGCGCCCACCGTCATGACGGGGTTGAGTGAGGACAACGGGTCCTGGAAGATCATGGCGATATCGCAGCCGCGCACCTCGCGCATGCGCTTGAGCGGACGCGCGAGCAGGTCCTCCCCGTCAAAGAGAATCTGACCGGTATAGGCCATCTTCTGTTCATGCTCCAAGAGGCGCATGACACTCTGGGCAAACACCGACTTACCGCAGCCGGACTCGCCGACAACACCAACGATCTCGCCGGCATCGATATGCAGGTTGAGTTTGTTGACGGCTTCCAGCGCGTTGCCATCGCGGCCCACAAACGAGATGCAGAGGTCGCGCACGTCCAAAAGATGTTCGCTCATGGGCTAGTCCTCCTTGGTCTTGGGGTCGAGGGCGTCGCGCAGGCCGTCGCCGGCAAGGTTCAGCGAAAGCACGCTCGCGATGATGGCCGCTGCCGGGAAGAAGATCATCCACCAGGCTTTGCGCATCACGTTCTTGCCTGCCTGCAGGATGTTTCCCCAGCTGGCGTCGGGTGCCTTGATACCCAGGCCCAGAAACGAGAGGGCGGCCTCCGAGAGCACGGCCTCGGCAAAGACAAAGGTCGCCTGCACCAGGAAGGGTGCCATAACGTTGGGCACGATATGCAGCCACACGATGCGCGCGGTCGAGGCGCCCTGCACGCGCAGGGCCTCCACAAAGGGCTCCTCCTTGACCACCATCGCACGCGAGCGCACGATGCGCGCCATGCTGGGCGTATAGACGATGGAGAGCGCGATGATAACGTTCCACGCGCTCGCCCCCATCATCGCCATGAGCGCGATGGCCAAAAGCACGCCCGGAATGGACATAAGGCCATCGCAGATGCGCATGAGAATATGATCGAGCCTTTCGTTGTAGCACGCATAGGCGCCGATCACCAAGCCGAGCGCACTCGTCGCGAGCGTGACGGCAATGCCAACGCCAAGCGACACGCGCGCGCCCGCGATGACGCGGGCAAGCAGGTCGCGGCCAAAGTCATCGCAGCCAAAGGGATGCGCGGGCGAAGGTGCCGAAAGTCGCAACGTCATCTCCTGTGCATTGGGATCAACCGTCCACACCAGCGGACCGACGAGCGCGATCAGCGCAATCGCCAGGAAAATGCAGCCGCCGACCACAAACCCCTTGTTGGCAAGAGCCTTCTTAAAGTTTGCCATCATGCATCGCCCCATTTGCGAGCGCGCGGGTCAAAAGCGCCATAGGCAAGGTCGACGGCCAAATTGATCACCGAATTCAACAAGGCGATGACCAGAAGCACGCCCTGAATCACCGGATAGTCGCGACGCTCGATAGAGCTCGTGACCAGCTGGCCCAAACCGGGGATGTTAAAAATGGCCTCAGTCACCACGGCACCCGTAATCAGGGCGCCAAAAGAATAGCCGACCGAGGTGAGAATCGGCAGCGCTGCGTTGCGCAGGGCATGGGCCAGCACCACGCGAGCCTCGGAGACGCCCTTGGCACGCGCCGTCTTGACGCAGTCGAGCTGCATGGCCTCGATCACGCTCGAACGGGTCATGCGCATGAGCAGGGCCGCCTGCACGCATCCAAGCGATATGGCCGGCAACGCAAGATAGCGTAAATGGCTGAACCAGCCCTTCGATAGCGGCGCATAGCCGGCCACCGGGAACACACGCAACGTGACGGCAAACAGCCACATAAGCATGAGCGCCATCAAAAAGCCGGGTATCGCCACGCCCAAAAGAGCAACGACACGCAAGACCGCGTCGGTGCGCGACCCATGTTTGAGGGCAGCGACGACGCCGCAGGGCAGTGCAATCAACAGCGCGATGAGCTGTGCCAGAAGCGCGAGCGATAGCGTGGGGCCAAAGTGCTCGGCGATCGCCTGCGTGACGGGCTGGCGCATAAAATACGAATTGCCCAGGTCGCCGGTAAGCACGCCGCCCATCCACTCAACGTAGCGCTGCGGCAGCGGCTCGTTGAGTCCCAGGCTATCGTTGACGCGCTCGATCTGGTCGGCCGAAGCCTCCATGCCGAGCATCGAAGAGGCCGGGTCACCCGGTGTGAGATAGATAATCAAAAACACGACGACCGAGATGATGAGCATCACCGGAACCATCGCGCCTATACGTTTGAGCGTGTACTTCAACATGCGAGGCGTCTATTTCCCCTCTGAACGTGGACAGGGCATGGCGGCCACAGGGGACCAGACCCCTCAAGCCGCCACGCCATCTATTGCATTACTCCGGACGCTTGGCGTTCCAGATGATGGCGCCGTCGAGCACCTCGACATCCTCGACGTCTGCCTGGGTGCCCGTGATGGAAGCGTAGTGGCAAAGCGGCTCGATGACGGCGATCTCATAGAGGCGCTCCTGAGCCTCGGCCCACTTCTTGGCCGCGGCGTCGGTGTCCTTGGCGGTGCGGGTCTCGGCCACGAGCTTGAGCGCCTTCTCGTCGGACAGGCCATAGAAGGCCTTGGAGACCGAGAGGGACTGGGCCGGGATGGGCTTGTAGTTGGTGGAGGCCACAAAAAGGTCCCACTGCTCGGGCTTGCCGGAGCGGATGTCCATGAAGGTCGCGAACTCGTAACTGTCGACCTCGGCGGTGAAGCCGGCCTTCTCGAGCTGCTCCTGCAGCGCGACGGTGGCGTTGTACATATCCTTGTAGTCGGGGGTGGTCAGCAGCTTGACCGTCTCACCGGCATAGGAGGTCTTGGCCAGGGCCTTCTTGGCGGCCTTGGCGTCGGCCTGGTTAAAGTACTTCTTGCCCGCGTCGGTCGCCCACTGAGCGTTCTCGGGGTTGCCAAGGTTGGGATCGATGTTGAAGAGCTCCTTCTCGCCATAGGCGGCAAGAGCGGCCGCCTCGCAGTCGATAGCCATGAGGGCGCACTTGCGGATCTCCTCGTCGGCGAAGACGCCCTCGTTCATGTTGAGGAAGGCGGTCAGAACGCCGGCGTTATGGGTGTAGAGCTTAACGTCGTCGTTGCCGTCGAAGTCGTGGTAGTTCTCGGTGGGAATCTCGCCGGCGATATCGTACTCGCCGGTCTCAAACCCGCTCACGCGCGTGGAGGCCTCGGTCACGAACTGATAGTAGATGTCCTTGGTGGGCGCGGAGACCTTGCCGGTGTAGCCCGAAGCCTTGCCGTGGGCGGCGACATAGTCCTCGTAGCGGGTGAGATGGATGTACTGGTCCTGCTTCCACTCCACAAGCTTGTAGGCACCGGTACCCACGTACTCGGTCACGCCGGTATCGCCCGCGGCCTCGATGACCTCGGAGGGGAAGATGCCCGGATACTGGGAGTGGTTGCCCAGGATGATCAGAAAGTCGATGGCGGGCTCGGTCAGCGTGCAGGTGACCTCGTGGTCGCCCGTGGCGGCGAAGGTGGCGCCGGGCAGCAGGCTCGCGGCGCGGTCGTTGACGGTGAGCCAGCGGTTCATCGAAGCCACGACGTCCTCGGAGCCAAACTCCTTGCCGTTGTGGAAGGTGACGCCCTCGCGCAGCTTGATGGTGTAGGTCAGGCCGTCGTCGGAGACCTCATAGCCCTTGGCCAGCACGGGCTGGGGCTCGTAGTCGCTATCGAGGCCAAAGAGCGGCTCGACGACGTTGCAGATGATGTCCATGGTCACAAGCGACGACGTGGTGTGCGGATCGAGACCGTCCGGGCTCGCCGGGAGCGCGATCTGCAGCTCGTCGCGATACTCCACATCCTGGCCGGAGGCAGCGGCGCTACCGCTCTCGGCGCCCGAACCGCCGCAGCCGGTGAGGCCGAGGCCCGCCATGACGCACAGGGCAGCGGAGCCGGTCAGAAAACCGCGACGGGAAACGCCCGCCTTGAAAAGGTCGTTATTCATTGAGTTCCTTTCGTGTCTGAACAAACGGACAGAATCTGCCGGGACGGCGAAAATCCCCGCCCCGGCAGTTATGCGAAGCCGATCGGCGCCCTGCGGTGCATCCGGACACCGACCGGCATGGCAGCAGAGAAATCCCTATCGCGTGGATAGGAACACCCGGCGGTGCGGCTAAATCGTCTCGAGGAAGGCCTCGATGCGGGTCTGGAGCTGACCGGCGTCCTCACCGGCGTAGTCGGTCGTGATGTGCATAAACGGAATGCCTGCCTCCTCGGCGGCCTTCTCCACGGTGAAGGACTCCATCTCGTAGAGCGTGCAGAACTGCAGGGCCACGTCGACGATGCCATCGGCATGCAGGTCCTTGGCCATCTGGACAATGTCCTTCATACGCTGGTCGTTGGGCGTAAAGACGGCGCAGTTGATCTTAAAGTAGCGCTCGGCGATGGCGTCAAGCATCTCGTCGACCGTCTCGCCGGACTCGTCGACCAGGTCCTTGTAGTAGCGCGAGCCCGTGCAGGACTCCTCGCCCACCACGACGCCGCCGGCCTTTTCGATGAGGTTGAACAGCTTCCAGTTGGGCACGGCCATGGGCGTACCGGTGTACAGGATGCGCTTAGTCCCCTTGGGCGCCACGCCCTCGCCGGCCTCGACACGCTGCTCGCACTCAGCCGCCATATCGTTAATGGCTCCGGTCAGACGCGGCGTGTCGTCCATAAAGGCGGCCTGAACGGTCAGCAGGCTGTCGAGACCGCTGATGGGCGCCGGGTCGGCAGCGCGCGTGGCAGCGAGGCGCTGCAGGGCGCGACGCTTCTCATTGACGGCGTGGATGGCGGCCTTCAGACGCTCGGGCGTAATCTTGACGCCACACTCTTCCTCGATCTTGGCGGCGAGCTTCTTGACCTCGGCCTTCCAGGTCACGAGTGCGGACTCATCGTGCACGTTGGGAATATCCATGACGTACATGTTCTTTTGCGTGGCAAAGAACTCGTAGGCCTTCTTCTTGCCATCGCAGGTGTTCTCGCCCACCACCAAGTCACTCGACTCAATGTAGGGGCAGACCTCGCCCAGCTTAAAGCCGGCAAAGCTCTTGATAAGCGGACAGGTGTTGCGCGGCAGGTGCTCCTCGACCTTGTCCGTTGCCCAGTCGGCACCCGAGAACAGGCCCACGGGGATGCCGTCGCAGGCAAGTACGATCTCCTCGGGCACGTACACGCAGAACGAACCGACGATCTTGGTGGCCTCGCCGGCCTCCTTCTTATCGAGCATCTCCTTAATACGGCCGCTGTGGATGTTGGTGGCCACAAAGTCCAGGTAGGACGTGGACTTGGGACGGTTGTTCTGCGTCAGGAACATATCGCCGTACATCTGGCCCACGGCGCCCAGCAGCATGTCGTGATCGGCAAGATTCATGCCGAGGCTCTCCCACATCGGATGAAAATCGAATTCTTCAGCCATGACGGTTCCCCTCTCGAACCAAAAATGGATAACAGCGGTATCGATGCACGACGGACGGCGATTGCCCGGCCGTGCTCAAACCCGGAATTTTAGGGAACCTGCTTTGCGGTCGATTATTTAGTTGTGCGTCGTCTCTCCCGGAGCCGTGAACATACCTGCTCATATGCGACTCCGAGCCATATACAGGGCGCGCGCGGCAACGCGGCGAATGTATGTCGTCTGCGGCATGTGCGCACCCTCCTTAACCAGTCAAGGTCAACTATATCAGCGGTCATCGTCCAGACGAACACCGTTGACATTCGTACGACAGCCTCGTGTGCCGTCGTTTAATAAATAATTATCTTGATTGATAAGAGTTTGTCATTCCTCATTCGGCGAGCGGCAAGACACAGCCGCCGAGGCTTATATCCCCGACGGCATTACCCGGCGCTATCGACAAACCAAATGGATCCTGCTGGCATCAAAATGCATGCGAAGCGTCTCGTCTGCTTGCGGCAGCTCGTCGACAGGCACGCCCACTTTGTTGACCTTCCACTGCAGACGCGTGGGCGCATCGGCCCGCGGCGCATCCAACAGCACCAGCCGCTCAAAACGCGAATCGCTCACGCGCGCCACGTGCAAATCGTAGCTATTGCGACCCCGCTCGGCACGGTTGTCCACATGGAAGTAGCTCGCACGAATACCCAGATATGCCACGTCATCGGGAACCTCGCGACCCACGTTAAAGGTCATGCCCCAGTCGAGGGCCTCAACTTCTTCATCGCCGATCTTGCGCGCCCGGCTTGTGTTCTTGCAGCCCGTCAGGCGCAGTGCCGCCAGCGTCTGCGGACGGCGGACCACGTCCTCGATGGAGCCGATCTCCTCAACATGCCCGTCGTGCATCACGCAGATGCGCCCGCACAGGCGGCACGCCTCGTCGATGTCGTGGCTCACGTAGAGCACGGTGCGGTTACAGACGTCGAACAGGTCGAGCATGTTCTGCTCGAGTGCGCTCTTAAGATAGGAATCGAGCGCGCTCATGGGCTCGTCGAACATAAAGATGCCCGGATGCGCCGCCACCATACGGGCAAGCGCCACACGTTGCTGCTGACCGCCCGAGAGTCGCGCGGGATAGCGGTCGGCAAAGTCGGCCAGACCGAAAATGCCCAGGTAGCGCTCGGCAAGTTTTTTACGCGCCGCGGCGTCGCCCGCATCCTTTACGCCGGCGCACACGTTATCGGCCACCGTCATGTTGGGAAAGAGCTGATAGTTTTGGAACAGCAGGGCGCATTTGCGCTCCTGGGGCGACAGGTTGATGCCCGCCGACGAGTCAAAAAAGGTCACGCCGTTGACGACGATCTTGCCCTCGTCGGGCGTCTCCACGCCGGCAATGCAGCGCAGCGTACAGCTCTTGCCACAACCCGAGGCGCCCAGCAGGGCCACGCGCTCCTCGCCGGCCTCAAGCTGCATGTCGAGAGTGAACCCCGGATAGCGCGTTTTGATATCCAGAACAAGCGACATGGCTTATCGACCTCCCTTTGCGACCGTGTCATCGCGCATAAGCTCGGCCAACGCCTCGCGATCGATACGCAGTGCATCGCCGCCGACTGGGTCGAGCGAATCGGTCTGGCCGCCCAGCTGCTTGGCCTGCTTGCGCTCCGCGCGGGACAGGCCGCGCTCGCGGTACTTTTGCGAATGCGCCGTGTACATATTGATGAACAGGATGACCAGGAAGCTGAACGCAATTACGACCACGACCCAAAAGAGCGCCACCGACGTATTGCCACCCATCCACTTAAAGTAAATCGCAATGGGAATGGTCTGCGTAATACCGGCGTAGTTGCCCGCAAAGAACAGGGTGCAGCCAAACTCGCCCATCGCGCGGGCAAAGGCGAGCACCGTGCCGGCGGCAATCGAGGGCCAGCCAAGCGGCATCATAAGCTTGGCAAAGATGCGACGTTCGGACCATCCCAGGGTTCGCGCCGCATCGAGCATCTGCGTGTCGAGGCTCTCGAAGGCTCCGAGCGCCGTGCGGTAGACCAGCGGAAACGACACAACGACGGCCGAAATGACCGCCGCGGGCCAGGTAAAGACGATCGAGATGCCGTGTGCGATCAGCCACTGGCCCACCCCGGTCGAGCGGCCAAACAGCATGAGGAGCAAAAAGCCGCAGACCGTGGGCGGCAGCACCATAGGGATGGTAAAGACCGAATCGAGCAAACCCTTCACGCGGCTCGTGGTACCCATGGTCTTCCACGCGGCAAACAGGCCCAGCGCAAACGCGATCACCAGGGCAAGGCCGCTCGTTTTTATGGACACCCAAAACGGGCGATAGTCGATGCCGCCCAATAAGGAGGCCAGAGAGGCCAAGGGGCCCTGCTCATCCCGCAACACGACAGACGATGCCTCTACCATTTGAGCGCTATCAAGCCAACGCGCGCCGCCCTTGGCATCACCCGAGGCTGATGCAATCACCACATAGCGGTCCCCATCCGCACCGCGCTCGTCAAAGCCATAGGTATACCCGCCGGCATCAAACGTTGTTTCCGCCGTGACATACCAAGGAAGATCCACGTCCCCTAGCTGCGCACCTCCCATGCAGTTTGCGCTGTCGAACTTACAGACGAGGGCCTTGAGACCCGATACGCACTCGTTATCCTGCGGATCCAATCCATACTTCTCGACCGCCTTGGGCGATATCCACACCACAACGCGATCGGCAGCGGGCACCACTACAAGGTCCACGTCCTCGTCAACGGGAAACCGGTAGCCCTCAGGCTGGCCCTCCATGGAACGAGCGGTCCCCTTGGCCAACCGCTCAAAACCCTCGATCCCATAGGAAAGCCCATGAGCGGTCGCGGCAACCTGGGCCCCGTCCTCGGCGTCCCCAGCAAACGCAAATCCCGGCACCCAGCAAAGCGCGAAGGTCAAAGCACAGGCGACAAGCATGCGGAATCTATTAAGCACGAAAAGCTCCAAGCGAATACAAGGACGGAGTGAAACACAAAACGATGGAATTATCGCGCCAAGCCGCACTACTCGGAAAGCTCAAAGCCGTACTTGGCCCAAATCTTCTGGGCTTTCTTGTTGGTCAGGCAGAAGTCGATGAACGCCTTGGCCTCGTCGGCATGCTCGGAGCTATCGGCGACAACGCCGGGATACACGATGGGCTTGTGCGAGTCCTCGGGGCACACGAAGGCCTCCTCGATGCCGTCGTAGCGGAAGATATCGGAGCTGTAGACAAAACCGGCCACGCAGTCGCCTGTGGACACATAGGCGGCAGCAGTGCCGACCTTGTCGGCCAGTGCGACCTTGTCGGCGATCTCGGGAGCATACTCGCCGTCGTCGCCCTCGGTGCCGGTGTAGAGGCACACGGAGGCCAGGGCCTGGTTGGCGTACTTGCCGGCGGGAACGGTCTTGGCGTCGCCGATGGCGATCTTGCCGTCCAGATTCGCGACGTCGGCGATGGCCTGGACCTTGGTGTCGGAGCCCTCGGCGCGAATAATCACGAGGTCGTTGACGAACATGTCCTCACGCGTGTCGGTGTCGACGAGCTCGGCGGCCTCGGCGTCGTCCATGGTGCCCTTGGAGGCCGTGATAAGCACGTCGACGGCGGCACCGGCGCGCATTTGCTCGACAAGGTCGCCAGACGCCTTAAACTGCGTGTCGGCAAACGTGGTGCCGGTCTGCTCGGTGTAAAGCTCCTGAACCTCGGGCAGAGCCTTCTCGAGCGAGTTGGCGGCAAAGACCTGCAGCTCGACAGCTTTCTTCTTAGAGGAAGACTTGGCGGAGCCGGCATCGGAACCAGCGGGGTCGGACGTCTTGTTGCCCGAGCAGCCAACAAGGCCAAGGCCGGCGGCGGCGACAGCAGAAAGCGAGACGAATCCGCGGCGAGAAACCATATCGAACATATTCAACCCTTTCGGACCTTGTGCCCGGGTACCCCACCGCGGGCTTTAATCTGCAATCAGATTATACTTATGCGCGAATAATGTTAGTGAGAAATTATTCTCGCCTGAGAATATAGTTTCGAGTTACCGTACACCTCGGCGTCGATTCGGCGGAAAACAAAAGCGGAGCGACCGATAAGGTCGCCCCACCGCAGGTAAATAGCTTAGTTGGTATGTCCGCCGCCCGCTGTCATCTGAGCCGCGTGCTCCAGCTGGTCTGCTATGGCCTCCCAGCTTTCGCGGGCGGCCTTCGTAGAACCGGGAAAGTTTACGACAAGTGTATGACCTCGTTGCATGCAAATAGCACGCGAGAGCATAGCGCGGCGCGTCTTGGTCATCGAGTACGCACGAATTGCCTCTGCAATACCCGGCACATCGCGGTCGCAGACGGCACGCGTCGCCTCGGGCGTCACATCGCGCATCGAAAGCCCCGTGCCACCGCAGGTGAGCACGACATTGGCGTGGCACTCATCGGCGGCTTCCACAATGGCATCACCGATCTCGCTGGCGTCGTCGCGCACGACCACATGTGAGGCGACCGTCCAGCCCTGCGTCTCGATAAGTTCCTCGAGTGCGGCTCCAGCCTCGTCCTGGGCAAGATCGCGCGTATCCGAGCACGTCACGATCGATATCTTCAGCTCCATAGCATTCCTCCTACAACACGGCGCCCTCGGGCAGGTCGACGCGCACAACGTCCACGACATCGCCCGCCGCAAGGTCGCACGGTCCTTCGTCAATACGCAGCAGGCAGTTGGCCCGCTGCATCGTGCCGAGCAGCGCCGAATTCTGCGACTTGGCCTCGGTCACCAACAGCTCACCGGTCTCGGGGTCGCGCAAAACCGTGGCGCGATCGAAGAAGCGGCGGGGCTGTCGCTTTTTCACGCCGTGCGTGAGCGTCGCCTGCTGCACGGGACGCGCACCCTCGGCAAAGCCGCGCATCTTGCGGATCGCCGGACGGGCGAGCATCTCAAAGCCCACATACGCCGCGGCCGGATTACCTGAAAGCCCCAGGTAGGGCTTACCTCCGAGCAAGCCAAACGTGATGGCCTTGCCCGGACGCATCGAGATGCGGTCAAACAGCACCTCGCCCTCGCGCTTAACCAGTGCCGTCACGTAGTCGTAGTCGCCCGCCGAGGCGCCACCGCTCGTAATGACAAAATCGCACTCCTGCACGGCACGATGAACCAGCTCGGCAATCGCCTGCTCATCGTCGGGCGCGATGCCGTAGAACACGGGCTCGGCGCCGGCATCGAGCGCTTCGGCCATCAACGCCGACGAATTGGAGTCGCGAATCTGCCCGCGCGCCGGCACGTTCCTCGGTGCGACCAGTTCCGTCCCCAGGGAGATAATGCCCACACGTGGGGCAGCGTGCACCTTCACGCTCGCGTATCCGGCGCTTGCCAGCAGGCCCGCGCCCGCCGGAGCCACAACCTCGCCAGCGCGCATCACGACGTCGCCGGCATGGGCCTCCTCGGCGGCAGAGCGAACGTTCTCCCCTACCTTGGCCGGCGCCGAGAAGCGAACGTGCGAGCCCTCGTTGCCGTCGCCATCAAGCACGTCGACGATCTCGTACTTCACCACGGCATCGGCACCTTCGGGTACCGGCGCGCCCGTCATGATGCGGACTGTCTCGCCCGTGCCGATTGTGCCCTCAAACACATGGCCCGCGGCCTCGTGTCCGATAACGTCGAGCGTCACCGGCGCCTCGCCAGATGCCTGCGCCAAGTCCGCCGCGCGCACGGCATACCCGTCCATGGCGCTGTTAGCAAATGGCGAAATGTCGATATCGGCCACCGCGTCCTCGGCCAAAGGAAGACCGGCGGCCTGCCACACGGGAATCTCGACGAGATCGGTCGGAGCAACGTGCGACAGAACAATCGACTGCGCGTCCTCCAGCGGAATGAGTTTCTCTGCCATGTGCACCTCTTAATGCTACGGCGTACAACAGTGGCGCCGGTTCTTTATGCTTGTCTCAGTATAATCCCCCGACGCACGACCGCGACTCGGCCTGTACCCGCAAATACACCTGTCGGTTGCAGGCCGCGAAACAGAATAGAAACCAACCCACCGGCTCGTCGCGTTTACCGCGTTTTATAATGCTTGCGTTGCAACCTAAAAGAGGAACGTATGGCTCATAACGACAAACCCGAAAGCGCAAACGAGGCGCAGGATCATTCCCAACCGCTCGACGACGGCGGCTTTTTCTCCCTTAACGACGTGATCACGGCCGGCAGGCAACAGCTCACCCGCTCCGAGCATCTCTTGGCTGCCGACACGCGCCGCAACGCCCGTAACCTACTCGCGAGCGCCAAGTTGCTCGTGCTCGTCGTCATCGTCTCGCTCGCCATGGGCGTTGCCGCTTGGGCGTTTTTGGCCTCGTTGAATATCGCGACCGACTATCGCGAGCACCATGCATGGATTTACGCGCTGCTTCCCGTTGTGGGTGTGGCCACCGCATGGGTGTACAAAAACCACGGCCTTGCCGCCAAACGCGGCAACAACCTGGTCATCGATTCCGCCTTGGGCACCCGCCTCATCCATATGCGCATGGCCGTCCTCACCTTCGTCTGCTCCACTCTCACGCACCTAACGGGCGGATCGGCCGGTCGCGAGGGAGCCGCGGTGCAGATTGGCGGCACCATCGCCAGCAACATCTCGAGCCTCGCCCACCTCAAAAAGCATGACCACCACGACCTCATGCTCGCCGGCATCTCGTCGGCCTTTGGCGCCGTGTTCGGCTCGCCCCTTGCCGGCGCGTTCTTTGGCATGGAGATGTGCTTTATCGGCAAAATCGACTACACCGCGGGGATCTACTGCCTGGTCGCCTCGTTTACCGGCTACTTTACATCGCTTGCCCTGGGTACCGAGTACGAGGCGAATGTCATCGCCAGCGTTCCCACCATGACGCCCAAAACGGTCGTCATCGTTGTTATCAGCGCCATTATCTTCGGTCTGACGGCACGCCTCTTTGCCTGGTCGGTTCGAACCGTCAAGAGCCTGTACGGTCGCTTTATCACCAATTACCTTGCTCGCGCACTCGTGGGCGCGCTCGTGGTTTTGGCCGCCTATGCCCTCCTCGACGCCTGGAACTACGCCGGCCTTTCCACGTGGCTTTCCGGCGCCGGATTTGCGGGCAACACCACCCTGGCGGACGCAGCCATCAAGTTGGTCGTCACAGCGCTTACCCTGGGCGCGGGCTTCCAAGGCGGCGAGGTCACGCCCCTGTTTGGCATCGGTGCGGCACTCGGTGGCTGGATCGGCCGCCTCGTCGGAATCGACCCCAGCTTTCTGGCGGCGCTGGGCATGCTCGGCGTCTTCTGCGCCGGCCTTAACGTGCCCATCACCACCTGTATGATGGCCATCGACCTGTTCCACGGCACGGCCGCCGGGTTCTTTGTCATCGTGGCGTTTATCAGCTATCTCGCCGGCGGCCACCGCGGCGTGTATCCCGCCCAGCGCATCATCTCACCCAAGCGCCGCTCGCTTATTGTGGACGAGGGCGGCACGGTGGCAGAGGCTATCGAGCGTCACAACGACCTGATAGAGTAGACGTTAGTATTCGCCGTGCAGCCACAATCGGGGGCAATTCGACCTGAGCGCGACCGCACCGTCACGTCATACGCCAGGAGTCGCCCCATGCACGCAACTGATTTTGGTCGCACGCTCATCATCGCCAACCCCACCGCCCAGTCGGGTGCGGCGCGCGAAGTCGCTGAGCGCCTGCAGCGCTTTTTGGACATGACTGCACGCGCATCCCAGTTTGACCTGGTGCTGACCGAGCGCATGGGACACGCCAAGGAGCTGGCCGCCCAGGCTCAGGGCTATCGCACCGTTATCGCGCTTGGCGGTGACGGCGTAATCCACGAGGTCGTCAACGGGCTTATGACGCAAAAGGAGGACGCACGCCCCGCTCTTGCCGTCCTGCCCGTGGGCTCCGGCAACGATTTTGCCCAGACGCTCGGCATCGACGATTTCTCCGGCAAAGATTTTGGCGCGCTGCTCACCTGCGAGCTGCAGCGTCAGGACATCGGGCGCATTCGCTCGTGGAGCCCTGCGAGCGGCAGCGGCGAGGCTGCCGTTGAGTACTACGATCAGACGCTTTCGGTCGGCATCGATGCCGCCATTGGCCTGGGCACCACCGAGCTGCGCAAAAAGACCGGCTTGACGGGCGCTCCGCTCTACACCCTCTCGGGACTTGAGCAGTTTGGTCTGCGCTACCGCAACTACCCCATGACCATCAGCTTTGATGGCGCGCCCGCCGAGCGCGTGCGCGCGATTATCATGGCCATCCAGCTGGGACCCACCTATGGTTCGGGCTATCGCATCTGTCCCGACGCCGACCCCTGCGACGGCATGCTCGACGTCTGCTACGCCTGCGGCCCCGTCCCTCGCGCGGTAGCCCTGCCTATGTTCCTTTCGGCCAAGGACGGCCACCATACCAAGTTGCCGCCGGTTCGCATGCGTCGTTGCCGTCACGCCGCGCTCACCTTTGAGGAGCCCGACTACCCCATTCAGGCCGACGGCGAGCCCATCGTCGCCTCGCGCATCGAGGTCGACGTCCTCGGCGGAGCCCTCCACGTCTGGCGCCCCACCCACTAGCCATCCCTAAGTTGCGGTGAAATAGGGACTGTTTATGCAGCCGCACCCCCAAAACAGTCCCTATTTCACCGCAACGTATTGAGGGGATCATTCCTCCCCGCCCGGCTTGCGACGGTTGGCCTTTTTAATCGCGTTGAAGTGCTTGTCGTTAAGCCTGCGCTGGCGCGATCGCTGAGGCACCTTGGTCTTGACGCGTCGGCGCGGTGGACGCCCGCGACGCTCAAGCTCTGCCCTCAGCTTACGCAGACAGCAGCTGCGATTCTGAAACTGACTGCGGCTCTCACGCGCCGTCACGACAATCCCCGTGGGCCCATGCTTCATGCGTACCGCCGAGTCCGTCGTGTTCACGCCCTGTCCGCCCGGACCCGTCGCGCGAAACACCTGTACCGCGCAATCGCGTGCCAACTCCTCGACCGACATCTCGGCATAGCGCGCATACTCGCGCCATCCCATCTTGTTCTCATCCATATCAAAACCTCCCCTCATACAAAAAATGTGACAAAGGGACAGTCCCTTTGTCACATCGCATACCAATCGCTTGTGCTGCGCGCCTAGGCGAACGTGATCTCGCCGTTCTCGCAGTCCATTTCGGCGATACGGGCCAGGCTCTCAACGCGGAAGCCGCGCTCGCGGAGCTTATCGCCACCGCCCTGGAAGCCCTTCTCCACGGCAATGCCGATGCCGGCAACCTCGGCGCCCGCAGCCTCACAGATCTTGATGAGACCCTCAAGCGCGCAGCCGTTGGCCAAAAAGTCGTCGATAATCAGGACCTTGTCGCCCTCGGACAAGAAGCGCTTGCCCACGATAACCGGGTACTCCTTCTGCTTGGTAAAGGAGTAGATGGTCGTGGCATACTGCTCGCCGTCGAGGTTGATGGACTGTGCCTTCTTGGCAAAGACCACCGGCACGCCGCCAAAATGCTGAGCTGCGATGCAAGCCATGCCAATGCCCGAAGCCTCGATCGTCAGGATCTTGTTGATCTCGACACCCTCGAACAGACGGGCCCACTCGGCACCCATGTGGTCGAACAGCTCAACGTCGCACTGGTGGTTGAGGAAGGCATCAACCTTAAGGACATTACCGGCCTTTACGATGCCGTCATGGCGAATACGATCCTCAAGCTCCTGCATGGCGCAACCCCTTCTCGCGGCAACGATACCGCGCGATTAATAAACGTTGTTCGATAGTCTACCACGGACCGACCCCCGCCCGCCCCACAAGCCACATCGCACCATAAAGCTGCAAGACCAGTAGATAGGTCCGATTCGTGGCAAGCCTGCCACTACACGCTAATGACGGGCGCGCATCCTCACCAAACGTACCAATGTGAGCGCAAAGCCCACGGTAGCAACGGCCATCAGCACGTAGAATACCAAACGGAAGCCAAAGAGGAACACGTCCGGACGACCCGCCACATAGCTCGTGACCGTCTTGCCCATCGCCGCGCTCGTCTGTCCATACAGGATGCGCGACGCCGCCGTAATACCCAGCGCTATGCCCGCATAGCGCGCCAAGCTGCTCAAGCTGCCCGCAAAGCCAAGCGCCTCACGCGGAGCCGAACCCATATACAGCGAATTATTGGGACTCTGGAAGATCGACGTGCCGCACGACATAAACGCGACGCAGCACACAATCATCAAGACGGAAGAGTGCTCGTCAAGCGTGCTCACCGCAAAGAGACCGCACACGTACACGCCCAGGCCAACGGCCGTGGGCGCTTCACAACCAACACGGTCGGACACCGAGCCCGAAAGCGGGCCCACAAAGGCATTCACGACCGGCATCGCCAAAAACAACAGGCCGGAGATATCGGAGCTAAAGCCGTGGGCATCCTGAAAGTAGAACGGCAGCACAAACTCGGAGGCACCGATACCCACGAACACGATAAGCATGCAAGCCAGGTTAATCGTGAAAGCCGAGCTCGCAAAGCAGCGACGCGCCGCCTCTGTCAACGGCATAGGGCGTTCGCCAGCCTCCGGCTTCACATGCGGCAGCGTATAGAGTCCCACGATAAACGAGATTACGCCAATGGGCAGATTGATAAGGAAGATGCTCTCCCAGGGAAAGCTCGCCACCAGCACGCCGCCGAGCACGGGGCCGCACATCATGCCAAGAGCCACAAAGGTCGCCAGAATGCCCATGGCACGGCCGCGCTCACGCGCCGGAAACGACTCGGTGATGATGCCCATATTGTTGGCCATCGCGGCGGCACAGCCAATGCCCTGCACGAAACGCGCCAAGATAAGCACCTCGAGCGAAACCGAAAGCCCGCAAAGCAACGAGCCACCCGTAAAGACGATTACACCAAGCTGGAACACATTCACCTTGCCGCGCACATCACCCAAGCGGCCAAACGGCAGCATGGCGACGCACGTCGCGAGCAGATACACCGAGCTCACGAGCTGAATGCGGTCGAGACCCACCCCCAGCTCCTTTTGCATCACTGGGAGCGCCACCGTCACGATGCTCGCATCCAGACACGCCATAAAGGTCATGACGAGCACGGTGAACAGAATCGCCCATTTATTCTTACCGTGGGTGTCGCCCTCTAGGGCAATGTGTTCGCGGCGCAGCTGCTCGGCAGTTTTCTCCATGTATATCCTTTCTATCGTGCAACGCAAAAACGGGACCCCAATCGCCTACAAACGGACACGATCGGGGTCCCGCCTACGGAATCGGAACTATGAGGACGTCGTCAGCCGAAAAGCCGTCCCACGCCTCGCACGCACGCTAGCCTAGCACTGCTCGAGTGCCTGCTCAAGGTCGGCAATCAGATCGGCCGTGTCCTCGAGGCCGCACGACAAGCGCACCATGTCGGCGGAAATGCCACAGGCAATGAGTTCCTCATCGTTCATCTGGCGATGCGTGGCATTAGCGGGATGCAGGCAGCAAGTGCGGGCGTCGGCCACGTGCGTGGCGATCTGGGCGAGCTTGAGGCTCTTCATAAAGGTCTCGGCCGCCGCACGGCCACCGTTAAAGCCAAAGCTCACAACGCCGCAGGTACCGTTGGGCATGTACTTCTGAGCGAGATCATAGTACTTGTCGCCCTCCAGGCCCGGATAGCTCACGAAGCGTACCTTGGGATGACTCTGCAGGAACTTGGCAACGGCCAGGCCGTTCTCACAATGACGCGGCATGCGCACATGCAGGCTCTCGAGCGAGCTGTTCAAGAAAAACGCCGCATGCGGGTTCTGCATGGGACCAAGATCGCGCATAAGCTGAGCGGTTGCCTTGGTAATGAAGGCACCCTCGCGACCGAACTTCTCGGCATAGGTCACGCCGTGGTAGCTCTCATCGGGCGTGGTAAGACCCGGGAACTTGTCCGCATGGGCCATCCAGTCAAACTGGCCATGATCGACGATCACGCCACCCAGGTAGGCCGCATGGCCATCCATGTACTTAGTAGTGGAGTGCGTGACGATGTCGGCGCCCCACTCAAAGGGACGGCACATCACGGGCGTCGGGAAGGTGTTGTCGACCATCAGCGGTACGCCGTGGTCGTGCGCGGCCTTGGCAAAGCGCTCAATATCGAGCACGGCAAGGGCGGGGTTGGCGATCGTCTCGCCAAAGACGAGCTTAGTATTGGGTTCAAAGGCTGCCTCGAGCTCCTCGTCGGTGCAGTCGGGAGCAACAAACGTGCAGGTCAGACCCATGCGCTCCATAGTATGGGCGAGCAGGTTGTAGGTACCGCCGTAGATGGCAGAGCTCGCGACCACGTGATCGCCGGCACCGGCTACGTTAAAGATCGCGAGGAAATTCGCCGCCATGCCCGAGCTCGTGAGCATCGCGGCAGTGCCGCCCTCCATCTCGCAGATCTTGGCGGCAACCAAATCGCACGTAGGGTTCTGCAGACGGCTGTAGAAATAGCCCGACTCCTCTAGGTCAAACAGCTTGCCCATGTGCTCCGACGTGTCGTACTTCCACGTGGTGGACTGGTAGATGGGCACCTGGCGCGGCTCCGCATCTCCCGGGTGATAGCCGCCCTGAACACATGTGGTACCGATGGTCTGCTCGCTCATATCTTGCTCCCTTGCCTGGGTTACGTTTTATTCGGTTCACGATACCGCTACCCCGCACCCCTCTCAACCCATCCACAAGGTAGGTTATGGGACAAATTGATCCGGGGCATTTATCTCAAGCCTTGGACATTTGCTCGATAGATAAAAATGAGGCATCCATGAAGCTCTCGATGATTACACGCACCGTCACGGGTACCATAAGCGGGTACACCGTGACCAAGGAGACAACGATGAAGCAAATCGATACGGCCCAGCTCGACATCACCGCCTGTCAGGCTCAGGCTGCCGAATACCACGCCCGTGGCTTTAACTGCGCGCAGGCCGTCGCCTGCACGCTCGCACCTGCCGTCGGACTCGACCCTCAGATCGCCTTTACCCTCACCGAGGGCTTTGGCGCCGGCATGGGCGGCATGACCGAAACCTGCGGCGCCATCTCGGGCGCCGTGGCCATCATGGGCTTCGTGATGAGCGACGGCATGGAAAACCCCAAGACCAAGGGCCAGACCTACAAGCTGTCGCGCGAAATCGCCAAGCGTTTTGGCGAGAAGAACACGACGACCGTCTGCGGCACGCTCAAGGGCATCGGATCGGATAAGGGTCCGCTCCGCAGCTGCCCCGGCTGCATCGACGATGCCGTCGAAATCGCCTGTGATGTGCTAAAGCAGCTCGCCGAGTAATCGACAGCAACAGTAAAACGACGGCCGGCGCGCTTGGGATTCATCTAAAAGCACGCCGGCCGCCGTCGTTAGAACTCGGCAAATTCGGGAGCGCCGACCTCAATCTCCTCGCGCCCCGCCATAAGCTCGCGCATCTTAGCGCAAAACGGCTCCTGCTCCCCCGCCTTAAACACCAAATGAATCGTCACGGCATCCGCGTAATCGGTATCCGAAACCTTGGCACCCGAATCCTGCGCCAAACGAAGCACCTGCTCATACTGCGGATAGGCCACATGCACGTCAACCGGCACGACGCTTGTCATCTCAACGATCTGCCCTGCCTCCTGAGCCGCGGCCACCGCCGCCTGCGTCGCCGCGGTATAGGCGCGTACCAAGCCACCAGGCCCCAACAGCGTGCCACCAAAATAGCGCGTCACCACGCAGCAAACATTTTTGAGCCCCGCACCGCGCAGCACCTCGAGCGTCGGCATGCCGCTCGTGCGGCTCGGCTCACCATCATCGCTCTGGCGCTCGCGCCCATCGACCAAAATCCACGCGGGAACATTGTGTCGAGCGTCGTAATGACGCTTGCGAACCATCTCGATAAAGGCATTCGCCTCATCCTCGGACTCAATATGGACCAGCTGGGCAATAAACCGGCTCTTGCGGTCCACAAACTCGCCCGAAGCCTCAATATTCGATTGCAGAGTAAAATAGCTGTCCAACAAAGTCCCTCAACAGAATAAAGCGCAGCAACAAACAGCCTCAATAATACGGCAAAGACAGTACCGGTAACCCCGGTAAATAGAACGGCAAAGTCAAGGACCAGGCAAAAACAGCGAGACGGCGTCAGCTGAGTCGATTTGGCCCGAAAGAGGAGGGAGCACGCCTTATGGCGGCGACCGACGAATGAGCGCCAAATCGGCCAGCTGACGCCGTCGAAGGCGAGAACCCGTCAGCGCGAGCAAGGTGCCTTGAAAGACGAGGGCATTGACCTTATGGTCATGCCCGAAGGCTTGAAAGGCAGATTGCCGCGCTGACGGGTTCGCAGCGTCAACATAGTTGCCAAGTGGGCCTATAAGCCGGGTTCTGTCGTGAACGGTCATTTATCTTGTCTGCACGTTACCATGCAGCTCCACGCACGCTACCCGAACGCGGACCGGGCCGGCCCATAGCGTTCCTACTCGCGCTTGCTCCGGATGGGGCTTGCCAAGCCGCCGTGTTGCCACGACGCTGGTGGTCTCTTACACCACCGTTTCAGCTTTTCCCTTTACGCCTTGCGGCGCAGGTGGGAGTCTTCTTTTCTGCGGCGCTTTCCGTCGGATCACTCCGCCCGGCCGTTAGCCGGCATCCCGCCCTCTGGAGCCCGGACTTTCCTCACGCGTACTGCAAGCAGCACATCGCGCGACCGTCTGGCCCACTCAGCAGTGCAAGAGTGTAGCACACCGTCACCACAGGCAATGGCACAACACAAGCGTTCGACACGATAAACCAAGAACCACGCCATGCAGTACAATAGGGTTGTCGATGGGCAACGTCGTCAGTCGAGACGCGACCGCGCTCCGCACCCCTCCGTCTACTCGGTGCGTTCCCGCCTCCTCCCCGAGGCGGGATGTCGGCATTTTTTCATGCACGACAACCAAATAGCCTGCAGACAGCATGGGCAGCATCATGCATCTCGGCACCAATTGCAAAAAGGGACCCGTCCATTACGGACGGATCCCTTAAAACAAGTGATCGTCAAACCGATTTACTCGGCGTCGGTCTCCTCGTCCTTCTTCTCGGAAGGAAGCGGGGTAACCTCGATCTCGACGCCCAGAGTCTCAGCAGCGGACTTCATGGACAGGGAGATACGACGACGGTCGAGGTCGATCTCCATGACCTTGACCTGAACCTTGTCGCCCACATGGGTGACCTGAGAAGGCTGATCGACGTGCTTGTTGGCCATCTCGGAGATGTGCACCAGGCCCTCGATGCCCTCGCCCAGGTCGACGAAAGCGCCGAACGGGACAAGCTTGGTCACAGTGCCCTCGACGATAGCGCCGACGGGGTACTTCTTGACCAGTGCACGCCACGGATCCTCGGTGGTCTGCTTGAGACCCAGGGAGATGCGCTCGCGGTTGAGATCGACGTCGAGAACCTCGACCTCGACCTCCTGGCCGACCTTGACAACCTCAGAAGGATGGTTGACGTGGTTCCAGGAGAGCTCGGAGATGTGGATGAGGCCGTCGATACCGCCGAGGTCGACGAAGGCGCCGAAGTCGACGATGGAGGAAACGGTGCCCTGGAGACGCATGCCAGACTTGAGCTTGGACAGAATCTCGGAGCGCTCGGCCTTACGGGACTCCTCGAGCACGACGCGACGGGAGAGGACGACGTTGTTGCGGTTGCGGTCCATCTCGATGACGCGAGCCTCGATGCGGGTGCCCATGTAGGAGGTGAGGTCCTTGACACGACGGAGGTCGACGAGGGAAGCGGGCAGGAAGCCACGCAGGCCGATGTCGAGGATCAGGCCGCCCTTGACAACCTCGATAACCTCGCCCTCGACGTTCTCGCCGGAGTTGAACTTCTCCTCGATGCGGTTCCAAGCACGCTCGTACTCGGCACGCTTCTTGGACAGGACCAGACGACCGTCCTTGTCCTCCTTCTGGAGAACCAGAGCCTCGATGGGATCACCGAGTGCAACGATGTCTGCAGGGTTAGCGTCCTTGCGGATGGACAGCTCGCGGACCGGGATAACGCCCTCGGACTTGAATCCGATGTCAACGAGCACCTCGTCATGCTCGATCTTAACGACAGTGCCGTTAACGAGATCGCCCTCATCAAAGTCGGTAATCGTACCGTCGATGAGGTTGTTCATCTCCTCCTCATTGACATCGTCAAGAGAGAAAATGGACGAGTTCTGAATCTCACTCAAAGGTGGACCCCTTTCGAACTACGGGGCCCCGATTGCTAGGACCTACAGAAGGGTGCGACAAGCACACAACGTTTAGGAACACTCGGGAGCCGACAGATACTAATGTGACGCTTATGCAATCACGTTCGTATAGGTTACGGGGAAATGAGTTCGATTTCAAGCGTGAACTGCGATTTTTTACTCGTGTGGAGACTTTTTCGTAATCTTATGAACACACGTCTCCACAACTTGACGATAACCAGCCAGGCATTTGGCTTTGGGGTAAAGTATCCGGAGCCAACGATTCTGGAACGATTTATCGAGAAAGGTGCCCGCGTGCTCAAAGCAGTCGTTTTCGATATGGACGAAACGCTTCTCAGCATCAACCTCAACGCGTTCATCCTTCGCTATTTTAAGGATGTCTCGTCGATGCTCGCGGATATCGGTCGCCGCAGCCACGGTGGCACGATGGCACGCCTCGGCACTATCTTGGTTGACCTCAACGCCAATCGCCGAAGCGGCACGGATAATCGCACCAATCTTGAGTTCTACCAAGAAGAGGTTGAGCGCCGGTGCGGCATTTGCCTCTCGGACCCACTCATCTACGAGGCGTTTACCTACTACGACCGCGAAGTTCTTCCGTACAAGAACGACGATGTCATCAACGCCCACGCC
This sequence comes from uncultured Collinsella sp., assembly GCA_965141635.1. Lineage (GTDB taxonomy): Bacteria > Actinomycetota > Coriobacteriia > Coriobacteriales > Coriobacteriaceae > Collinsella. Next base: position 557 of record CBCSNG010000028.1, on the reverse strand, counting down.
ATGCCGGGCGCACACGCCGCGCTTCAGGCCGTACAGGATGCAGGGCTACGTTGCGCGCTCTTTACCAACCCCAGCTTTCCGCAGGGGGCCATCGAGTGCCGCATGGGTTGGGGCGACCTGGCCGACGCCCCCTTTGAGCTCGTCACGCACATGGGAAACACCACCCGCTGCAAGCCCGATGCCACCTACTATCTAGAGCAGCTTCAGGTGATGGGGCTCGAGCCGCACGAGGTCCTTATGGTGGGCAACGATCCCAAGCGCGACTTCCCCAGTCCCGCCTGCGGCATTCAAACTGCCTATGTTGGCCAGGGAAAACCCGGCCGAGCCACCTGGCGCGGAACCATGGAAGACTTCGCCCGCGACTTCAACGCCGTAATCGAAGCCTTCTACGAGCACCAAGTAGCCGACGAACTGTCATAGGACCCCTCGCTCGCTCCAAACAAAATAACGTCGCAGACCGAATGTGACAAAGGTTCAGCCCCTTTTCACATTACAAAGATGGCGCCGATGTTTTGGCAACGACAGACACTATGACCCAATCCGAGGGCACTAAAAAG
>CBCSNG010000027.1:0-25323 GCA_965141635.1 uncultured Collinsella sp. | reverse complement strand
TTGGCCCCTATTCTGCCGCAAACAGGAACTATTCCACCGCAAGTTATAAAAGGGTCATGAGGCGCGCGTTTTGCCGAAGGCCTTAAGCACCGCGGTCACGGGGCCAGGCTGAAAACGGCGGTGTACGTCGTCCAAGCGCCCGGGGATATCGATGTGTTGCGGGCAGTGACGTGCGCATTTGCCGCATTTGACGCAATTGCTCACCAACTTGGGCTCGCTTGTGCGCACCGCGCTCGCCGTAAAGTACTGCGATAGACCCGTAAACCAGCTGTGCGCATAGCTTGCGTTGTAGGCGGCAAAACACCCAGGGATATTGATGCCTTTAGGACACGGCATGCAATAGCCACATCCCGTGCAGGGAACGCGATTCGATTTTTCAAACTCCCTCAGCACGCGTGCGATGGCACCGAGCTGAGTAACTGTCATCGAATCCGGCAGGGCCCGATCGGCCAACGCCGCGTTCTCATCCACTTGCGCGGTATCGGTCATACCCGAAAGCAGCATCGTCACCTGAGGATGGTTCCACACCCACGAAAGCCCCCAGGCGGCTGGAGTGCGCAAATGTGGGTCACGGGCGCCATCGAGCACAGCGCGTGCCCGCGGCGGCAGTTTGCCCGCTAGACGACCGCCCAGCAGCGGCTCCATCACAAACACCGCAAGCCCGCGCTCCGCAGCCGCCATGAGTCCTGCCGTTCCCGCTTGGTAACGCTCGCCGGCATAGTTGTACTGGATCTGGCAAAAATCCCAGTCATATGCGTCAAGCATTGTCAGAAAATCCGCCGCGCCGCCGTGATACGAAAAACCAATCTGGCGAATGCGCCCCGCAGCCTTTTGACGCGCGATCCAGTCCTCGATGCCCAACGCCACCACACGTTCCCACTGGGCGGGCGAGGTGATGTTGTGCATGAGGTAGTAGTCGATATGGTCAGTCCGCAAACGGCGCAGCTGCTCGTCGAAGAACCGATCGAAATCCTCCGCGCATTTGCACGAAGCATGTGGCAGCTTGGTCGCGAGCAAAACCTGGTCGCGTAGGCCTAGGCGCTCAAGCGAAGCGCCCACGCAAGCCTCGTTGCCGGGATAGAGATAGGCCGTATCCAGATAATTAATCCCCTGCTCCACCGCACGGGAAATGATCGCATCGGCTGTCTTCGCATCCGGATGTCCCGGCGCACCGGGAAACCTCATGCAGCCCAGACCCAGAGCAGATATTCGGTTACCGCTTTTGGGGTCAACGCGGTATTGCACGGACCCTCCCTTCGCCATCAGCGCCCCGACAAGGCGAAACCCAACAGTCACGCCATCGAAACACATTGGAATCGCAATCGAGAACGTATCGTAACGCAGCAGAAATCGAGCTGTCACGGCACCGCTTTAACATCAGCAAAAAGTCCGATGAAAGGAGGAGAGCGTGACCACGCGTGAGGACACCTACCCCCTACCCCGGCGAGCAGTACATCCTCTCGGTCGACCGCTATCAGATCGAGGTCATGGACCATCTGGACGAGCTTCCCGCCACAGGCGCTGTCATCTTCTGCACCTTCCCCAAGGTGCGCGATGGCGTCGGATACCCTGCGCGCGTTTTTGCGGTCTGTCCCGCGGCATAAGTTCCCATGAGTTTGTTCTTCTAAATTCCGCCTCCTGTGCACGCCACATGCTCCAGCGGCATACAATCCACCAGGCGCCCCTCATGCGGGCGCCTTTTAGTGGGGAGATGATTCACATGCAGATCAACAAGGTCGCCTTTATCGGCAAGGGCGGCGTCGGCCTGCTCTACGGCAGCATGATTGCCACGGCCCTCGGCAATGACGCCGTCGAATACGTTATGGATGACGCCCGTTTTGAGCGTCACGTGGGCGATGCGCTCACCGTCAACGGCAAGCCCTGTGCGCTCAAGTCCATCCGCGCCAGTGAGGCAACGCCCGCCGATCTGGTCATTCTCACGGTCAAGACGACGGGACTCAACCAAGCGCTCAAGACTATGGAGCGCGTCGTGGGGCCCAACACGCTCATCGCCTCGCTGTGCAACGGCATTACGAGCGAGCAAAAGATTGCCGAGCGCTTTGGCTGGAAGCATACCGTTCTTGGTATTTGCCAAGGCATGGATGCCGTGTTCCTCGACGGCGCGCTCACCTTTACCAATGCGGGCGAGATTCGCTTTGGCGCGGCAGCAGGCACCGAGCCCGCAACCGTCAGCGCCATCGACGAGCTCTACACACGCTGCGGCATCGCCCATACCGTCGAGAGCGACATTGCGCACCGCATGTGGGCCAAACTCATGCTCAACGACGGCATCAACCAGACCTGTATGGCCTACGGCGGGACCTACGGAAGCGCCACGGAGCCGGGCTCCGAGCAGCGTCGCTGCTTTGTTTCCGCCATGCGCGAAACGCTTGCGGTCGCCAACGCCGAGGGCATTGAGCTGACCGAGGCAGACCTGACGCAGATGGTGCACCTCATCGAGGGAATCGACCCCGTCGGTATGCCCTCGATGGCGCAGGACCGCATCGCACAACGAAAAACCGAAGTCGAGGAGTTCGCTGGCACCATTTGCCGCCTAGCTACCAAACACGATATCCAAGTGCCGCAAAACGATTGGCTCTACCAGAGGATTCGCGAAATAGAAAGCAGCTGGTAGCCTCGGCCGCATCGCGATGTGCGCAATACAAGCAGACAGGCCTTCGCGAGGATTCCGTCATTCGCGAAGGCCTGTTGCATTTAGCTCGAGGCTAAAACTGAGGCTTATTTTGCGATTCCGGAACCTCGTCCTCGTCATCGCGGCAAAGCAGCACGCCGGCGCTTCCCAGCAGCGCCGCTGCAATCAAGGCGCCCACAATCACAGGAGCGGCGCCCGTATCGGACTGCAAGCCGGCAGTTAGCGCCGCCGTCGGACCAAGGCATCCGATCAAAAGGGCAACGACGGCAATAGCGACATCTCGAGCGTTCATGGAACCACTTCCTCCACGAGAAAGACTTTGTTTCTCGTGACTTAGTGTGCCCCGTGCCCATATGCGCGGCGTACTGCCACGGTAAGCGCTCTGTTAACTCAAACGCATACATAGAACGGGCGTCCTTACGTTGCCCTAAAGCTCGGTATAGACGCCCGTCCGCCAAATATCCGTGATGCAGAAAAACTACCAGCCAGTGTAGTAGTCGGTGGTTCCGGCTGCGCAGCCGGAGTCATAGACCTTGCACTCGCCCTTGGAACCGGTAAACGTGGAGCCCTGAGCCTTATCGCCCGCGGCCACGACGTAGTAACCATCAGAATCGCGCCAAAAGCCCTCGGAATCCTGCGTCCATTCGCCCGTGCGGTGGTGATACAACACGTTGCTGCTGTAATAAGTCTCGCGGCGGCCATTATAGTTATTGACGCCGCTCGAACGCGTCAGGCCCGAGCCGTTCGCGTAATACGCAGCAGACGCGTAAGACGAGCCGGAGCCGGCATTGTAATACGAAGCCTGAACGGCCTCAGCAGCCTCGGCTTTGGCCGCGGCAGCCTCGAGCGCCTCGCGCTTGGCATCCTCAAGCGTAGAGCGAAGCTCGTCGAGCTCGGTCGACTTGGCGTCGACCTCCCCCATCGTCAGCAGGCTACCCGCACCGTCGATGCATTCTTGAAGCACGGCGCGCTCGTCATCGGTGGCATAGTCGCCATACATGTTCATGATAATTTGAGCGCGAACTTCCAAAGAGTCGCGCTTGGCCCCCATGGAGGCGTTCCACTCCTGCATGGAGCCAAAACCGTCGCCGCGATAATCGACGGGCTGCATCAACGTGGTCTCGGAGGGCGCGGACCCAACCGCGTCGGACAGCGTCGCCGCGTGGGCCTCGGTTACGCCGGCACCCACCAAAAGCGCCACGGCAAGCGTGGCAGAAAGGGCGGCGGCCTTCGGTTTTCGTGAATCGATCCTCATGTAGCTGGAAACCTCCGTAGTGCGTTTTTGCTGCGTTTGAGCTGCGTGTGATTCGATCGCGCTGCATAGTACCCCGAGCAAATCGCGACCTGCGGTTTTACTCAAAAGGTGCACGTCATTTGCGTAAAACTCACATCCTCTCAACAGGAGTTTTCCACATCTCGATTGCATAAAGCATGTCAAAAACCCTGTAATAGCGCCCTTCCTATGCAAAAAAGGCGCCTGCGCAACCATTGCTTGCGCAGGCGCCTTGAGCAGGCATTTTATGCAGTTATACCTATCGAGTCGCAAGGGGTCCTTGCACAAGTCGCCCTACTCGTCCAGTGCGGCAAAGGCCTGCTTCAGGTCCCAAATGATGTCCTCGGCGTTCTCGGTACCGATGGAAAGACGGATCGTGGAGGGCGTGATGTTCTGCTCGGCGAGCTCCTCGGCAGAGAGCTGGGAGTGCGTAGTCGTAGCCGGGTGCACGACGAGCGACTTGACGTCGGCCACGTTGGCGAGCAGCGAGAACACCTGCAAGTGGTCGATGAACTTCCATGCAGCCTCCTGGCCGCCCTTAATCTCAAAGGTAAAGATCGAGGCACCACCGTTGGGGAAATACTGCTTGTAGAGCTCATGGTCGGGGTGCTCAGGCAGGCTCGGGTGGTTCACCTTGGCGACGTGGCTGTCACAAGCCAGGAACTCAACGACCTTCTTGGTGTTCTCGACATGGCGGTCGACGCGCAGCGACAGGGTCTCGGTGCCCTGGAGCAGGATCCAGGCGTTAAACGGGCTAATGCAAGCGCCCTCGTCACGCAGCAGGATGGCGCGGACATAGGTCGCGAAGGCGGCAGGGCCGGCAGCCTCGGCAAACGAGACGCCATGATAGGAGGGATTGGGCTCGGCGATCTGCGCATACTTGCCACTCGCCTTCCAATCGAAGTTACCGCCGTCGACGATCACACCGCCCAGCGAGGTGCCGTGGCCGCCGATGAACTTGGTTGCGGAGTGGACGACGATGTTGGCACCATGCTCCAGCGGACGGAACAGATACGGGGTGCCGAAGGTGTTGTCGACGACAACCGGCAGACCATGCTTCTTGGCGATCTCGGAGATGGCGTCGATGTTGGGGATGTCGGAGTTGGGGTTACCGAGCGTCTCGAGATAGATGACCGTGGTGTTGTCCTTGATGGCGCCCTCGACCTCGTCCAGGTTATGGGCATCGACGAAGGTGGTCTCGACACCAAACTGGGAGAGCGTGTGCTCCAGCAGGTTGTAGGAACCGCCGTAGATGGTCTTCTGGGCGACCACGTGGTCACCAGCCTGGGCAAGTGCCTGCAGGGTATAGGTGATGGCGGCGGCGCCAGAGGCGACGGCAAGACCGGCCACGCCACCCTCGAGCGCGGCGATACGGTCCTCGAAGACGCCCTGGGTGGAGTTGGTCAGACGGCCGTAGATGTTACCGGCGTCGGCAAGACCAAAGCGGTCGGCGGCGTGCTGGGAGTTGCGGAACACATAGCTCGTGGTCTGGTAGATAGGCACGGCACGGGAGTCGGATGCGGGATCGGCGCTCTCCTGGCCAACGTGAAGCTGCAGGGTATCGAAACCAAAGGTGTGCTCGGGGTTGTTGATGAACTGGCTCATGATGATCTCCTTGATCGAACAAAAGTAAACAAATTAGAGAGAAGTAAGTCGCTGTCTCCTGATCACGCCAACGGGCGCAAACAGGAGCCCGGCATTCGTCTTGGTAAGCATTTCATATGCGGGCCTCCTTTCGCATCCCGGTTCCGTGGTCGGTTTAATTACCTACCGCCTTTGTGTGTTTTGAATAGTACGAGCATTGTTTCGCTCGGTCAATCACTTAAAAGCGCTAACCTGTTATCGGTTTTGTAGATAACGCTCGAAAGGACGGCGCCGATGACCCTCCAGCAGCTTCGTTTTCTGATCGCCGTGGCAGAGTCCGGCTCAATCAACGCCGCAGCTCAGCGCCTCTATACCGCTCAGTCCAACATCTCAAACGCCGTCAAAAGCCTGGAGCAGGAACTCCACCTGGAGATCTTCACGCGCTCCAGCCGCGGCGTCACGCTCACCAACGACGGCACCGAGCTTTTGGGCTATGCGCGCCAGGTCGTAGAGCAGGCCGATATGCTCGAGGCCCGCTACGAGGACGGCGGCACCCCGCAAGCCCGCCTCGCCATTTCCGCCCAGCACTACGCCTTTTCGGTCGAGGCCTTTGTCAACGTGGTCGAGCGCTGCCGCGACAGCAAGTTCGAGTTCATCATGCGCGAGACCACCACGTCGCAGATCATCGATGACGTCCGCGCGTTTCGCAGCGACATCGGCATCCTGTATCTGGACGACTTTAATGCCCGCGTTCTGCAGAAGGCTTTTGCCGATGCGCGTGCGAGCTTCCATCCCCTATTCGACGCGACGGTCCACGTCTTCGTTAGCGAGCGCCACCCGCTTGCCCGCCGCCCGCAGCTGTCCCTTGCCGACCTCACACCCTATACGCGCTACAGCTTTGAGCAGGGAACCTCAAACTCCTTCTATTACGCCGAGGAACCTTTTAGCTATATCCCTTGCGACCGCAACATACGAATCTCGGACCGCGGAACACTTACTAACTTACTTATCACGTCGAACGGTTACACCCTGTCGACCGGTGTCCTCTCCAATGAAATGCAATGGGGTATGGCATCGATCCCGTTAGCAGACGCCCCAACGATGCACGTAGGCTATATCATGCACGACGAGCGCAAGCCCTCTCCCCTCTTGCAGCAATACCTCGACGAGCTCAACCGCATCATCCATGCCAACTAACTGTCGGAAGACGGGGTAGAAATCGTAGATTGCTAGCCCCCGGCGGACATGGCGCTACAATGGTCACTCACACGAAACGTACCCAACGAAAGGAACCATGTGAAGGTCATCATCTATACCGACGGCTCGGCCCGATCAAATCCGGGACGCGGCGGCTACGGCGCCGTGCTCAAATACACCAACCCCGCCGGCAAGACCTTCACCTCCGAGCTTTCGCGCGGCTACGCCAAGACCACCAACAACCGCATGGAGCTCATGGCGGTCATCGTGGCGCTCGAGGCGCTCAACCGCCCCTGCGAGGTCGAGGTCCATTCCGATTCGCAGTACGTCGTCAACGCTTTCAATAAACACTGGATCGACGGCTGGAAAAAACGCGGCTGGAAGACCGCCAACAAGCAGCCTGTCAAGAACCGCGACTTGTGGGAGCGCCTGCTCACCGCAAAGAGCAAGCACAAAGTGGAGTTCATCTGGGTTAAGGGCCACGCCGGCCATGAGCTCAACGAGCGCTGCGACGAGCTTGCCACCACGGCGGCCGACGGCAGCAACCTCGATATCGACACCGGCTTTAACGAGAGCGACCTGTAATAGCGTTTTCGCGCAGCTTTATATCCCCACGCGCTACACTCATCCTGTAGACCAAACAACGCAAGGGGGACGTATGCTGCGCATCGCGACCATCGGCACATCCATGATCACCGACGACTTTATCCAAGTCGTCAACGCCAACGACCAAGCCGCGTTTGTGGGCACGCTTTCGCGCGACGCCAATCGCGGTACTGCCTTTACCGCCGAACACGGCGGCGAACGTAACTTCACCGCACTTGACGAGCTTGCGTCCGCCGTCGACGTCGACGCCGTCTATATCGGCAGCCCTAACGCACTTCACTACGAGCAGGCCCTTGCCTGCATCGCCGGTGGCAAGCACGTCATCGTCGAGAAACCCTTCTGCGCCACCGAAGCGCAGGCGCTGGAAGTCTTCCGCGCTGCCGAGGCAGCAGGTGTCGTGGCTCTCGAGGCCATGCGTCCCCTCCACGATCCCGCCTTCCACGCCATCGAGGACGCCCTGGGCGAGATCGCCCCCATCCGCCGCGCCTCATTGCGCTTTGGCAAGTATTCCTCGCGCTACAACGAGATTCTCGCGGGACGCGCCACCAATATCTTCGACTGCAATATGGCATCGGGTTCCCTCATGGACATTGGCGTCTACGCCGTCGAGCCCATGGTCGAGATTTTCGGCATGCCCTCCGGCCTTACGAGCATGACTACTCTGCTCGACCCCACCACGCGACAGCTCACGCACGGCCCCATCGACGGCTGCGGTTCCATCCTCGCCAGCTACGGCGGAGGCCGCATCTCCGTCGAGCTCGCGCACTCCAAAATTACGAATGACCTGCTGCCCTCGCAGATCGAAGGCGAGCGTGGCACTATCCAGATCGACCATCTGTCCACGCCCCGCAACGTCCGCATCGACTATCGCGGCGATGTCGTACGCGGCTCGGCGACCGAGGCACCGCGCGAACAGGGCGACAACGGCCGCGTGCTCGACCTGCCCAAATCGAGCAACACTATGGAATACGAACTCACAGACTTTATCACCGCCATCGACGGCATCGATAACGTCAAGGAAGAGATTTGGGAGACCCCGGCAGGACGTCACGAGCTTGGCCACTACCGCGATGTCACGCTCGTCTCACTGCGCATCATGGATGCCGTGCGCCAGCAGGCCGGCATAACCTTCCCGGCCGACGCAGGCAAGCAGGCATAGCGATGGGCCTCTTCGATACGTTCTTCTCCAGCGTCACCGGCGGCAGTCGAGAGCCTCAAAAACCATCAAACGTCGAGCTCGAGCTGCGCCGCAGGCTTACCGTACTCGCAAGCGACGAGGCCACTCAAGACACTCCCCTGCGCTATTTCCTGCGCTGGGCGGGGCAAGTCCAAGGCGTTGGTTTTCGCTTTACCAACACCAACCTCGCACAGGCACGCGCACTCACCGGCTGGGTGCGTAACATGGAAGACGGCTCAGTCGAGATGGAGATACAGGGAGCTCCGGCAAACGTCCTATCTCATCTCGAGGCGCTTCATGCCTCCTACGAGCGCATGGGAACGCGTTTTCGCCTCGTAGACGCCCAGGCCCGAGCCCCACTTGCCAATGAAGACGGTTTCAGTCCTCATTATTAGTATTGTGTGCTAAATACGGTATCATTTACCTACGACCGTTAATAGAAAAGAGGCGAGGCGCATGGCGGTGCAAAGAAGGAATACCAGGCAGCGAAAGCTAGTTCTTGACGCCGTGCGCCAAAGCTATAACCATCCCACCGCCGACGAAATCTACAACGTCGTGCGCGCGCAGGATGACAAAATCAGCCGCGGTACGGTCTACCGCAATCTCAATCTCTTGGCCGACGCAGGCGAAATCCTCTCCATCAAGACGCCGGGCGGCAGCCGCTTCGATCGCACGATCGAGCCGCATGCGCATATCATCTGCACCTCGTGCAGCCGCGTCATCGACGTACCGCTCCCCTTCGATGCCCAGCTCGACGCCAAGGCGTCCGAGCAAATCGGCTGGCACGTCACGTCGCACTACACCATCTTCGAGGGTCTCTGCCCCGACTGCCGGTAGATGTTCGGGACATGCCTTAAAATCCACCTTTCCGCGCTTTGCAGCAAAAAATAGATTTCTAGGCATGTCCCAAATATCTACTCAGCGAGCAGGCGATGCAATTCCTCTTCGACCGTGCGCACGTAGCGGACGCGGTCGTTAATGCCACGCATAGAGGGGTTGCAGCTCTCCATCAGATAGGGATGGCCCACGACGTTGAGCATGTCGCGGTCGTTTTCGTTATCGCCAAACGCCATCATCTCATCGGGCGAAATACCCAGGGCGCGACCGTAATCGGCAAGCGCGGAGCCCTTGCCCGAACCAAAACCGATAAAGTCCGTCCATTCGGTTCCCGACGTCATCACGGCAACACGGTCGCTAAAGAGGCGCTCGAAATACTCCAGGGCCGCCGGCTGATTCACCTCGGGCGTCTGGAAGGCAATCTTAATGACGTCCTCTTCGATATCCTCGGGGCGGTCGACCACCGCCACATCGCAGTGGACCTCATAGCGCAAATGGTCGACGAACGCATCGTTGCCGCTCATGGTGTAGAGGTGTCCCTCACATGAAAGGGTCACGTCGGCATGGGGATACGCAACCACGGCATTCGCGATATCCATAGCAAGGCTACGCTCCATGGAACGCTTGACAGCGGCACGCCCCCCCGCTCATCACCAGGGCTCCGTTTTCGCATACATAGGCGAGCTCATCGGCCACCGGGGCAAACAGGTAGCGCAAGCTCGCATATTGACGGCCGCTCGCCGGCATAAACACGATACCGCGACGATGCAGTTCATCGATGAGTTCAAAGGCCTCGGAACGCGGCTCGCGCTCCCCCGGATGCAGCAACGTGCCGTCCAAATCGCATGCAATCAGCTTGATTCCTTCAAGACCCATATGCTTTCCCCCACAGCATCTCATCAACAGAAAGACGGACTTTGAATAGTTGCCTCTCAAAGTCCGTCTTACTTATACGCACGTTAACCGCGCGCCTTCTTTACGATCGTAAAGTCTGGAGCCATACTCACAACGGCATCCGCCGCACTCGACGCAAAGCGCCGGTCCGAATCGAGTTCACGGGTAACCGTCGAGAGCCGAACGCCCTCGACGCCCCGGAGCATGCGGCCCAAAACAGGCTGCACCGGCGTATACATGCGCACGGTATGCTCGTCCGAATCGCCTCGAAAAAGCGGCGCATGCATATTGCCGATCTCCCAGCACGCATGCGCGAGCGCAATCGGGTCCATGCGGTCAACTTCGACCAAATAAACCTCGGCGCTGCGCAGGCGCACGACAACCGCCACGGGCACCACGCCCGAACGGTCAATGGCGAGCACGTCGCCGTCGACAAAACGACCGCCGTCGGCAGTATCCAGCCGAACATCGACCGTGCGCCCCAGCTCCGTCACGCCCACAAACGTGCATACATCAGCCTGGTCCCAATCGAGCAGTAGCTCGTCAACTTCAAAGACGCCGCCCAGCTTCCGGCGAAGCAGAAGTTCATAGGACGGATCGTTGAGATTTCCCAAGCATGTCGTCGAAACCAAGCGCTCAGGCATGCTCTAACCCTCGACCTCGACGAGCTCGATATCAAAGTTGAGGTCCTTGCCGGCAAGCTCGTGGTTGGCATCGAGCGTCACGGCCTCGGGCGTTACGTCGATGACCACGGCGGGAACGGGCATACCGCTCGGCGTGGACAGGAAGAGCTTCATGCCCTTCTCGATCTGCTCGATGTTGGGAACCTGCTCGGCCGGGAAGGTAATAACCATCTCGGGATTGTGCTCGCCGTAGGCATCGGCAGCAGGAATGTGCACGGTCTTCTTCTCGCCCACCTGCATGTCGACAACAGCGGCGTCGAAGCCCTTGATCATCTGACCGGCGCCGCAGGTGAACTCCAGCGGCTCGCCGCGATCGTAGGAGCTATCGAACTGCGTGCCGTCGTCGAGCGTGCCGCGATAATGGGTCTTGACCTTCTTGCCCTGGTTGGACATGGTAACCTCCGTGATAAGGGCGGCGCACAACGCGGGCCGCCGTGAACATATGGCGCTAACTATACCCTAGTCATACAATTCAAGGACAGTTTGCAAAGAAACGCTGCATCCGGAGGAACCATGGCATATCCCGTATTTGACCTACATTGCGACACCGCCGACCGCATCGGCTGGGCCACGCTCGATCTCGACCTGCGCTTTACCGCCGGCACCGACGGTTATTTCCCCGGCGACGAAACGCATCCGCAAGATTTCGACCTCATCGAGGGCAACGCCTGCGCCATCTCGCTCGCAAAGATCGGCAACACGCCATGGGCACAGTGCTTCGCCACGTTTGTCCCCGACGAGATTCCCACCGCCCACGCCGCGCGCTTCCAGGCGCAAATCATGGCGCATATGAGCGGCCAGGCAATGCTCAACCACGACCGCATGGTCAACGTGCGCAGCGCCACAGACATTCGCCCCGCGCTCAAGGACGGCAAGGTCGCTTGCATCCACACCATCGAAAACGCCACGTTCTTTGCCGAGGACCCCGCGCTGATCGAGGTGCTCAAGAGCTTGGGCGTACTCATGTCATCGCTCAGCTGGAATGCGCAGGGACCGCTCGCGAGTGGACACGATACCCACGCCGGCCTCACCGCCGCCGGCATCGAGGCACTTACGCAGATGGAGCACGCCGGCATGGTACTCGACGTCTCCCACCTCAACGATGAGTGCTTTGACGAGGTCGCCGCCCGTGCCACGCGTCCCTTCGTCGCCAGCCACTCCAACTCCCGTGCGGTTTGTGGCGTCAAGCGCAATCTCACCGACGACCAGTTCCGCACTATTCGCGACATGGGCGGTATCGTCGGCCTCAACTACTGCAGCGAGTTCCTATCCAACGACGCAACCGACAAGACCGCCGCAGACGTCACCTTCGACCAGCTGGCGGCACATATCGAGCACTGGCTCGACCTGGGCGGCGAGGACGTCATCGCACTCGGCGGCGACTGGGACGGTGCCACGGTGCCCGCCTTCCTCTCCGATGCCAGCAAGATGCCCGAGTTCCAGAACATGCTCTCCAAGCACTTTGGCAAGACCGTGATGCAGAAGCTCTGCAGCGACAACGCGCTTGCCTTCTTTGAGCGTTATTAATTTCACATCCCTTGAGCGGGCCGGCATGCCGAACGGTCGACATGCCGGCCCGTCCCCAATCTGAAGGACCGCTTTTGACGCAGCAATTTACGCTTTTCCTACCCCGACCGGATGGGACGCCCATCCCCGTCGTCGTTACCAAAAAGTGCGTCAAGAACTTCAACCTACGCGTCACATCGAGCGGTGAGGTCCACGCCAGCGCGCCGCTCGGCGCCAGCCGCGAGCGTATCGAAGCGTTTGTGAAGCGCAACAGCGCCTGGACTATCAGCCGACTTGCCCAGCGTGAGCAAAGTCAGGCGACGGCGCGAGAGTCACTCAGTCCCTCGTCCATCATTGCACTTTGGGGCAAGCCCATCACGGTACAAGATGCGCTCGATCACAACTTTAAGTCACCCGCACCGCGGCCCAAGCAGGCCACCTTCGCAAGTTTTATAGGTGCCGACGAACCAAGTGGGCGCGCGCAGGCAAAGCAGCGCACAGCCCTCGACGGCCTAACGCCCAAAGAACTCCAGACCCGCATCGACCAACTCTATGCATCCGAGGTCACCGCAGCGCTACGCGACATCGCGCATGCGTACGAAATCGCAATGGGCGTCACCGTGGCCCGCGTCTCCGTGCGCAGCATGAAAACGCGCTGGGGCTCATGCACACCCAAAACCGGCGCCATTCGCATCGCACGCGAACTTGCCGCCTATCCCATCGAGTGTCTCGACATGGTTGTCGCCCACGAGCTCGTCCATCTGCTCGAGCCAAGCCACAATCAGCGGTTTCACGCCCTGCTCGACACGTACTGCCCCAACAATAAAGCTCTGTCGCAGCGGCTCAAGCAGCCACCCCTCAATAAGCTCTAGCGTCGACTAGCGCACGCGCTCGATCTCGACGCCGCAGCTTGCCAGGGGAAGACCGACGGGCGCCCACGGCTTATCGAGCTTTATGCGCACACCAAGCAGCAAGGGGTAACGACGCAGCAGCATCTGGGCCACACCCTCGGCTGCCGCCTCGATGAGTTTAAACGTATGCTCGCGCAGATAACCATCGACATCGTGGCACACCGAGCCGTAGTCAATCGAAGCGTCCAGGTTATCGTGCTCCCCCGCTGCACGCAGGTCGGCATAGAGCACCAGGGACACGATGAACTTCTGGCCAAGGGCGTTCTCTTCGGGATACACACCGTGGTTGGCAAAGACCTCGAGACCGTCGATAGTAATGCGGTCGGCATGGCGCAGGTCGTCATAGCTCACGTGGGGCACCGCCGTTGCGGTGGATATTTCGCCCCTTCCACGGCGGGCGAGCTCGGCACCTTCAGTCTTGGTTGCATTCTCGGGCAGTTTCTTGTTACTCATCGCGATCGTCTCCTTCGTTTAGAACCCCGACCGCGTAAACTAACTACACGCGAATCGACAGGTTCTTTTTATCATCGCTCCAGTTGCAAGCATTGCGCGCGGGGCATGCAAAGCAGGCGCGCGACGCTTTGTCGGCTGCATAGAGCAGACGCTCGAGCGGCTGGCTGTTCACGCGCAGCTTTCGATGGCCCAGAATGGCCGTCTTAATGGCTGCGGCATCGGCCGGCTCAAACGCTACGTCATCGGGCATACCGCCGAGAATCGCATCAGCGACGCGTTCGCTTGCAACATCATGGGATATACCCGATTCATACTGTTCATCTTTGCCGATATCGTGAAGAAGTGCCGTGGCGTAGATGACCTCGCGGTCAAATTCGAGCTGTTCCTCGAGATTCTTGATCCACATAATGCGAGCGACATCCAGCAGGTGGTCAATACCGTGGCGGCAGAAGATGCGCCCCGATTCCAACTGTGCAATGTTGCCCAGATGCCGCCGGAACAGTCCGTTGGCACAGATGTAATCAATGCGAGGCATGGCACCAAAGGGAGTCAGGCCCGAAGCCATAAAGCCGCGACGAGGCGTTCCCTCATCGGTCTTCGATGCAAAGTCGTTGACGACTCTCATAGTTAGCGTCCCAGCATCCTAAAGAATCGCTCCTCGAGCGCCGGATCGGCCTCAAAGACGCCGCGACGAGCGAGCGTCACGGTCTTGGTGCCAGGCTTTTGCACGCCGCGCATGGTCATGCACATATGCTCAGCTTCCATGAGCACAATCGCTCCCTGGGGAGCGAGATACTCCATGAGGGCATCGGCAACTTGTGCGCACAACTGCTCCTGCAGCTGCAGACGACGGGCGTAGACCTCTACCGTGCGGGCAAGCTTAGAAAGCCCTGCGACACGGCCGTTGGGGATATAGCCAATGGCAGCCTTGCCGTAAAACGGCAGCAGATGATGCTCGCACAGCGAGTAAAACGTGATGTCGCGCTCAATAACCAAGTCGTTCGAAGCGACGGCAAAGGTTTTGGACAGGTGCTCCTCGGCACTCTGGTCCATACCGCCAGCGATCTCACCATACATACGGGCAACGCGCGCCGGGGTCTCCAGCAGGCCCTCACGAGTTGGGTCCTCGCCTATGCCCTCAAGCAACAGCTTAATGGCGGCCTCGACTTTTTCCTGATCGACCATCTGGGCCTCACTTTTCCGATTTTGCGTTCGCGCTATGGTACCACGCCCTCCGGCATCGGCCACAAGCTACATAGTATGGGTCGAATAGACCGGATCGTCCCGCCAAAGCTCCACGGCGTCGCAAAGCGCAACGTTCTCACGCTCGGCACGGGCACGCGTGGCGTTCATGTCAATCACGCGTTGATTGCTCGAGCCCCTAAAGCGCAACGAGATATCGTACAGATCCTGAACGAACGGGCCGTCCACCAACATGTCGAGGCAGGCCAGGATACGGTCCGTCACCTCGGTATGATGACGGCCACCCGGCATAAGCTCCTCGAGCACGTCGCCGGTAAAGCACCAAATGGTCTTGCCCGACCCCTCGGGATAGGCCGCACGCACGCGTTCGATAAAGTCAACAAGTCCCGCCTGATTCTCGGGCTCCATAGGCTCGCCGCCCAGAATCGTCAGGCCATCGATAAAGGGATGGTCGAGACTCTCGATAATCTTGTCCTCGACGGCACGATCGAACGGCTCGCCCGCAGCAAAGTCCCACGCGACAGAGTTAAAGCAGTTCTTGCACCCACGACGGCACCCACTCACAAACAGAGAAGTACGAACGCCTTCCCCATCAGCAATGTCGAAATACTTAATGTTCGCGTAGTTCATAGGTAACTCTCCCGGGAGGCCGGGACATATCATCCCGTCCTCAAACATTCTCGGCCTGCGGCCTGCGAAACTGCGGGCGGGACGATATGTCCCGGCCTCATGCAAAGGGTAACTCAATGAACGAAGCGAACATCGAGTATAGGGTTCGAGGTCCAATAAAAACTTTGTTGCAGCTCAACCGCTATCGCAAGTAAATCGCAGCTGCAGCTCGAATTATTTCCGCTAAGAACTTCGAGGAGCGAGCAGGCCGCGCGCTGCATCTCAGCTACGTCAACTTGGCTGAACCGAGAGGGCCGCTTGGGCATTTGCTCGATATGAGTTCCGCACGCAAAGAAGGCCACTTAATGTGGCCTTCGTCTTGCGCAGGACTGTCCGAAATAGCGAGCAAATGCCCAAGCGGCCCTCTCGGTTCAGCCCCGGAGCGGTATTAGAGATGCAGCACGCGGTCGCGGATCTCCTCGGTTCGACCCTGGTTCCAGAACTGGGTACCGATGTAACCGCACGTGCGACGGGCGACATTCATCTTCTCCTGGTCACGGTTGCCGCAATTGGGGCACTCCCACACCAGCTTGCCGTCATCCTCGACAATCTTGATCTCGCCGTCGTAACCGCACACCTGGCAATAATCGCTCTTGGTGTTGAGCTCGGCGTACATGATGTTGTCGTAGATGTACTGCATCACGCGGATGACAGCCTTGAGGTTGTCCTGCATGTTGGGAACCTCGACATAGGAGATGGCACCGCCCGGCGAAAGTTGCTGGAACATACCCTCGAACTTGAGCTTGTCGAATGCGTCGATCTCCTCAGACACATGGACGTGATAGCTGTTGGTAATGTAGCCCTTGTCCGTCACGCCCGGGATAATACCAAAACGGCGCTGCAGGCACTTGGCGAACTTGTAGGTCGTCGACTCAAGCGGGGTACCGTACAGCGAGAAGTCAATATCGCTTTCGGCCTTCCACTCCGCGCACTTGTCGTTCATGCGCTGCATGACGGCCATGGCAAAGGGCGTGCCCTCCTTCTCGGTGTGGCTGTGGCCCGTCATGTACTTGACGCACTCGTACAGGCCGGCATAACCCAGACTAATGGTGGAGTAACCGCCCACGAGCAGCTTGTCGATCGTCTCGCCCTTCTTCAGGCGGGCGAGGGCACCGTACTGCCAAAGAATCGGTGCGGCATCCGAAAGCGTACCCATCAGACGCTCATGACGGCACAGCAGGGCGCGGTGGCATAGCTCAAGGCGCTCGTCGAAGATCTTCCAGAACTTGTCCATGTCCTGATGCGAGCTCAGCGCGACATCGGGCAGGTTGATGGTCACAACGCCCTGGTTAAAGCGACCGTAGTACTTGGGCTTGTTCGGGTCATAGTTCAGCGCGTTGGCCACGTTGTTAAATCCGTTACCGGAGCGATCGGGCGTCAGGAAGCTGCGGCAACCCATGCAGGTATAGCAGTCGCCGTTGCCCGCGGTCTCGCCCTTCGACAGCTTGAGCTCGCGCATCTTCTTCTCAGAGATATAGTCGGGCACCATGCGCTTGGCGGTGCACTTAGCGGCCAGCTGGGTCAGGTAGAAGTACGGGGAATTCTCGTGAACGTTATCGTCCTCGAGTACATAGATGAGCTTGGGGAATGCCGGGGTAATCCACACGCCGGCCTCGTTCTTAACGCCCTCGTAGCGCTGGCGAAGCGTCTCCTCCACGATCATGGCAAGGTCGTGCTTCTCCTGAGGCGTACGGGCCTCGTTAAGATACATAAAGACCGTCACGAACGGCGCCTGGCCGTTCGTGGTCATAAGCGTCACGACCTGATACTGGATCGTCTGGACGCCGCGACGAATCTCGTCACGCAGACGGTCCTCAACGACCTCGCGGACCTTTTCGGGAGATGCGGAAACGCCGAGCTCCTCGAGCTCGCGGGCGACCTCGCCGCGAATCTTTTGACGGCTCACCTCGACGAACGGGGCAAGATGGGTCAGCGAAATCGACTGGCCGCCGTACTGGGAGGAAGCAACCTGAGCGATGATCTGCGTCGCGATGTTGCAGGCGGTCGAGAAGCTGTGCGGCTTCTCGATCAGCGTACCCGAGATAACAGTGCCGTTCTGGAGCATGTCCTCCAGGTTCACCAGGTCGCAGTTGTGCATGTGCTGGGCAAAGTAATCCGAATCGTGGAAATGGATCAGGCCCTCATTATGGGCATCCACGATCTCTTGGGGCAGCAGCACACGCTGAGTCAGGTCCTTGGAGATCTCGCCGGCCATGTAGTCACGCTGAACGGAATTGACGGTCGGATTCTTGTTGGAGTTCTCCTGCTTGACCTCTTCGTTGTTGCACTCGATCAGCGACAGAATCTTGTCGTCGGTCGTGTTCTTCTGGCGCTTCAGGCTCTGAACATAGCGATAGATGATGTAATGGCGAGCGACCTCGTAGCAGTCGAGACGCATGATCTCGTCCTCGACCAGATCCTGAATCTCCTCGACCGACACGGTGTGGCCCGCGTTCTCGCATGCCTCGGCGACGTTTTGTGCCGCGTAAACCACCTGGCGGTCGGTAAGACGAGAGCTCTCCTCGACCTCCAAGTTTGCGGCGCGGATGGCATTGACGATCTTATCGATGTCAAAGACAACCTCGGTGCCGCTGCGCTTGATGATCTTCATCCTCTTGCCTCTTTCGCGTCGTAGCCTCATTGCGCTTCAGAGCCAAACGATACCCGGCAGGGCTTGCCCCTGTCTTGCGGCGCCGTCGCGCAATCTGTGTTCTCGATAAACCATAAGTCCTCATGCGGACAATCCTCGCGGCCGATCAGGCGGCTCAAAGGCGTGTCCAAATGGGACGAATAAGGTCTTCGTTCTCTGTCCGCCATCTATCATACGACAAAGACGCATCTATATCCTGTATTCTTTTTTTAGTTCAAACACAACATATAGTGTTTCAGCAGGTCAAAGCAATTGGTCATTTTGCAGACGCATTATAAATGAGGGATATTTGACAAGTCGGTAAAACGTTACCAACACGGCTACCTGCATGGCAGTTATAAAACCCCCTTAGTCAAGCCGCTGACAAATCCTACCAAAACCAAGCCGCTCACGCCAAAAGAATCCAAAAGATTATGCTTGACCAACATGTTGCGGTCACGGTCGGCCAGGACGTATGCAACCTGCCGGCACCTCTACGGGGACCTTGGATCAATATTTGCTGGCATATTTGACGGCGTGCTTGGTAGCAAAACAAAACAGCTCAGAGGACATAGCCTCTGAGCTGCGAACATTTGGTGGGCGTTAGAAGATTTGAACTTCTGACCTCTTCCGTGTCAGGGAAGCGCTCTCCCCCTGAGCTAAACGCCCAAATGGAGCGGACAACGGGGCTCGAACCCGCGACCCCAACCTTGGCAAGGTTGTGCTCTACCAACTGAGCCATGTCCGCTTACGAGGATTAATCTTACGTGATGCCCGCATCCTATGCAAGAACTTTTTTTGAAAAGTTTTGCGACGCTCTCGCGAGGGCATCAGTCGTCACGAAAGGCGCGAACAAACGCAGGCTCACAGCGAGATGCCCCTACATCTCACCGAGCATGATCCAGGCAGAGCTGTCCTGCGCGAGCCTGCCGTCTGCAAGCGGTGATGAGGTGAGCAGGACCCTGCCCGCCGGCAGCTCCACGGGTGCTGCACCGAAGTTCGTCACACACGCCCAGCCGTTATCGCGGCGATAGGCGATGACGCCGCCCTCAGCGCCCTCGGCACCATCCGCAAGACCGGTGCGCCCGTCAAGATCGAGCCACGCAAGATCGTTGGCGCACCCGCGCAGCTTGCGCCGCAGCCAGAGGGCGTCACGATAGAGCGCAAGCATCGATGTCGGGTCCACTTCTTCCCTATCGGCAGCATAATCGGAAAACCATGCAGGCTGCGGCAGATGGGGCGCCGCATCGGCGTCTGCCGGCGAAAACCCAAACGATCCGCCATGCGCGGGATCGTCCGCCGCCACCCACGGCAGGGGCACACGACAGCCGTCGCGCCCCTTCTCACGCTTCGGTCCGTGCGTATTGGTCGCAGTAGGGTCTTCGAGTGCAGCCCACGGGATATCAGCCACCTCAAAAAGGCCGAGCTCCTCACCCTGATACACGTATGCCGAGCCCGGAAGCGCCAGCTCAAGCAAAAGGGCCGCCCGCGCGCGGCGCTCGCCGAGTTCACGGTCCTCGTCATAAGACGACCCGTCGCGCAAGAGCCAGTCGAGCGCAATCTGGTGGTAGCGCGTCGCCTTGATTTGCGGCAGGGCATAGCGTGTCGCCACGCGCGGCACGTCGTGGTTGGAGAGTACCCAGGTCGAGGCGGAATCGGATTCGACGGCTGCCTTCAAGCCCTTCTCGATTGCAGTGTGCATG
The DNA here is from genome assembly GCA_965141635.1 of uncultured Collinsella sp. Classification (GTDB taxonomy): domain Bacteria; phylum Actinomycetota; class Coriobacteriia; order Coriobacteriales; family Coriobacteriaceae; genus Collinsella. The sequence continues at coordinate 5,345 of CBCSNG010000027.1, read as the reverse complement.
TCATCATAGGTCCAAGTGGCCTTGGCAAACTCAAAGTTGAATGTCTGGCCAAGCTCGCTGGGACGCGCGTAGAGATACTGGCGCTCGGGCAGCACCCACGCCTCGGCAACGGCACTGCGCGGCGGATTATAGCGGTCGAACACGCGGCGCCACTCGCGATAGATCTCGTGGACCTCATTGCGGTCCCACAGCGGATGGGTGCCGTCGTCAACCATGTCATCGCCCTCGGCGAGATGCCACCGGTCGAGGTCATCGCGGTCGAGATCCTTGGCGAGACCCTGCGCCACATCAATGCGAAAGCCGTCGACGCCTCGATCGCTCCAAAACGCCAGGACGTCGCAAAAGAGCGCGTGAACCTCAGGGCATGACCAGTCAAAGTCCGGCTGCTCGGGCGTAAACATGTGCAGATACCACTGACCGTCCGCAACACGCGTCCATGCGGGGCCGCCAAAGTTGGCATTCCAATTGGTGGGAGGCAGCTCGCCATGCTCGCCGCGACCATCGCGGAAGATATAACGGGCGCGTTCGGGCGATCCGGGGCCGGCGGCAAGAGCGGCTTTGAACCAGGGGTGCTGGTTGGATGAATGGTTGGGCACGATGTCGACGATGACCTTGATGCCGCGCGCGTGAGCCGCAGCGATCATGTCATCGAAGTCGTCAAGCGAGCCGAGACGTGGGTCGACATCGCAGTAGTCCGCCACATCATAGCCACCATCGACAAGAGGCGAAGGGTAAAACGGGCTCAGCCAGATGGCCTCGATACCCAGTCGCTCAAGATAGTCCATCTGCTGGGTAATGCCCGCGATATCGCCCAGACCCGAACCAGTCGAATCCTTAAACGAGCGCGGGTAGATCTGATAGATCGCGGCATCGGACATCCATGAGCGCGAAGAAGACTTTTCTGTAGCCATGGGGCGTATCTCCCTTGCAACGAGGTTATGCGAGATGCCCACGATGATACGCCCAAAGCGGACATTCGCGACAAACAACGCCACAGCCACGCCCCAAAACGATCGCTCCCTCGCGGGTTCGAGCCCAGGCGACGGGTACGAAAAAGCCCGGCTACCGTAGTAGTCGGGCTGTTGCGTTTGGAGCGGACAACGGGGCTCGAACCCGCGACCCCAACCTTGGCAAGGTTGTGCTCTACCAACTGAGCCATGTCCGCATATGTAAAACAAAACGGGCGCCGGAGCGCCCGGATGTTGCCTGGAGGCGAAGCCCGGATTCGAACCGGGGGTAAAGGCTTTGCAGGCCTCTGCCTTACCACTTGGCCACTTCGCCGAAAAAGGACCGCCTAAACGGTCCGGAAATGCAATGGAGCGGACAACGGGGCTCGAACCCGCGACCCCAACCTTGGCAAGGTTGTGCTCTACCAACTGAGCCATGTCCGCTTGCGGATTATTAATTTACGCGAGTTGTCCAAAAGACGCAAGTACTTTTTTCAAAAAACTTGTCTGCCGCATGTTCTTAGTAGCTAAACGCGCTAAAGCGATTGGCTAGGCACACGATTCCAGTGCTCCGCTAAACAGCTTCACCATCTGCACGCGCGTGCCGGCGCCGTCCGTACGACGAGCAACCTCCACGTTATCGACGAGCATACGCATAAGCTTGATGCCACGGCCGCGTTCCTCGGATGCGACCGGTTCGCTCGTTTCATCGATAGAATAGCCGGCACCTCGATCAAGCACCTCAACCACAACGCGATCGCCATAGGCCTGAACCGTCAGGACGCACCCGATACCGCCCGCATGGTCATAGGCATTACCCAGCGCCTCCCCCGACGCCAATGCGACATCGTAGCGCTCGTCACGGCGCAACGGGAGCGATTCAAGGAGTTCGGCGATGCGATGTCGGTAGTATGGAAGATTCTCGATACCCTGACGGACCTCGACGCTCTTACTCCAGCGAGGCAGCTCCCCCACCGGAATGGCGGGAATAGACTCCCGTGCCGGCCCCGCGACATGAAGGATATCGACAAGACGAGCAATCTCCAAAAAGCGAACAACTTCACCTGATGCATTGACGAGCGAAAGCAGGCCTTCTCGCCTCATGAGCTCACGAGCGCGCGTAAGCAGGAATGCCAAGCCCGTCGAATCGATAAAGCTAACAGCCTGACAGTTGATGACGACACGACGCACGCCGCGGCCAATCAAAGCATCCAACCGCCGACGCAGCGCAGGCACCGTGGCGATGTCGATATCGCCTGGTGGCGTCAAAACCGCTATGTCATTCCACTCATTCATACGACCATGGTTCCCCAAAAGAGCTTGTTCGATGCATGCGTTTCCGCAACCGTGCGGATTCGACGCGCCCAGCGTCGCTGTTTAGGACCGGCCCCGTAAAAACTCAAGGGACACCAATGCAATGTCATCGTCCAGCGCCGATTCGGTAAATCGGTCAAGCTCGCCCAAGACCTTGCCGCAGATTCCCGATACGCCCTCACCCGAGACAGAGAGCAGAAGGTCACGAAGGCGCTGCTCGCCAAAGAACGCTCCGGTGCGGTCGCGGGCCTCAATCGTTCCGTCCGTATACATGAAGAGCATGTCGCCAGGAGCGAACGTAAACACGCCTGTCTCGTACACCATGCTCTCAAAGGCACCGATTACGCCCGATTGGCATCCAAGCAGCTCGACCTCTCCTCCACGGGCCTCGCCGCCACCCAGCGGCATCGACTCTGGCCTAATGACCATGGTCGGAGGATGGCCCGCCGAACAATACGTTGCGCGTCCGGCTTTAAGGTCAATCTTGGCGATAAAGGCCGTCACGAACGTCTCGACCCTCGAGAAGCCCATGAGCATGCTGTTAAGGGAGCGTGCCATGCGGGCCGGTCCAGCGCCCTCCCAGGCATATGCCGTCAGGGCCGTCTTGACGAGCGCAGACATCGATGCAGCCTCAATGCCTTTGCCAGACACATCGCCCAGAATCATGACGGCGCAGTCGTCGGGAAGACGGATGAGCGTATAGAAATCGCCGCCGACCAACGCCGAGTTCGTGGCCGACAGGTACACCGAATCGGTTGCGATACCCGGAACATCCCCCAGGGAATTTCTCATGCCAATCTGAAGGGTCTGAGCAATATGGCGCTCCTCGCGCTTTTGAGATTCGCCTTCGTAGATCAGTTCAAAGTCATGCGCCAAGTGCACCAGGTAGTCATATTCAAGATCATCAATCGGCTCTTGGCTGCCATCACGAAGCAGCAGTGCGCGCGTCGTCGGGCTCTTCGCAACAGAAGCAGGAACAATCGCGTCGTTACTGTGCTTGCCATCACCCTCAGAGCGCGGGCGCCCCGCCTCGATGCCGGAGTCGACGTAGAGACCTTGACAAGGCAGACCATGCGCCCTAAGCCAACCTCCCATAGGCATCGATTCGTCAACGCGAGTTATACGGACGTGTTTAAGGTCCTCGGCACTCGTACCTCCCAAAACAGATGCCTCAAAGCCATCAGGTCCAGCCCCCAGACGTGCCGCTGGCGCCGTCGTGGAAAAGAAAAGCTTCTCGGGATCGTCCGGCAAAGCAACGCGACTGCCGCCTTCAAAATCTATGACGTAGGAATCCAGACTGGCGTCATACTCAACAGGGCAAAAATGGCAGTTAAGCATATTGCAGATCTCGGACGATACCGCCTGGGTAGCCGCGGCGGAATCGTCTAGAAAGGTAAACAACTCATCACGCAAGACATTGAGCGAGCGGCCAAGCTCGGCCGTGCGACGGGAGCGAAGGCTCGATGCCATGCCGACCAGCTGGATAGACAGGTAATCGCAAATGACCTCGAGTACATTAACGTCATAGGCGAGCGGTGCTTGAGGGCGTTTCCAACCAACTTCCAGCACGCCAAGAATCTGCGTACCGTAAAAAACGGGAAGACAGATCTCGCTGCGGTACGGAGGCATATCCTGCATGCGCAACAGGTGCTTAGAACGATTGTCCAAGTCCATAAACATACCGGAGGCGGCCTTATCACCCTCAAGGTCCTGTTGAATCGACAAGCGACAGGCACGCGACTCACGAAGAACATACGTCGGAATGCCAGCGCCATACGGCAAAAACTCAGGCAGGTAGCTGTCGTACAGCTCCTTGGAAACACCGCGAAGTTTAAAACCGCCGCTCTCAGAAAAATAGATAGCGGCACCCGAAGCATCGAGCGTTCCTACAAGCTGGTTCAAAACGGTATCAAGTAGGCTGGGCAGCTCATCGGAGCCCACGGTACTCATAATGACCGAGAGCGTGCCAGAGAGGCGCTTGTTCGCCACTCTAAGCTCCGAAAGAGCACGCTTGAGCTGACGGTCGTGCGAATGCTGTTCTTCGATGCTATGGAGCGCCACCAGGACACGTGGCGCGCGGCGCCCAAAGATGCGTGGAGGCGTTACGGAGCCCGCACGAACCAAGACGGGGATAAAGGAGCCGTCACTCAACTTGAGCATCAGTTCGTTCTCGGAGCCATCAGTTTCAAATGGCAGACGATGTTCCGTCGCACGTTCAAAAGCGGACGAGTACAGGACGTCTTTAACATCTCCACCGATGACGTCGGCGCGTTCCTCGCACATCAAACCAAGTAAGCGATTATTCACATGCAGAATGGTTCCGTCGAGCTCGCAGATGATGACAGCATCGCTCGTGATCTCGACTAGTTGGGCAACGTCTGCCCACTCGTTGCGTTCAAGCGTTTCCATCGTGGACCCCACCGTCTATCGGTAACAAAAAAGCCTCCGAAGAGGCTTCTCAAATGCGATGGTGTCGGAGGCGGGACTTGAACCCGCATGACCAAAAAGCGGTCACTAGCACCTCAAGCTAGCGCGTCTGCCAATTCCGCCACTCCGACATGCTATGATGTTGATTCACGGTTCGTTTTGTCGGACCCGCGCGTTCAACGAGGAAGATAATAACCTATGATTCGAGAACTGTGCAAGCACTTTTTTCAAAAAAGTTTACGAATTTGTAAATTCGCTGGTAGATCTATATGTTCGGCCCCGAATCGGTGTTGCCTCCCGGCGCGTCCTCGGGCATGAGCGATATTTTGTTGCGCACTTCGTGCTGCAAAATATCGCTCCCCCTGCGGAATGCGCCGGGAGGCAACACCGATTCGGGGCCTGCAAATACATACTTCAGGCACAGTTCTCAAACATGTTCTGGGGGCTGATGTAAATTTGGTGGCTCGGCTTTGCCGAGCCCTTATATAAGGAGGCCGGAGCCAAAGCTCCGGCCTCACTCAATTTCTCATCAGATTAAGTAAGCGATCAAGGAATCGCACTCCCCATGCCGAGTTACCGCAGGGCCCGCCCTGAAGTTACTTTTTCAGAACACTCCGCACTGATATCTTCTGTATTGAAGACGTCGATGATGCACCC
>CBCSNG010000026.1:0-28223 GCA_965141635.1 uncultured Collinsella sp. | reverse complement strand
GACGGAAAGCACATTAAGTGCTTTCCTTTGCGTGCGGAACTCGCGACAAACTTAACCCCCGCCCTCAGCCCCGGAAGCCCTCCCTGCCGTCACATTATTCAACCAGTTTTGCGGGCGTGCGCCGCTGCGCGGCTAGCCCGCGTGCTCCTCGGCGGGGTTGGTCTGATTGTTTTTGTTGAAGCTCTGCCTTTGGCTCAAATGGAAACGGGGGACGCATTTGCATCCCCCGTTTTTGTTGTGGTTACTCTAGATCAATAAATTTGGTGCTTATGATCTTGCCGTCTTTTACTAGCATTCTGGCCATGGTGGGGCCTCGGGTGCCTCTGGGGTAGCTAGCGCTGCCCGGGTTGAGGACTAAACAACGGCCCACTTGGGCTTCTTTGGTTACGTGGGTGTGACCATTGATGGCTACGTCTACGGATCCCACCGGAAGGTCTTCGCGGTAGTGGGCTACGGCGAATTTGAGGCCTTCGTAGGTAAAGAGCGCAAGACGGTCTACATCGGGACCGTAGTCGCGGTAGTAATCGTTGTTGCCCAGTACGGCCCGCACGGGGGCGATGGTGCATAGGTGCTCGTAGTCCATCTCTGACGTAAGGTCGCCGGCGTGGATAATCAGATCCGCGCCCTCAAGCTCGTCCAGGAGCGCAGGCGATAAATAGCCGTGGGTGTCCGAGATGATGTCGATGCGCTTGGCGCTTGCACTGTTCATGGGATCCCTTCCGCAAAAAACGATTCGGCAGATACATACAAAAAAGGCCCCACGGCTCCGCAGACGATGGGTCTACAGGGCTGCGGGGCCAGTGTGCTAGAGACTCAGGGCCTTCTTGAGCGGCACGACGCGGCGGCGCGAAACCGGCACGCGTTCGTCGACGCCCGTAATGCCCAGCTGGATGGCACCCGAGGGCACCGTCTCGACATCCGTGACGCACGCCAAGTTGACGATATAGCGGCGGTGAACACGGAAGAAGCCAAAGTCGCAGAGCTTGGCCTCAAACTGCGCCAGCGAGGTCGTCGACAAAAAGCGATCATCGACGGTATAGATGCAGGAGTAATCGTCCTTGGCCATGATAAAGCGAATGTCGTCCACGGGAATGAGCACCTTGCGGCCGCCCTTTTCCACCGGGATACGCTCGATGGTCACCTTGCTGTCCGTAACCGGCTTGGTGCGTTGCATGACCTTCTCGATCGCGCGATCCAAGCGAGCTTCCTCGACCGGCTTCATCAGATAATCGACGGCATCCACGTCGAATGCCTCGACCGCATGGTCACTATACGCAGTCACAAACACGATCGCCGGCGGATTTTTGAGCTTATGCAGCGCCTCGGCAAGTTGCAGGCCCGAGGCACCGGGCATCGAGATATCGAGAAACACGACATCCACGCGACTTTCCATAAGCATCTCGATGGCGGAGCGGACGCTCGACGCCTCCGTGATCGTGCCGATCTTGCCCGTTTGCTCGAGCAGGAAGCGAAGCTCCGAGCGAGCCGGCGCCTCATCATCCACAATCATCGCACGCAGCATAGGGATAAAACCTTTCGTCAACTAACTACGCCGGGCATCCGTCGCATGACGTTGAGCCCGTAGCCTTTTATTTTACTCTTGAATGTCAAAGATGCTCTCTGACAAATCAAGATGAAGGAGCACTTTGGTGCCCTTGCCCGGCGCCGATTCGACACGCGTATAGGAGTGCGGCCCATAAAAGCGATGGATGCGCTCCGAAATATTGTGCATGGCCACACCGGCGCCGCCACCCTGGGGAGAGCTGGCGTCGGGACGGGCAGAACGCTCGTCAAACAGTCTGGCGGCGGTACCCTCATCCATGCCCACGCCATTATCGGCCACGGCAATCAAGATTGCATCCTCGCCGTCTTGGTGAACGGTCACGTCGATCCTCAGGGCGTCGTCATCGCCCATACCATGACGTACGGCGTTCTCGACAATCGGCTGGATCACGAACGCCGGCACCAGCGTATCTTCCACGTCCTCGGACACATCGAACGTCGCAAGCACGCGGTCCTCGCCAAAGCGGGCCTTCTCAAAGGTAAGGTAGCGCTTGGTCTGTGCAACCTCGCGCGAGACCGGAATAAGCGATCCCGAGTTGTCGAGCGTGGCACGATAGAACGATGAGAACTCACGAAGCAGTTCGCGGGCCCGCAGCGGGTCGGTGCGCGTAAACGATGCAATGGTGTTCAGCGTGTTGAACAGGAAGTGCGGGTTAATCTGCGCTTGCAGCGCACGCACCTCGGCGCGCGCCGTGAGTTCCTTTTGCACCTCGAGCTCGTGGATGGCGAGCTGCGTGGACAAGATCTCGGCAAAGCCCGAGGCAAGCGCGTACTGGGTACGGTCGACGGCGCGCGGGGTCTTGTAGTAGAACTTGAGCGTGCCGACGGTACGATCGCCCACCTTGATGGGGGCGATAATGCCGGCGGGGACTTGGTTGTGCGAGCCATCCGAGCCCACGACATCCACCATACGGTTGAACGACTGCACGATGCCATGTTCGATAACGTAGCGTGTGGCAAGCGTGTGGATGGGAGAATCTGGCAGTAGTTTTTCCTCAAACTCGCCTGCGCAGGCCAACACGTTGCCCTCGTCGGTGATGGCCACCGTCATGGCGCGCGTCTCGGGCAAAATGCGCCGGCACACCAAACGCGCCGACTCCTGCGTCAGACCGCCCTTAATGTCCTCAAGCATGGCCGAGGCCACCGAGAGCGTCTCCTCGGTGTACTGGGAGCGCACCGAATCGGGATTGAGCGTCAAAAAGATAAAGATGCACAGAAAGATGCACAGCAGCGCGCAGGCAATCACCGTGGCGATCGGCTCGATACCGGTCACCAAGGCAAAAATAAAGTACACCAGCACGCAAATGGCGCAGGCAACGGCAATGATGCGAAAGATTGATATTGAACTATCGCGCTGGGCGCGGCGGTCGATCATTCGGCCCCCTCCAGGATACTGATCAGTTGTGCGTCACGCCAAAGCCCGTCCATGATCTTGGGCCAAAAGCTCTGGAAACGCAGGTAGCTTGCAGCGTTTTGGCGCGCATAGGCCTTTGCCTCGTCGATACCATGGCGCCAGATGCGCAGGTAGCCCTCATGCTCGCGGGTAAACACGCTGCGGACCATAGCGGTCTTGCGCACGCGGTCGTCGAGCTCGCGCGAAATCCACGGGCCCGGGTAGGGCATGAGCGATGCCGCCGTAACGGGAATGAGCTCCTTTTGATGCGCGGCGAATGTCAACTTGGCCCTTTCGTAGTACCAACGGTATACATCCTGCATAAAGCGCGGTGAGCGCTTTTCGGACTCCGGAGGCAGATGACGCACGGTCCACTCGTTATCGAACCACACGTCGTAGCCAAACATGCGCATGTTAAAGAGGTAATCCAAGTCCTCGCCGCGGGTGATAAACGGGTCAAAGGCTACACGCGTAAAGGCGCGGGCGTGCAGGGCCATCAGGCCGCCGCACACGTAGTTGGAGCGCGAGATGCGGGTGCCCGAGAGCGCCTTTTTCATCCAACGGTTGAACTCGATGCGCTTGGTCCACCAACGATGGCAGATGCCCGCCTTGTCCGTGGGAGCCAGCGGCGAGCCGTCGCGATCGTAGAAATAGCCGCTCTTGACCAAGATCGGCAAGCCCTGACGTGTCTGCTGCCCCAACGCATAGGTCGCGCGCTTCATAAAGTCGGCGTCGATGACAGTCTCATCGTCATCCAAAAAGATAACCGCGTCATGCCCCAGCACAGCGGCACAGGCTAGCCCCATGTTGCGGATGGCACCGTAGCCTCGCAGGCTCACGCACTCGCCCGAACCCTTGGGCGCGATCTGAGCAACCCGGTCTGCAATGCGCGAGGCCTGGGTGTTGGTGACAACGGTGACCTTGAGCGTGGGATGCGCGTCGACAATCTCGTGCACGCGCAGCGACACATCGGCTGTGGCAGAAACGGGACAGACCACCAAAAGGATGATGCGCGGGATGTCACGTACCTGCTCAAGCGAGGCCAGGCAGCGGTCGAGTTCGGGATTGTCGGCGTTGAGTCGCGTCGAATGGTCATAGGTGCCAGGGGCGTTTGCGCAAGCGTCATCGCCCGCCCAATACGTTGGAATCACGACTGTGGCGTTCATGCCTTACCCTCCCTGCAACACAAAAACGGGACGCCGCCAAACACAGGCGACGCCCCGCGACCTAGCTGATTCCATCATACCCACTTGGGCAAATCATTGCTCGCAAGTCGCAATGTTTATTGCGGATAACCCCAAAAGAGTACCGTGGACAGGCACAATAGCCGCTCGCTCCTATGCGGCATGCTCTGCCGCCCGAGTCATGCGGGACAGGCGGACCAGCAGCATAAAGCCAACGACCAGCAGCACGCCAATGGAAAGGACGCCCAGCGACGGGTTGCCGGTCAGCGAGGTGACGACCGACACCAGGAAGGTGCCCATAACGCTTGCATAACGACCAAAGATGTCAAAGAAGCCGTAGTACTCGTTGGATTTTTCCTTGGGGATAATGCGGCCAAAGTAGCTACGGCTGAGCGCCTGCACGCCGCCCTGGAACAGGCCGACCATAATGGCAAGCACCCAAAACTCAAAGGCGGTCTTTAGGAAGAACGCGGCGAACAGCACAATGCCCATATAGGCGGCGACTGCCACCAAGATCATGTTGAGCGTGCCCACGCGGCCGGCGAGCTTGCCGTAGATGATGGCGGACGGAAAGGCCACGAACTGCGTGACGAGCAGCGCCAGGACCAACTGGGTCGAATCGATGCCCAAGGCCGATCCGTAGCTGGTTGCCATGGAAATGACCGTGTGCACACCGTCGATATAGAAGAAGAACGCGATCATGTAGACCAGCACGGTCTTGTTGTGGGCGATCTCGCGCATGGTGTGTCCGACCTCGGAGAACACACCGCCCACGATGTGGCCGATGGTGTCCTCGGGACCGCGCTCGCGACCGTACTTTTGCTTATAGGTGCGAATGAGCGGCAGAGTAAAGATGAGCCACCAGGCACCGGTGATGATAAACGACAGACGCGTTGCCAGCATGGTGGGGACACCAAGAGCGGGGCCACCCATGATGAGCGCCAGGCAGATGACGAACGGCACGGTGGAACCGATGTAGCCCCAGGCATAACCCGAGCTGGACACGGCGTCCATGCGCTCGTCGGTGGTAATGTCGGGCAGCATGGCGTCGTAGAACGTCATAGAAGAGTTAAGGCCGATGGTGCACAGCACGTACACGGTCAAAAATGCCATGGCGGACATTGGGATAGCCTGCGCCAGGCAAAGCACCAGGCCCGTGAGGAAGAAGCCCAAGAAGAACTTGATCTTGTTGCCGGCGTAGTCGGCAAGCGCGCCCAGAATGGGCATGAGCATGGCGATGACCAGCGAGGCAATCGTCTGCGCATTGCCCCAGGCGACCACCAGGTCGGCCGAGGAAGCGCCGGTATTGATGGCGTTAAAGTAAATGGGCACCACCGAGGTATTGAGCAGCACGAGGGCCGAATTGCCCACATCATACATAACCCAGTTACGCTCGAGCTTGGTGTATTTCATGGACAGGGACCCTTCGTATTCGCCCGATATGCAGTTAGTTCATCGTACCCCAATAGTCCAGAACCGCCGGTAAGGATTCGGCAAAGGGGCGCGCACGAGCCCTATTCCTCGCGGTCGAACTCCTCATCGGCTTCGAGCACGCGACCGCTGTAGTTGATATGACCGGTCACGGCATCCATGTCACCGGTCTCGATGAATCGGGCGACCGTGCACTCGTAATCGACCAGCGCGCGATCAAAGACCTCAGGGAAACTCTCGTTCGAGACCTCGTCGGTAAAGGGATTCTTCCATGTCAGATGGCCCAGGTTACCGGTACGCTCGGGCAGCTCCGTCGTCACGCGATGGGCAAGGCCGTCGAGCAGCGAGTAGTCGTGTACCAAGCCCTCAACCAGCGAGATCGCGCGCGTCTTTACGGAGCCGGCCGGCTCAATCGCGCGGTAAAGTCGCTGCATATTGGCAACGGCAGCACCGTACTCCCCCGCCGGAATGTCAATGCCGTACACGCGTCCGGCAACATAGCTCATCAGCACGCCGGCCACGCGATTGATGCGATCGGTGGTGACGATCTCGCCCGCCGGTGGGTAATCGTCGACCGTAGCGTCGGCGCGTTTAAGCTGCAGCATCAGTACATCCAGGTCGCTCTCGATCACGGCATGGACCTGACTGCTCGAATCCTCAAGCTCTGAATCGGACTCCACGATGCCAAACTGCTGCTCATAGACAAAGGGATGGGCGTTGCGGTCGAGCACGTAATGAGACAGCAGGCCCAGCGCAAAGGCGCGACCCAAGCTGGCGTCGCGCGGCAGCAGATGCGACACGCCGTCGCGCAGGCACGCGAACTGGCGAGACATGCGCGACCGATGCATGACCTGCGCCAGCAGCGTGCAGTCGGAAACACGCGGTGTCAGAATGTGAAAGAAGAACGGGTCGGGGCCTTGGTTGCCCAAGATAAAGGCAATGCGCTCTTCATCGGACGTGATGACGCCCTGCGGAAGACGGTCGATGCTTTCCTCGCCAAACAGATGATGGGTGATAAGCGCGGGCATAATGATCCTTTCGATTTCATTCGATGCCACCCATTATGCCCACCGCGCGCCCATGCCAAACCTGCGATGGTAAACGACGGCATGCAGACCGTCTACGCAAGCCCCAAGTGTGCTTTAACCTCGGCAGCGCGACGGCGGGACACGGGCACCGTCGAGGTTACGCGATCGAGTCTGAGCTCCATAAGACCCGTGGAACCGATCTCGACATTGTGCACGTCTTCCAAATTGACCAGGTAGCTGCGATGAACGCGAATAAAGCCCTCGGAGTCCAAGCGACGCTCGAGCGAAGAGATCGACTCATTGATCAGGTATGTTCCCTCGGCGCAGACGGCGTTGCAAAAATCGGCACGCGCCTCAAAGTAGCAGACATCCGCCACGGGAATGAACACCTTTTTGCCCCCGCGATCCACCGTCAGGCGCAAAGGCTGGCGCGGAGCGTGGATAACACGACGGACACCCAAGGCCGCCTCGATCTTGTCGAGTGCCTTTGACAGGCGTGCGTCCTCGACCGGTTTGACGACATAATCGACGGCATCGAGGTTATAGGCATCAGCCGCATACTCGGCAAATGCCGTCACAAACACCACGACCGGCGGCGTCTTTAGGTTCTGCAGCGTCTCGGCAAGCTCAATTCCCGAGCGACCGGGCATGGTAATGTCTAAAAACAGCACGTCGGGCTTGTTCGACAGAATCGACTCCACGGCTTCGGTGACATTGCCCGCCTCGGCAATCTGGCCCACACGCGTATCCTTTTCCAACAGATAGCGTAACTCAGCCCTAATGGGAGGCTCGTCATCAACCACCAAGATGTTCCAGCCTTCGGACATATGTGCTTCCCCTCTTTTTCTCTCAATCCAACCGCGTGCTACGCCGTCAACGGCGCCGGCTCATGCGGCTCGCCGTTCAGTTCGACGATGACCTGCGTTCCCACGCCCTCCTGGGACTTCACGCGCATGCCGGAATCTTCTCCGTAAAAGAAATGGATGCGCTGAAGCACGTTGAAGAGCGCCAGGCCGCAACCTCGCTTGACGGAGCCGTCGGCGGTAATGCTCTCGGGCTCCTCCAAGCGATGCTGCTCAAACAGATGCGCGCAGACCTCTTCGCTCATACCGATGCCATCGTCCTCGACGATGATCTCCAAACCGTCATCGGTCTCGAAAGCCCTAACATGAATAGAAAGCGGCTCGGTCTCGCGCTGCGCGTGTTTGATGCAGTTTTCGAGCAACGGCTGCAAGATAAACGGCGGCACCATGCAATCGCGCACTTCAAAGTCGATATCGACCGAGACGCGCAAACGGCCGTCGCCATACCGGGCCTGCATAAGATTGATATAACGAGTACCCTGTTCCACCTCGTGCTCGAGCGTGGTGAGCGTATCGGAATCAGAAAGCGTCTGACGATAGTAGTTGGAGAAGTCGATCAGCAGCGATCGCGCCTTGTCGGGCTCGGTTCGAACGAGCGACACGATGGTGCTGATGGTGTTAAACAGAAAATGAGGATCGACCTGCGATTGCAAGGCGCGCAGCTCCACGCGGGCCGTAAGCTCGTCCTGGCGCTCGAGCTCAAAGCTCGCAAGCTGCGTGGAAATGAGGTCGGCAAAGCCCGAGGCAAGCGCCGTCTGGCGCATATCGATGCTGCTCAGACGGGGATAATACAGCTCGAGCGTGCCCACGCAATGCCCGCGCACGGTAAGCGGTGCGACAATACCGGCGCGCAGGCGCGGAAAGTAGCCACCTGTCTCGGTCGAGGCATCGCGCGAGAACACGCTTTGCTCACCGCTGTTGATCACGTTGAGCGTAGTCCGCAGCACCACCGGGGTGCCCGCGGGGCATTTTGCCGAGTCCTCGCCCCAGCTTGCCAACACCTGCTTGCCGTCGGTAAAGCAGATGGCAGAGGCGATAGTTTCGGACAGGATGATCTTAGAGGCGCCCAGGGCAGCTTCGGGCGTAAGGCCGCGCGACGTGTAGGCGAATATTTTTGAAGCGATGGCGAGCGTGCGGTCGGTTGCGCTCGATGTGAGGTCGTCGGGAACGACAAAGACGTACGAGAAGAAGAAGCACAGCATGACCAAGCCGGCAATGACGACAACGGCCGGAACGGGATTGGGATTATCGGTTAGATCCCAGATGAGCAGCAGGATAAGCAGCGGAACGACAATACCGAGCAAGATGGCTTGAACCACATGCTGAGCGGTACGAAAGACCTTGGTAGAGTTGTAGCTCTTGCCCAGAATCAGCCTATTGAGATCCACCGTCATCTCCTTCTTACCGACGCACCCCATAGCAATAAAGAGCGCCGCAAGCGACCCTCTTTATTGCATTATGCAATCAAATACTGTGTTTTACATCAAGCCATCGATGAACGGTAGCTTAGGCGCTGTACTTGTTTGCCTCGCCGAAGGTGCCGGCCTCGACGATCCAGCCGTCCTTCATGATGACGTCCATGTTGTCGGTGTTGAGCACGTGGATGTCGGCGGCGACGTCACCGTTGACGACCAGCAGGTCGGCGCACTTGCCGGCCTCGATGGAACCGGTCTCGTCCTCGATGTGGCACATCTTGGCACCGTTGAGGGTGGCGCAGGTGATGGTCTCGACCGGAGTGAAGCCGATCTTGTCGACGAACTCGTACATCTCCTCGATGGAGCAAGTGCCGTACGGGGTGACGAAGGAGAAGGAGTCGGAGCCGATCGTCATGACGACGCCGCGCTTCTTGGCCTCGCGCAGGCAGTCGTAGTTGCGCTGCAGCTCCTTCTCGACCAGAGTGCCCTCGTACTTGTCGTGCAGCTCGGGAACGTAGACGGGCGGATAGGTGGCGTACCAGGTGGGCAGGAAGGCGATCGTCGGAGTGAAGAAGGTGCCCTGCTCGGCCATGAGGTCCATGGTGCGCTCATCGATATCGAAGCCGTGAATCAGCTGCTCGCAGCCAAAGCGAACGGAATCGTAGGCAGCGGCGTGGTTGTTGTAGCAGTGGCTCCACACGGGGATGCCGACCATCTTTGCCTCTTCGACCACGGCCTGAATCTCCTCGGAGCAGTAGTGCTGGTCGCGGCCGGAGTCCCAGCGCCAGATGCCGCCACCGGTAGCCCAGATCTTGATGGCATCGGGGTTCTCGCGCAGGCGACGGCGGACGGCCTTGCGCAGATCCCAAGGACCGTCGACCTGATCGCCCCAGGGGTGCGATTCCTTGTTGAGCTCCTGGCTGCAGTGGTGGGAGTCGCCGTGGCCGGCAACGCGGCAGAAGCCAAGGCCGGTGGCCAGAACGCGCGGGCCCTTGAAGACGCCCTTGTCGATGCAGTCACGGATCTGGATACCAAAGCGGCCGATCTCGCAGACGGTGGTGAGGCCGTGGGTGAGGCAGTCGTAGGCCTGCTTGACGGCGACGGCCTGCTTCTCGAGGAGCGGCTGCATGACCCAGTCGGTGTCATCGTCGGTCAAGTTGCCCGAGAAGTGCAGGTGGGTGTCGATCAGGCCGGGAAGGACGGTCTTGCCGGCGGCGTCGATGACCTCAACGCCCTCGGGAAGGTCCTGCATGGCGCCGGCGTACTCGATCTTGCCGTTGTCGTCGACGAGAACGAGGGAGTTCTCGACCGGCTCGGCACCGGTACCGTCGATGAGCTTGCCGCCAACGATTGCATACTTAGTGGACATGGTTCCTCCTTATGGATCCATATAGTGGGCGAGGCCGCGTTGGGTTAAGGCCTCACAAAGCTACCCAAGTGGTGCCGGGTTCGGTGCGCGGAAGAGAGGGTCCCGCGCACCTGATCCGCCCCGGCTCGGCGTTACTTTTTGCGGGAATTGGTGAAGGCCATGAGAGCCAGGCCGACGGCCAGCCAGCCGATCACGATGCTCCACTCCACCATGTTGAGGGAGGCGGGAGAGAACGGAATCACGAGCAGGCCGATGATGATGGCGCAGGCAGCGATAGCGAGGCCGATGCCAAACTTGCCGCCGGGCACCTCGTAGGGACGAGGCAGGTCGGGCTCGGTGAAGCGCATGCGCAGGCAAGCGAGGGCGACCATGCCGCAGGAGAAGATGAAGGCGAGAGCCGACACGTTGGTCAGAGGGATGAGCATGTTCTTGCCCAGGAACGGACCGACGACGGTGATGGCGCCCAGAACGACGCAGGCGAGCTTGGGAGCGCCGGACTTGGGGTCGACCTCGGCGAACTGCTCGGGCAGCTGGCCCTTGCGGCCCATGGCGAGCATGATGCGGCTCGTGGCGCCGTAGAAGGAGTTCATCGGACCCATGGGTCCAAGCGTAGCGATGACGAGCATGGCCAGGTACAGGAGCATGTTGATGCCCTTGAGGCAGGCAAGCGCGGGAACCGGGCTCTTAACAAACTCGTGCCAGTCAAGGATAGTGCCGAACGAGTAAATGCAGACCATGTAGAAGCCGCCGGCGGCCAGCAGGGCCAGGGAGATGATCTTGCCGAACTTGTTCCAGTTAAGGCCCTCGGCTGCTTCCTCAGCCTGCTGAGGAATGGTGTCGAAGCCGGCGTAGAAGAACGGGGTCAGAACCAGGACCGACACGATGCCGGCAAACAGGCTGGTGCTCTCGGTAGCGGCCTTGCCGCCGCCAGCGCCGGTGACCTGGGAGAACACGGGCATGGCGTTGTCCGGCGAGCCGGTGAACAGCGAGACGCCCATGGCGAGCAGCATGCCGCAGAGCAGAGCCTTGGTCAGGAAGGCCTGGAGCTTGGCAGCCGAGCTGGCACCGCGGAAGTTAAGGAAGATGACGTAGACTGCAAAGCCGAGCGCGATCAGCGTCGGGAACAGGTAAACGTCGGCCCCCAGGATGGTGTAGAGCTTGATGGCGCGCAGCCACTCAAGGCCGGGCAGGCTGCCGAACATCTCGGACACGAGGGTCGAAATGGCGATGGCCTCCCACGGGCACAGGATGCCGTTGCCCAGGGCCAAAAGCCATCCGGTGATGTAGCTCAGCGTACGGCCAAAGCTACGATCGACATACTCGACGATGCCACCCGAAATGGGGATAGCAGCCGTGAGCTCACCGAAAACAGCTCCGACGGGCACGAGGAAGATTGCACCCAAGAGGAATGCGATCATAGCGGGAACGGGACCGCCGCCCACGACCATCCAGTCGCCGACCTGCAGAACCCAACCGGTACCGATGATGGCACCGAAGCCGATGGTGAAGAAGTTCCAGAGCGAGAGCGTTTTCTTCATGCCGCCGTTATCCTCGACTGCAACTTCTGCGTTCTTGTCCGCCATTGTTCCCCTCCTTTCCTTTTTGACGCCCCTTGACGTCACCCCTTGCGCGGTCCGTTTTGCCGCGCGCTTTTATTCCATGGCTTTAAGATACGGCCTTGGCGCAGCAGCGCCGCTCGCAGCTCGACCGAAGGCAGAATTGCAAAACGAGCGGCACCGTTTTTGGGACGAACGGCGGGAGACGTCATTCGTCTTGGACGCTTTCATCTTGTCTGCTTTTGAATACCTGTTGCTGTGGCGCTTGGCGCGCGGCGCGGCAACGTTCATACCATTTGTCAGGCTTTTGGCGCACATGCCCATGTGTCGTGCATCTTTTTATGTAGGATAGATAAGTTACACATGAGGCAAGGTGATTCGAATGGCATACGGATACAATGACGGCGACCAACGGCCACAAAGCGTGCGCCTTGCCGGCCGCACCACGCCAACGCCCAGAAGCACCTCCGACAACGACAACCCGCAGCGCCCCCAAGAGCAGCCCGGGGCTTCTTCGCGGCAACAAAGCCGTACCGTGCAGCAGTCAGACCGCGTGAGTACGAGCACACGCCAACGCCAGACCGACACATCGCAGCCACGCCGCTACGATCACCGTAAGACCGACTACTACGTCAAGCGCTCCTTTTCGCGACCTCAACGCGATCGCGGCAATTCTGCCCCTCACCCCGCGTCGCACACCACAAGCCACGCGCTTTCAGCCCGCCGTCTACGCCTTGCGCTTTGCTCCATCGCCGCCTGCCTCGTCTTTGTGTTTTTGGGATCCTGTATCTCCCACGGATCAGCCGGTCTTGAGCCCACTGCCGAGGACAAGCTGCTTAAAGCTCCCGTCGCACCCGGCTACTCATTTGCTTTTTCGACCCCGCGTTCGCAGTGGAGTGTCGGCACCATGCCCCACATCTACCAAATTGACCCCGCATGGTCGGAGCTGCCCTATGCCGGTGGCACTATTCGCGAAAACGCTTGCGGTCCCACTTGCCTCACCATGGTCTATATCTTTAAGACCGGCCACACCGATAAGACGCCGGTCGATATATGCGCACTGGCCGAAGCCGGCAACTACGCCCCCACTGGTGCCACCGAGTGGTCGTTTATGACAGGCGGCGCGTGGCAGCTGGGGCTCAACGGAACACAGCTCTATAACGATCGCGAATCGATTACCCAAGCACTTCGCTCGGGTGCGCCCGTCATCGCCGCAGTGCGCCCCGGTACGTTTACCAACGTAGGCCACTACATCGTGCTCTACGGCATCGACGATGCCAACCAGATTGGCGTCTACGACCCCAACTCGGCCAGCCGCAGCGCCCGCCGCTGGGGCGTCGTAGAGGTCCTCAACGAAGTCGAAGCCATGTGGGCCTACTACTAGTCATTGGGGACAGACTTAAATGAGTGGTCATTGGGGACGCTCTTGTTTGACTAGTCATTTAAGAACGTCCCCAATGACTAAGAACGTCCCCAATGACTAGGTGAATAGCAAAAGCCCCGCAGTCGGAGCGGACTGCGGGGCTCATGAAGAGAGGCTAGTTTGCGGGCGCTTTGCCTGGCGCCCACCAGAGAGGCGACAGAGTAGAGACTACTCGTGGATGCGGGTACCGGAGAGGCCGGCCATGGTCTCGGCAGCCTTGTCCAGAGCGCCGATGATGCAGGTGCGGCCCTTGCGGGAACGGGCGAACTTGATGGCAGCGCGGACCTTGGGCTCCATCGAACCCTTGCCGAACTGACCCTCGTCGGCCAGGCGCTCGGCCTCGTCGGCGGTGAGGTCCTCGAGCTCCTCCTGGTTGGGCTTACCAAAGTTGATGGCGACATGCTCAACGGCGGTCAGCAGGAACAGAACGTCAGCATCGCAGTCCTCGGCCAGCAGCTCGCCGCCCAGGTCCTTGTCGATGACGGCGGGAACGCCCTTGTAGCAGCCCTTGTTCTCGTAGTCGCGGACGACGGGGATGCCGCCGCCACCGCAGGCGATGACGATGAACTCGTTGTCGAGCAGGTTGAGGATGGAGTCAGCCTCGACAATCTTCTTGGGATCGGGAGAAGCGACGACGCGACGCCAGCCGCGGCCAGAATCCTCGACGAAGACCTTGGAGGGATCCTCGGCCATGAACTCCTTGGCCTGCTCCTCGGTGTAGAAGGGACCGATCGGCTTGGTCGGGTTCTTGAACGCGGGATCGTCCGGGTCGCACTCGATCTGGGTGACGACGGTGGCGGCGTGCCAACGCTTATAGCGCTTGTGCATCTCGCGGCCAATGCCCTGCTGCAGGTGATAACCAATGTAGCCCTGGGACATGGCACCGCACTCGGGCAACGGCATCTCGGGGGTACCGATGGCATCGTGGGCAGCGGCGAAGGCGTTCTGGATCATGCCGACCTGCGGGCCGTTGCCGTGGGTGATGATGATCTCGTTGCCCTGCTCGATGAGGCCGAGGAGGGCATGGGCGGTGTTGCTCACGGCCTCGATCTGCTCGACGGGGTTGTTGCCGAGGGCGTTGCCGCCAAGGGCGACGACAATACGATCGGGCTTGCCAAGAGGCTTAGACATTGCTGGAATCCTTTCTGTAAAAGGCCTACAACCCATTAATAACCCGCGTCCGTGCGATACGCGAGTTTATTAAGGTTTATATTCTCTTTATCGCTCATTTTATTCATTTTGAAAATAGCGGAACGGTGAACGGTCGTTTTTATCCGCTCAGCGTACAGAACCCCAGCTCAAGCATATCTACGCCATTTACGTGCAACTTTATTTTAATAGAGCAGGGATTAGACCAGATTATGCAAACTATATCTTTGCTAAACACAAAACAGACAGCGCAATATCTTACTCGCACTATACGAGATTCTATGCACATATAAGTCGAGTATGCACCCCTGCAAAAACAAGGGGCTTTTCATCCAACAAAAGGAATAAAGAAGAGCTCCGAAAAAGCGGCAACGGCCAAGTCCCCCATCCATCCCCAAAGTGGCGCGAGGTTTCGCGGCAAAGCCGCGAAACAGCGAAGGGGACGGAATACCCGACCAACTACGTCCTTCATCCGCCCACACAATCCAAGGACGTAGTCGTAGCAGGATCTGAGGGCTAACCTTCGCGGACACTCCGCAGGACGAAAGAACCCCCGCCGCACGTAGTGCGCAGCGGGGGTTCTTTCATGTCCGAGGACGTCCGCGAAGGTTAGCCCTCAGATCCTGCGGTGGGAGACCTAGGCCTCGTTGTACACCGTCTTGAGCTTCAGCAGGTGCTGATAGCGGTCCATAGCGGCCTGCTCATTCTCCTTGAAGAGCTCCTCGGCGCGCTCGGGGAAGGAACGCGTCAGCGAAGCGTAACGGGCCTCGTTCATCAGGAACTCCTGATAACCGCCCGCGGGCTCCTTGGAATCGAGCGAGAACTTCTTGCCGGCAGCAGCCTCGGGGTTGAAGCGGAAGAGGTTCCAGTAACCGCACTCGACAGCCTTCTTCATCTCGGCCTGGCAGTTCTGCATGCCACCCTTCTTGATGGAGTGCATCTCGCAGGGGCTGTAGCCAATGATGAGGGACGGGCCGTCGTAGGCCTCGGCCTCGTGGATGGCCTTGAGGGTCTGAGCCGGGTTGGCGCCCATGGCGACCTGCGCCACGTAGACGTAGCCGTAGCTCATGGCGATCTCGGCCAGGGACTTCTTCTTGGTCACCTTACCGGCAGCGGCGAACTGAGCGACCTGGCCCAGGTTCGAGGCCTTGGAGGCCTGACCGCCGGTGTTGGAGTAGACCTCGGTGTCGAAGACGAAGACGTTGACGTTGTGGCCGGAAGCCAGGACGTGGTCCAGGCCACCGAAGCCGATGTCGTAGGCCCAGCCGTCGCCGCCGAAGATCCAGAAGGACTTCTTGGTGAGGTAAGCCTTGTCGGCGAGGATCGCCTTGGAAGCGTCGCAGCCGCACTTCTCGAGCTCGGCAACGTAGGCAGCGGCAGCGGTCTTGGAGGCCTCGGCGTCGTTGACGGAGTCGATCCAAGCCTGGCCGGCGGCCTTGAGCTCATCGGACGGACCATCGGCAGCGATGATGTCCTGGGTAGCGGCGATCAGCTTGTGCTGAACGGCCTCATAGCCAACGGCCATGCCCAGACCGTGCTCGGCATTGTCCTCGAACAGGGAGTTGTTCCACGCCGGGCCGTGACCGTCCTTGTCCTTGCAGTAAGGAGCGGTGGCAGCGGGGTTGCCCCAAATGGAGGAGCAGCCGGTGGCGTTGGAAATGAACATGCGGTCGCCGGCGACCTGGGTCACCAGACGTGCATAGGCGGTCTCGGCGCAGCCGGCGCAGGAGCCGGAGAACTCCAGGTAGGGCTGCTTAAACTGGCTGCCCTTGACGTTGGCCGCGATGAGCTCCTTCTTCTCGGAGACGTTCTCGACCATGTAGTCCCAAACGGGCTGCTGGTCCATCTCCTGCTCGGTGGGAACCATCTCGAGGGCGCCCTTGGGGCAGACCTTGACGCAGTTGGTGCAACCCATGCAGTCGAGCGGGGACACGGCCATGGTGAACTTCATGCCCTTTGCCTTGGGGCCCATGGCGTCGAGCGTGCGGGTAGCCTCGGGCGCGGCGGCAGCCTCGTCCTCGGTCATCGCGAACGGACGGATGGTGGCATGCGGGCACACGTAGGCGCACTGGTTGCACTGGATGCACTTGGTCTCGTCCCAGTGGGGAACGACCACGGCGACGCCGCGCTTCTCGTATGCGGAGGCGCCCAGCTCAAACTGGCCGTCGGCGCAATCGACGAAGGCGGAAACAGGCAGGCTGTCGCCGTCCATGCGATCGATGGGCTCGAGCAGGTTCTTGACCTGCTGGGCGATAGCGGACTTGGTCTCCTCGGAGAGCTCGACGGGAGCGGCATCCTCGGCAGTTGCCCAGTCGGCCGGAACCTCGAACTTACGGAAGGCGGTAGCGCCGGCATCGATGGCCTTGTGGTTGGCGTCGACGATAGCCTGGCCCTTCTTCATGTAGGACTTGGTAGCCGCGTCCTTCATGTACTGCAGGGCGTCCTCGGCGGGCAAGACCTTGGCCAGCGCGAAGAAGGCGGACTGGAGCACCGTGTTGGTGCGCTTGCCCATGCCGACCTTGGCGGCCAGGTCGATAGCGTCGATCAGGTAGACGTTGACGTTGTTGTTCGCGATGTAGCGCTTGGCCACGGCGGGCATGTGCTCGGCGAACTCCTCGTCGCTCCACTGGCAGTTGACCAGGAAGGTGCCACCCGGCTTGACGTCGCGGACCATCTTGAAGCCCTTGACGATGTAGCTGGGGTTGTGGCAGGCGACAAAGTCGGCCTTGGTCACGTAGTACGGCGAACGGATCGGGGAATCACCAAAGCGCAGGTGCGAAACGGTGACGCCGCCGGTCTTCTTGGAGTCGTACTGGAAGTAGGCCTGAACGTACTTGTCGGTGTGATCGCCGATGATCTTGATCGAGTTCTTGTTGGCGCCGACGGTACCGTCGCCACCCAGACCCCAGAACTTGCACTCGATGGTGCCGGGGGCTGCGGTGTTGGGCGCATCCTCGGCCTCGGGCAGGCTCAGGTTGGTCACGTCGTCGACAATGCCGATGGTGAACTCGCGCTTGGGCTCGTCCTTCTTGAGCTCCTCGAAGACAGCGAACGCGGACGCGGGAGGCGTGTCCTTGCTGCCCAGACCGTAACGGCCGCCGACGACCTTGATACCCGTCTTGCCGGCCTCGTAGAGAGCGGAGACGACGTCCTGGTAGAGCGGCTCGCCGATGGAACCCGGCTCCTTGGTACGGTCCATGACGGCGATCTTCTGGACGGTCTCGGGGAGAACGTCGACGAAGTGCTTGATGGAGAACGGACGGAACAGACGAACCTTGACCAGGCCGACCTTCTCGCCGTGAGCGTTGAGGTAGTCGATGACTTCCTCAAGCACGTCGCAGAAGGAGCCCATGCACACGACGACGCGATCGGCATCGGGAGCGCCGTAGTAGTTGAACAGGCCGTAATCGGTGCCGAGCTTCTCGTTGATCTTCTTCATGTAGCCCTCGACGACGGCGGGAAGCTCGTCGTAGACCTTGTTGCAGGCCTCACGGTTCTGGAAGAAGATATCGCCGTTCTCGTGGCTACCGCGGGTGTGCGGGTGCTCAGGGTTGAGCGCGTGATCGCGGAAAGCCTGGACGGCGTCCATGTCGCACATCTCGGCCAGATCCTTGTAGTCCCACATGGCGACCTTCTGGATCTCGTGGCTGGTGCGGAAGCCGTCGAAGAAGTTAAGGAACGGGGTCTTGCCCTCGATGGCGGCAAGGTGAGCCACCGGCGAGAGGTCCATGACCTCCTGGACGTTGCCCTCGGCGAGCATGGCGAAGCCGGTCTGACGACAAGCCATGACGTCGGAGTGATCGCCAAAGATGTTCAGGGCGTGGGAAGCGACGCAACGCGCGGAGACGTGGAAGACGCCCGGGAGCTGCTCGCCCGCGATCTTGTACATGTTCGGAATCATCAGGAGCAGACCCTGAGAAGCCGTGTAGGTGGTGGTCAGAGCACCGGCACCCAGCGAACCGTGAACGGTACCGGCTGCACCTGCCTCGGACTCCATCTCGACGACCTTGACCGGGGTGCCGAAGATGTTCTTGCGACCCTGGGCCGCCCACTGGTCGACATGGTCGGCCATCGGGCTGGACGGCGTAATGGGATAGATTCCCGCTACCTCGGTGTACGCATACGAAACATATGCGGCCGCCTCGTTGCCGTCCATAGACTTAAACTTACGCGCCATATACCCCTCTCCTCTCATATAGGTATACAGGCCCCGGCGATCGCCGGGATGTTGGCGTGATGGGATTTACGCTGTTGCTTCCAATCATCTGGCAGGCAGGCTCAGCAGCAGGTACATGGCGTGGAGAGAAGACATGCCGAGGCGAGGGGCAGCTGATGCGCCCTACAGGCCCGACCGCCCGTCTTGCACATGACCGAGCGCCGCAAAGGCCGCATGCCGGATGCTCCCGGGCACGCCCCGGCGATGGGAAGCGCCCGCAACGGAAATCCGCATGCGGGTTTATTGTACCCCGCCGTCAAGTGTAATTTCGGCAAATATAGGCGTGCGGTAAAGGTTTACCTTGGGTGACTGCCAAGGGCCAAAATGGCCTCTCCATCCCCAGGCGACCGGCTCTGGCGCGCCGAGGAGCGTCCCCAAGTGGCGGCAGAAAAGGAACGTCCCTATCTGCCGGCTAGAGGGCACCGAAGAGAATGGCGTAGGTAGTGGATTCGCCGAGCTTGAGCTCGTCGCCGGGATTGAGTTGGGCGGAACGGCCGGGCTCGACCTGAATGCAGACGCGCGTGGCCCCGTTTACCACCACGGTTCCGTTGGTGGACGACAAGTCCTCGACGTGCCAGATATTTTGAGCATCGCACCAGATATGGGCATGGCGGGCCGAGACATCGTCGCCGACGTCGGTAATATCGCCCTCACCAGTGGCCAGCGCGCCAATCTCAACACCCTGCTCACTCGGCTGAATCCAGCGCGGGGCGCTCACGACAAAACTGTTTTGTACGCGCAGCAAGCCCAAGGGGTGCGCCGGGGCGGGTTCGCGTTCGCCCGCGGTCATCGACATGCCAAGCGAACGCGGCGTGGATGTTCCTCCGCCACAGGTCGCGTGCGCGTAGTCGATGGCATAGTTCACCGAGGACCGCACATCCGCCGAACAACCGACAGCGACAAACAGCACCAGCACGGCCTCGGCGCGCTCGGCGGGCATGAGTTCCGCCGCCTGGGACAGGCGATCGAGCGCGTTGCGATAGAGATTCGTGTCCTGGTGGCACTCTTCGAGCGCGCGTACCATCGGTTCACCTGCAGGACCGCACACCATATTGATCACAGCCGTGGAGTCCATGGGATTGCGCTGGCGCAGGGCCAGTTGCGACATAATACGCGCAGCCGAGGTACCGTATTCGGCAAAGTAGCGCTGCTGAAGCATGCCGACCGGCGCGCGAACGATAAAGCGGGAAACCCAAGAGCGATCGGCGGCTCGGCTCTGCGGGCTGCGGCCGTCGGCGAGCGGACGGGACGAAAGCACCAGGCCGCACAGCTCGATATGGCTCAGATGCGCCGCGCGCTTAAAGATGTCAAACATGGCCCCGCATGGGGTGAGCTCAACTTGAGATGCCATGACCTAAGCCTCCTTGGTCGTAGAAATAGAATCGGACGATACTTCGACAGGTCCGCCAAAAGTACGGGCAGCTGCGGCTCCACCGGCAAGCGGAGTCGCCATCTGGGCTTTTGTGCGTCGCGGTGCCGAAACGGGAAGTTCAAAGGCAAAGCCCATCGCAAGCAAAAACCACGTAAGCGTATAGGTTGCAACCAGAGCGGCAACAAGGCCGCCCATCACGGCGCGTTGGGAAAATACGCTACATGCAGCCACAACCAGCACCGGAACCTCGCAGGCAGAAAGCGCAAGCACACCCTGCAGGAACCCCGAGCGCCGATTGCGCGCAAGTGCCCCCGTGGCAACGCCGGCTATGCCTGGCAGCGCCAACGCCAGTGCGGCAATAATACCCGGTAGCGACCCAGACCACACGAGCGATCCCAAAGTCGCCGTCACGCGGGCGCCCGACGCCAGCAGCGCGGCCGAAACCACGACCACAGCCCAAACCACGCTGCAAACGACCGCCGCACCGATCATCGCCGCGCGACGAACCGCGCGGCCAGACGCATCCATGGGGCACGGCGTGAGCGGCTCGCCGCGGAGCGAACGACCGACATTTTGCGCATAGTGGTCACAAAACGCCGAGAGCGCCGCCTCGACCGCCGCCGGCTCGGGGCGATCTTTTTGATGGCTGGACAGACAGGCCATCACCACATCGAACAGCTGGGCATCGACAAACGCCAGTGCATCGCGTAGCTCTTCAGAATCCGGCTCAAGCCCTAGCTGCTGGGCCTGCTCGGCCGCGGCGAGCGCCACATCGGGCTCACGACAAAGCAGCTGAGTCAAATCACAGCCGGGCGCATGGGCACCAATGGGATAGTCGGGCCGCGTGTCCATCTTAAGACGGTAGGGGCTGGCGATGTCGCGCGTCTTTTTGCGCGAACCCGAGGTGCCCGAAGTGCTCGGCGCGGCTTCGTATGGCGCGACGCCGGCAATGAGCTCGTAAACCGTGCTTGCCGCGGCATAGACGTCAATCGCCGGCGACATACGCAAAGCGCGCAGGTCGGGAATATCGTCGGTGAGCATCTCGGGCGGGGCATAGGCAACCGTCGCGCGACGCAGCGTGGCATAACGCTCCGTAAACGACGCCTTGCCGCCGGTACCGGCCACGGCCGACGCAGGCTCAAGCGCCAGCGACGAGCCAAAGTCGATCAGGCACAGGTCAAAGGTGCCCTCGGCAAGCTGCCGGTCAAGCGGCAGGCGCGCCGTACGCACCATAATATTAGCGGGCGAGATATCGCGATGGACAAAGCCCTCGCCCACCAGGCTCATACGGTAGAGCAGATCGAACAGGTCGCGCCCCAAGCGCGCCGCCACAAGCGGCGACAGGCGTCCGACATCGTCCACGGCGAGTCGCGAACGCAAGCGGGCGAGCGTCTCGCCCTCGACCCATTCCATGACAATTGCAGGCACACCGTCGACCTCGCCCCAGCCATAGAGGCGGGGAAAGCCCTTGAGGCCCGAAAGGGCGCGATGGCATTCGTATTCCTCGCGAAACGCTGCCTTGAACTTGGCGACCAGCGCCTCGTGAGCGGCATCGTCGTCGAACTCATCGCGCGCCGGCAAGATGAGCTGCTTGAGTGCCACGGCCTCGCCTTGGGCGTTGACGGCACGCGTCACGCGGCCGATACCGCCACGGCGCATGGTGGCATCGTCGGCAAACAGCATCGTAAAACGACGCAGATAGGCAGGCAGTTCGTCCTGACCGAGCGCAATGGCCGGCTCAAACCCGTCGACACGCGCCAGGCGCAGGCCGACCATGGGATCGCGACCGAGCGATTGTGGTGTGGTGGATGCAAGATCGGTCATCATAGGGCAAGCGCCGCCACGTTATTGTTGAAGTTACCGAGCGCGACGTCATCATCGCCGTAATGGCCGACCCATTGACATAGGTTGGTGTAACAGCCCCACAGATTGGCATACTGCTGATACCACTTTGACCGGGGCGAGAATGTCTGACGACCGAACTCGGCTCGAATGACAAACATCTCCCCGACCAGGCTGTCGCACGGTCTGGGATCTCCCGTAGAGTTATAGGTCGAGACCACGTCATTGGCACGAGAAACATAGCCGTCGAGCATGTTGTACTTGGTCACAAGCCAGCTGTGAATGCTCTCTTCTTCAGCAGCGGAAAGGCCACCGGAGTTTGCATCGTTGTCAGTGTTGCCGCCCGTCGAACCGCCGTTTCCAGACCCTCCGGTAGAGGAACCCGACCCAGAGCCGCCGCCCGAACTCGACGAATCCGAGCCGGAGCCAGAAGTATCCGAGCTACCGGGCTTTCCGGACTGCTGGGCGTCCTGCTCCTTTTGCTGCTCGACCTTATTCACCGTTGCCGCCACGCTATTGTTGGACAACCGATCGATGATCTTGGTGTTGGTGAGCACGATGGTTTTGCCATTGGCAAGCGTGACTTCGTTGTCCGGGGCCTCGGCGCCGTCCGCATCGTCGGTGCCAAACACAATATGCGCGACCACACTTGCCCAAGCATATCCAGTCGTGGTACCCAGATCACTTTTGACCTCATGCCCCACGCGCGGTTCGCGTGCGGCATGCGCCTGCATCATGGACGGCACGGTCATGCCATAGGCAGAAACGCCAGCTATGACCAGCACCAGCGAGCACAACAGCAGCACGTACGCCCGAGGCGCCAAGCCCAGTCGGCGTCGTATGCGCACCGCGGCGCCGCGCTTTGTCTGAGTGTCACCGGGCCGCATGCGTTCTCCTCCAACAAAAACACGCCGCTCGGGAGCGGCGCATTCATTCGAATCCATATTTGAGTGTATCAGCGAACCAAAAAGGTTGCGCAACGAATGGACAAATTAAGGATGCGAGCGGAAGCATCCATGCGATAAGCGGATACGAAGCATCTTTGTTGCACAACAAACTCACAGTCGCACGGGGAAATTATGACTACCCCGTGCGTCGCGAGGAAAACATACGGCAGGAGCAGGCTCGCCACCTAAATCGCGCGACGGGCCTCGATGGCGCGGCCAAGCGTAAGCTCGTCGGCATACTCCAAGTCGCCGCCCACGGGAAGGCCGCTTGCCAGACGCGACACCTCGACGCCCAACGGCTTGATGGTACGGGCCAGATAGCTCGCCGTGGTCTCGCCCTCAATATTGGGGTTGGTGGCGATGATGACCTCGTGGATGTCCTCGTGGCCCAAGCGTGCCAGCAGCTCTCGAATGTGCAGCTGCTCGGGGCCAATCTTGTCCATGGGACTGATCACGCCGCCCAATACGTGGTAGAGGCCGTGGTAGCTGCCCGTGCGCTCAATCGCCTGGACATCGCGCGGCTCGCCCACCACGCAAATGCGAGTGGTATCGCGCATCGGGTCCTGGCAGATGGAGCACTCGTCGGCCGTGGCGTAGTTAAAGCAGCGGCTGCAAAAGTGGACCTCCTGCTTGACCTCCAGGATGGCCTCGGCCAGGCGGCGCGCCTCCTCGGCGTCGGCCTCCAACAGGTAATAGGCGATGCGCTGGGCCGACTTGGGACCAATGCCCGGCAGACGGCCCAGCTCATCGAGCAGTTTTTGCAGACTGTGATTTGCACTCATATATATGCGTGTCTTAGAACGGCATGCCCGGGATGTTGAGGCCGCCGGTGATGGCGCCCATCTGCTTGTTGGCGAGCTCGTTGACGCCGCGGACGGCCTCGTTAACGGCAGCCATGATCATATCCTGCAGCATATCGACGTCCTCGGGATCGAGGGCATCGGGATCGATGGTGAGGTTGACGAGCTCCATCTCGCCGTTAACGGTCACCTTGACCATGCCGCCGCCGGCAGAGGCGTCGACGGTCTGGGACTTGAGGTTCTCCTGCGCGGCGGCAAGCTGCTCCTGCATCTTGCGAGCCTGCTTCATCATCTGCTGCATGTTCATACCGGCCATGATGGCTCCTTTACGTGCGGCCGCACGCCGAGCTGCAAGGGCAGCCGGAGCACGGCGGGACTTTCAAACTTAAAAATCGTACCACGGCGCGCGGCTAGCGAGCGGGGCGGTCACGCTACCTCAGTCGATATACATGTCCTGGAGTGCAAGCCGCACCCAAAAATTATGCAAAGTTGAATAATTCGCATCTGCATAATATTGAAAGCTAAATCTTGTAGAGCCGGAATCCGACATTTAATGCGTACCACTAAATGGCTAAATGCCGAGCCACTACTCGAGGCGGCGCACATGGCGGCAGGGTATAATTTGATTGCCATAGACAGCAATTTGGAGGTGCCCCATGAATGCCCCCGACGCGCTCCAAAACATCCGCTCAAAACACCCCGTCGCATATGTGGTTCTCTATCTCTTTGTCGGCTGGGCATTGCTGGTTGTCATCACCCATGCTATAGCCTTTGGAGCAGAACTGCTGATAGCCAGCTCGGACCAGCCCGTCGTCAAATGGGAAGCGACCGATGAGTGCACCGACGGGACCCGGACCATTTACTACAACAGCCCGTCCCTCTACCAAGAGTTCAAGGTCAAGATAAAGGACTTCAAGATTGTCGATGCCGAGCTAGGCGTTTATTTGGCAATCGGAGCAACCATTAACGCCGAGCAAGTCGAGTACACGGACAGCCATGCGACGTATCGTATCGACCTCAGCATCCTAGGCCGACCGTCACGCACCTGTCTGCTCAAATGCGACATACGCGGCACCACACTACACATGTCCGAAATACAGATGCGCCCGGACAAGGGGTCCTCTTCTTGAGCAGTATACCCGCCTGCGCAGCTACTCCACCGGCTTGAAGATGGTGGCCTGGCCAAAGACGCTGCGGATGAGGGCCTTGGCCTCGTCCTCGGTCTGCGGGATGCTCGGGGCTGCGCCCTGATGGCCGAAGGGGCTGCCAGCACCGGGATTGGATTCCCAGGGAGCGGCGGGGACGTCGTCGTTTGCAGAGGCTGCGGGTGCCACAGCAGCGGCCTTGGTCGCGGACGCCGCACCCGGCACGTCGAACGGGGGCAGATCGTCCCCGCCGGCATCGGCAGCAAAACCACCGACCATAGCATCGTCGTAGGGCACCTGCTCGGATTCCCATGGCGCAGCCTGCGCAGGCGGCTGAGCCATGGGGACGGACGCGCGCTCGGGCGCTCGGGGCGCGGGCTCGGTCGGGAGCTTGCCCGTGGCAGGAGCACCGGCAGGGTTGTCGGAGCGCAGCCAGGGGGCTTTGCCCAGGTCAGACGACTTGGGCGCGGGCGAGACGGGCTTGGGCGCGGGTGTCGGAGCAGCCGGTTTGGGCGCCGCGGGCTTAGGCGCCAACGGGGTCGATGCCGTTACCGGTGCCGCTTGCTGCTGCGGCGCGCTGGCGCTCGAGGATACAGGGGCCGCCGAGGACACGGGTTGCGGGTCCGCAGATGCCGCAGCCCGTGCAGATGGAGAATGCTCCTCATGTTGAGGAGCCGGCGTGCCACCCCCATCCAGGACATAGTCGACGGTACGACGACCGAAGACCGCACTGACTGTCGGCAAAAACACCGCCTGTGTATCAGCACGCCCGAGCATCTTGATAGCAAATGCCGTAGGGAACGAGACCGTGAGCTTAGAACCATCGTCTGCCGTAGCGCGAGCGTTCAACAGGAGAGCCGCATAAGAAGGTTGTTGGGCCTTGACGCGCTCGACGACCTCGCCCCATTTGCGCTGGAGCTCGCCAGCGTCCTCGACCGCGGGGGTCTCGGCAGCACCGGCGGCGGCAACCTGAGCGGCGTTGTTGGACTTGGACACCGGCACGGTCGATGCAGCAGGCGCGGGAGCCGGAGCCGCAACGGGTTGAGGTGCAGGCGTTACAGGTTTGGGCGCGGGAGCCGGAGCTGCGGACTTGGGCGCAGGCTGGGCCGCCGGAACAGCAGCGCCGCGGTCCCAAGGCATGCCACCCTGATGCGCGGGCGTAGCAGCGGGGGCGGCAGTCGCCGCGGGAGTAGCAGCTCGGGCACCCGAGATCAGCGTCGGTTGTTGTGTCGTCGCAGGCGCAGCCGCGACAGCCGCAGGCGCACTCGCTTGAGCAGCAGCCACGCTCGCCGGAACGGCGGCGTTGGCAACCATGGCCTCCAAGCGTGCCACGCGCTCGGCCAAAGCCTCAATCGTTAAATCGGCCTCGGGACGCGCCAGACGCGTACAGGCGATCTCGAGCACCAGGCGCACGTCGCTCGCGCCCCTCATCTCCAACGCGGCATCGTCGAGCACCGTCAGCACGCGGGCCAGACGGTCGGCCGGATGCTCGCCAAAGGCAGCAGCCTCGGCAGCAAGCGCCTCGGCCTGCTCGGCCCCGCCCTCAAACAGCTCGGCACGGGCACCGGCAACGCAGGCCACATACACGTCGCGCACATGCGCCACCAGGTCGCGCGTCAGCTCAAGCAGATCATTGCCCTCCTCGACCTGTGCGCGAATGAGCCCATAGAGTTCAGCAATATCACGCTCGGCAATAGCGCGGGCAAACTCGCCCAGGATCTGGTCCGAAACCTCGCCCAAAAGCGAGCGGGCATCGTCCGCATGCACGGCGCCGTTGCCAAAAACGCTCAGCTGCTCCAGCGTGGAAAGCGCGTCGCGCATACCGCCCTTGGCATGGCGCGCCACGATGGTCAGCGCCTCGTCGTCGTAATCGAAGCCCTCCTGCTCACACACGTAGGACAAGCGATGTTCGATATCCTCGTTGCTGATGCGGTGGAAATCGAAGCGCTGGCAGCGCGAGAGGATGGTCTCCAGAATCTTTTGCGGGTCGGTGGTGCACAGCACGAAGATCACGTGTGCCGGCGGCTCCTCGAGCGTCTTGAGCAGCGCGTTGAACGCCGCCGTCGTGAGCATGTGAACCTCGTCGATGATATAGATCTTGTACTTGCCGCGCACCGGGGCAAAGTTGACGGAGTTGATGATCTCCTCGCGCACATTGTCCACGCCCGTGCGGCTTGCGGCATCGAGCTCGTAGACATCGGGGTGGTTGCCCTCGGCGATGAGCTCGCACTCCTCACAGGTGCCGTCGGGCATGCACCCGCTTGCGCCCTCGGCGCGCGCTGCCTCGGCATTACGGCACAGCAGCGCCTTGGCAAGGATGCGCGCCATGGTGGTCTTGCCCGTGCCGCGCGGTCCGCAGAACAGGTATGCGTGGGACAGGCGCCCCTCGGTGATGGCGTGCTCGAGCGTCGAGACGATATGCTGCTGGCCCACCACGGAGTCGAAGGTGAGCGGGCGATACTTTCGGTACAACGATTCCATGGGTGCTCCCCCGGGTATACTGAGTCTTGTTGCCGCGACGGCCATGCGGTCGCACGGCATACTGCATTCATAATAACCCGTACGGCGAGCCCGCCGCGATAGGAGTCCAAAGAGCATGGCAGACGCAGAGAGCAACCTCGTCCCCTCCGAAGCAGCCGACCAGGTCGAGGTCGCGCTCGAGGAGCAGGCCGCAGCCGACGACGGCATCCTGTACCTCAACGAGTACCAGTACGAAAACGACCTGGTCACCGACTTCGCCCGCCTGGTCGCCTCGCCCAGGCGTCGCGGTTCGCTGTATGTCGCCGCGGCAATTGCCGCGCTGATCGGCATTGGCATGCTGGTGGCCGGCGGTAACTGGATCAAGTTTGGCGTCGTCCTGATCGTATTCGGCGCCTTTTTGGCCTGGTGGAGCAAAAACCTGCACCACACGCTCGCCCGTGACTTTATCGACGCCGTCGAGGCCGACGAGTCCATGGGTGGCCGCTATCGCCGCGTCGCTGCCAACGAGGACGGCCTGATGGTTTGGGGCAAGAGCGGCAAGTCGCAGTTCTTCCCGTTTGAGAAGCTCGACCACGTACTCGACGGCGAGCGCATCTTTGTAGCCATGTTCGCCGACCAGGGCGTGACTATCCCTAAGGACACCTTTATCCGCGGCGATGCCGAGCAGTTTGGCCCCTTCCTTAAGGCGCGCATCAACAAAAAGCTCCGCATCGAGACCAAGAAGAAGAAAATGAAGGCCGAGAAGGCTGCCGCCGAGGCCAAGCGGGGCGACAAGGCCGACAAGCCCCAGGACAACAAGGGCAAGCAGCGCAAGCAGAAGAAGAGCAAGAAGAAGCGCTAGGGCCGAGCGCCACTGCGAAGGGAATCTCATCCCGCTTCAGCGTAGGATGAGGCTCCCCCAACAGGGCCTTCGAGCTATTTAACTTCAAACCTGAAGAGCCTTCGCTCCGGCAGATCGGTCATCTTCATCGTATAGGTCCCGGGAAACGCTTTCTCAAAACGGACGGTCTCGTAACCTTCGAAATAGTCGTTGGTGTTTTGCATCA
>CBCSNG010000025.1:0-28960 GCA_965141635.1 uncultured Collinsella sp. | reverse complement strand
AGGGCGACGTGCTCATGACCATTAAAAACGACGAGCTCGATCGCAACGTTGCCGAAGCGCAGCGCGCAGTGACAGCGGCACAGGAAGACCTCGCCAACGCACAGAAAGCGGTAGCCGCCGCCCAAGCCACTCCGGCGACTGATACAGATGCGGCAGGCGCGAGTGGCGCCAGCGGCACCGCCGACACGAGCGCCGTCTCGAGCGCCCAACGCAACCTAGCCTCGGCCCAGGCGACCCTGGAGCAAGCCAACGCCAAAGCCGCTGAGCGCACCGTGACCGCGCCCAGCTCGGGCAGCATCGTTGAGCTCAACGCCAAGGTCGGCGCCACGGTGACGGGCGGCATGATTATGGGCGAAGGCGATACGAGCGGCGGCAAGCAGTGCATGCAGATCGCCGACCTCTCCAAGATGAAGGTCACCGTTCAGGTGGGTGAAAAGGATATCGCCAAAATCGCCGTTGGGCAGAGCGCCAACGTTACCTATCCTGCCTTTCCCGAGATCGTGAGCCAGGGAACGGTCACGACAATCGCTTCGGTGGCAAATTCCGACGCCAACGGCGGCGGCAGCGTGACCTTTAACGTCGACGTTTTGATCGAAGCGCCCGACGCACGCCTCAAGCCGGGCATGACCGCTGAGGTCTCGGTGGTGACCGAACAGCTCGACGATGTGGTGATGGTGCCGACCATGGCGCTCATGACCGAGGATGGCGAGCATTATTACGTCAACGTGGCAACCGACGGCGAAGGAAAACAGACCCGACGCGTCAAGGTGACCGTCGTGACGCAAAACGATAACGACGCCGTGGTCGGCAAAACGCAGGTCAAGCGCGATGACCAGGGCAACGAGATCAACCCCAACGTGCCGGTTACCAAGCTGCGCGATGGCGACACCATCGTGATGGACACCGGCGCAGGCATGACGGCCGACGGCGGCGACCCTAGCAGCATGTCTGCCGACGAGGGCATGTAATGCGTCCCGTCATCGACATCCGCAACGTGCATCGCATTTTTGAGAGCGAGGCCGGCTGCGCCCATATCCTGCACAACGTGAGCCTGGCAGTGAATCCCGGCGAGTTCGTGGCCATTACCGGCCCATCGGGCTCGGGCAAGTCAACGCTCATGAACATCCTGGGCTGCCTGGACAAGCCGACGGCAGGCGATTATTACCTGCAGGGCCTCAACGTGGCGGAGCTCGACGATGACGAGCTCACCGAAGTCCGCGCCCTGAGCATCGGCTTTGTCTTTCAGAGCTTTAACCTGCTGCCGCGCCTATCGGTCATCGAAAACGTCATGCTGCCGCTGTCGTACACCAACGTGCCGCGGGCTCAGCGTGAGATGCGCGCCGTCCATGCGCTGCAAGCCGTCACGCTGCCGGTCGACCACTGGGACCACCGCATCTCCGAGCTCTCGGGCGGACAGATGCAGAGGGTTGCCATCGCGCGCGCCCTCGTCAACGATCCGCCCATCATTCTGGCCGACGAGCCGACGGGAAACCTGGACTCCGCCACCGGAGCACTCGTGATGGAGACCTTCCACAAACTCCAGGAACGCGGCAAGACCATCGTGCTCATCACGCATGACCCCGGTATCGCCGCCGAGGCCGACCGCGCCGTAACCATTCGTGACGGCCGGATCCACGATGGCGCGTACATCGCGCACGCGCCGCAGACCCTGCGCGGCGCCATTGATAACCTGCCCATGATTTCCGCAGACGCCAACCCGACGAAAGGAGTGAAGGCATGAGCACGCGCGACCTTATCCAAGAAGCCCTTCACTCCCTCGAGGCCAACAAGGGACGCAGTCTACTCACCATCCTGGGCATTGTTATCGGCATCGCCTCCGTCATTGCCATGACCTCGCTTATCGGCGGTATCCAAAACAGCCTGGTCAACAGCCTGGGCCTCAACGCCGCGCGTATGGTGCAGATTTATTCATCGCAAGAGCTCACCGAGTCGGACGTTGAGAAGCTTCGCAAAATGGTGCCGCAGATCGAGCAGATCGGCATCGTGGACAGCGCCTATACCGAGTACAAGGCCGGTGACAAAAGCTATACCGTCATGGCGCAGGGCGTCGATAGCGACATGCTCGACGCGGTGGGCGCCAGCAAGCTCGTCGCGGGGCGCACCTACACCCAGGCCGAGTCCCAATCTGGCGCACGCGTGGCGCTCATCAGCCGTGGCGGCGCCGATCAGCTGTACAGCAACGAGCAGGACGCGGTGGGCAAGACCATTAAGGTCTCCAACGGCGAGGTGCAGATTGTCGGTGTTATCGACGGCGGCAGCGACTCCATGGGCTCACTCACGCTATACATGCCGCGCGAGACCATCTCGGGCCTCTTTGGCGACGAGAATCCGTCGTTTCCCAGCGTAACGGCGCTCGCCGCCGAGGGCACGGACGTGGACGAGTTGTGCAAGACGATTGAATCCAAGGTGCGCAATATGAAGGGCATCGCGGAGGATGATGAGTACGACAGTGTATCGGCAACCTCCATGAAAAGCGCCATCGACGCCCTCAATTCCTTTATGGGCGCGTTCTCACTCATCATGGGCGCCGTTGCCAGCATTTCGCTGCTCGTGGGCGGTATCGGCATCATGAATATGATGCTCACCAATGTGACCGAGCGTATCCGCGAGATCGGGATTCGTCGAGCTTTGGGTGCCAGCCGTCGCGATATCACCGCACAGTTTTTGGCCGAGTCCTCAGCGCTTTGCGTCACCGGCGGACTGTTGGGTGTCCTGATTGGCTATCTGCTGGCATGGGGACTCACGTTCTTTGCCGCAAGCTCGGGCATCATGAGCGAGTTTGGAGCTACCGGGACGATCACGCCAAGCTTCTCCATTACAACAGTATTGATCGCGTTTGCCGTATCGGTCGGCATCGGCGTAATCTTTGGCTTCTACCCCGCTCGCCGTGCAGCAAAGCTCGACCCGGTGGAATGCCTACGCTACCAGTAAGCCACCACCAACAAGTTGCGGTGAATTAGGGACTGAATATGCTATTTAGCAGCAAAAACAGACGCTATTTCACCGCAACTTATTGAAGGGCTGCTTGCGCCAGTTCCGTGCGTCGTCCTCGAGCGATTGGCGGATGACAGGCTTGTACGGGTCGAGCTTGCTCGGGGCGCTCCTCCTCGCAGGCGGGAGGGCACGCATGCGCGGCGAGCGCCTAGCGCGCGAACTCCCGTAAGAGCGCGTCTTCCACTTCCCTAAGCGAAAGGGCCCCGCCTCCCTCGGCGGGACGGGCGACCACGATACAGCGCGCTCCCACGTCGCGCGCGGAGGCGATCTTCTCGGCCGTGCCGCCTACGGTTCCCGAGTCCTTGGTCACAAGCCACTGGGCGCCCAACTGCCGAAGCATCGCCTCGTTGAGCTCGCGGGTGAAGGGCCCCTGCATGCCGATGACGTGCGACGGCGAAAACCCCGCGTCGATGCACTTCGTTATAGCACCGGGCAGAGGGAGCACACGCACGAAGAAGCGCTCCGCGAAATCGGCGACGCGCGTGTAGGGAGCAAGCTCCTTGCTCCCCGTCGTGAGAAGCGCGCGACCCGGGTTCTCGGAGAGAAAGCGCGCCGCGCAGGCGATCGACGCGACCGACACGACGCCTTTGGGCAGCGCCTCGACCGGGCGCGTAAGGCGCAGGCATCGTGCACCCACGGCGAGCGAAGCGGCCCGGATGTTGCCGCTTGCGAGCGTAGCGAAGGGGTGCGTGGCGTCGACGACGATGCGCGCGCCGGAAAGCTCACGCTCCATGTCGGCCTCGTCGAGCCTGCCCGCATGCACCTCGATGCCCGGAAGCTCGCCCAAAAGCTCGCCTCCGTACTCGGTTGCCGCGTAGGCACGGGCGGGGATTCCCGCCCCGCTCGCCCATTCGCACAGGAGGCGGCCCTCGGTGGTGCCGGCGAAGATGCGCAGCGCCGGCGCGGATGCGGGGGCCGTCACTTCGGGCCGCCTGGGCGCGTGATCTGGTAGAGCAGCGCGTTCATAATGGCGGCCGCCACGGTCGAGCCGCCCTTGCGACCCCTCGCGACGATGGCCGGCACGCGTCGCGCGAGTAGCTCCTCTTTTGCCTCGGCCACGTTCACAAACCCAACCGGCACCCCAACGACGAGCGCGGGCGCGATCTTCCCCGCGTCCATGAGCTCGGCGAGGCGCAGAAGTGCTGTGGGAGCGTTGCCGACGGCCACGATGAGCGGACCCTCGATGCCGCAAGCTTTGTCCATGCTCGCAACGGCGCGAGTCGTGCCCGCGGCGCGCGCCGTTGCGGCGACATCCGGGTCGGCCATATAGCACACGGCCTGGCAGCCGATCTTCGCGAGCGCGGGCTTGCTTATGCCTGCGAGCGCCATGTTCGTGTCGGTGAGCACCGTGGCCCCTGCGCGCAGTGCGTCGAGCGCACAGTGCGCGGCGTCATGGGTGAACACGAGGGAATCGGCGTACGAGAAGTCGGCAGTGGTGTGGATGACGCGCTTCACGACGGGCTCTTCGAGCGGCGGGAACGTGCGGCCGCCGAGCTCTTCGGTGATGATTTCAAAGCTGCGCCGCTCGATGTCGCCGGGCGCCATCTCCTTGGAATCCATCTAGTACTCCACTCCTTCCCTTGCACATATCCCCTGCTCGTAGGGGTGTTTCTCGCACCGCATCTCGGTTATGTAGTCGGCCTTCTCCACGATCTTGCGGGAAGGCGCGCGCCCGGTGAGCGCTACTTCGACGCCGCGCGCGGACATATCGAGCGCGCGGTCCACGAGCGCCTCGTCGACAAGCCCCTTCGAAAGCGCGTCGAGCGCCTCGTCGAGCACGAGCAGCCCCTCCTGCGCGCCCTCGAGCTCGGCGAGCGCGGAAGCGAGGTTCCCATCGTGCAACTCGCGCGTCGCGGCAAGTTCTTCCGACGTCATGGACCAGGTAAACTTGTCCGACGCCTTCCCCGCGAACACGGGCACGCCGAAATGCTCGGCGAGCAGGCGCGCCTCCCCGCTTTCGCCGTCTTTCAGGAACTGCACAACGACGACGCGGCGGCCTGCGGCGAGCATGCGAAGGGCGAGCCCCATCGCCGCCGTGGTCTTGCCTTTGCCGTCGCCATGATACACGTGGATCATACGCCCTCCTCGATAATGCGGTAGACATACTCCATGTCGAGCGCCCCGCGCACGGAGTCGGCCAGGCGGTCGAACTCGCGCGCACGGTGATCGGCCGCGGACACCGCGCCCTCAGCACCCACGACGCTCTCGGGCAGGCCGCGCATGCGCGCGAGCGAGCGCGCGAGGGCGAGTGCCACCCCCGGTTCGTCGAACAGGCCGTGGAGATAGGTTCCGAACACGTTTCCGCAGGCCGCGCCTTCTGGTTTGCCGCCAATCGTGCCCGCAGGGGCGCAGGAGACGGTCGTTTCGCCGTCGTGAATCTCGTACCCGCGCGCCGTCATGCCGTTCCACACCGAGAACGCGCCTTGGGCGCCCGTGATGCGCAGCTCCGACTGGGCGAGGCGCTTTTCCTCCTTGAACACCGTACTTGCAGGGATGAGCCCGAGCCCGCGCGCGGTGCCAGCGCCTTCCCTGCCGTGCGGGTCGGAAAGCTCGTCTCCCAAAAGCTGGTAGCCTCCGCATATGCCGAGCACCGGCGTGCCCGCGCCCGAAAGCGCGCGTACACAGGCTCCGATGCCGCTAGCCGCAAGCCAGCGCGCGTCGTCGACCGTGGACTTCGAGCCGGGAAGCACCACCAGGTCGGGTCGGCCCAGATCGGTCGTCGAGGAAACGTAGCGCACGCCCATGCCGGGCACGCGCGAAAGCGGGTCGAAGTCGGTGAAGTTCGACAGATGCGGAAGGCGCACGACGGCGACGTCGATGACGCCGCGCGCCTCGCGGGCAGATAGGCGCGGCGCGAGCGAGTCCTCGTCGTCCAGGTCGAGCGTAAGAAACGGCACGACCCCCACGACGGGAACCCCGCACATCTTCTCGAGCGGGGCCAAACCCGGGCGGAGGATTTCCACATCGCCGCGGAACTTGTTCACAACAAGCCCCCGCAAAAGCGCGCGATCCTCGGGCGCAAAGAGCGCGACCGTGCCGTAGAGCTGGGCAAATACCCCGCCTGGGTCGATGTCGCCCGCGAGCAGCACGGGGGAGGACACGGCGCGCGCGAGCCCCATGTTGACGATGTCGTTTTCGGCAAGGTTGATTTCGGCGGGGCTGCCGGCGCCCTCGATGACGATGACGTCGTTTTCCTCCGCGAGCGAATCGAACGACTCCAAAATCTGCGGCATGAGCGCCTTCTTTCGCGCGAAGTAGTCCCTCGCAGCGAAGGCTCCCTGCGCCTTGCCGGCAACGATGAGCTGGCTTCGGTGGTCGCTTTCGGGCTTGAGCAGGATGGGGTTCATACGCACGTCGGGCACGATGCCACACGCCTCGGCCTGCATGATCTGGGCGCGCCCCATCTCGAGCCCGTCGGCCGTGACACCGCTGTTGAGCGCCATGTTCTGGCTCTTGAAGGGAGCCACGCGCAGGCCGTCCTGCGAAAGCACACGGCACAGCCCCGCCGCAAGCAGGCTCTTCCCCGCGTTCGACATGGTGCCCTGGATCATGATGGGCTTCGCCCTACCCACGGGTATCGACCTCCTTCGCCGAGCCTCGGCCATACGCGCCCGCCATAGCGCCGCTGCAAGAAGCGCAGCCCCGTTTGTCGGGTTCGCCTTCGCCCGATGCGCCTTCCGCCCGAAGCGCGCGGCCGAACGCCATCGCAAGCCGGGCATTCTCCTTGCGCGTGCGCACCGCGACGCGGCACCAGAAACGGGACAGTACCGAAAACGAGTCGCACGTGCGGACCAAAACCCCCTGTTTATACAGGCGCTCGGGGATGTCTTTCGCCGGTGTCCGGACTAAAAGGAAGTTCGCATCCGACGGCACGACGGAAAGCCCGAGCGAGGAGAGCTCGTGGGAAAGCCACGCTCGCTCGCCCGCCAATACATCGCGCGTGCGCGAGACGTATTCGACGTCTTCCAGGGCGGCGATACCCGCGGCCTCGGCGACCGAGGAGACGGGCCACGCCTGCCCCGCCCGGCGAATCCCCTCGATGAGTTGGGCGTTTCCGCTGATCAGATATCCTAACCGCAACCCCGCCATTCCGTAGAGCTTGGTGAATGCGGAGAGCACGGCCACATGGCGCGAACACGCGGCGCGTGCGGCCACGCTCCTTTCGCGGGCGTCGGGCGCAAATCCGAGGAAGCACTCGTCCACGACGAGCAGCGCGCCCACCTGCTCGCAGCGGCAAGCCGCGGCATCGATCACGCGGGGGTCGACGAGGCGCCCCGTCGGGTTGTTCGGATTGCAGATGTACGCCACGTCTCCCGGCCCCTCGATCGCGCGGGCGAAGGAGGCGGGCACGTCGAAGTCGTCCGCTTCGGAGAGCGGGAACTCCTGCACGCATGCGCCGTAGTACGATGCCGCCTCCGCATATTCAGAGAACGTCGGCGCGCACACGACGATGCGTTTCGGGCGCACCGCCGCGGCGAGCCGCCAAATGATGTCGGACGCGCCCGCGCCGCAGACGATAGTATCTTCGGGAATGCCCTGGGCACGCGCTAGGGCGCGAACGAGGGCGAGGCTTTCCCTATCGGGGTAGGCGTCGATTCGAGAAAGCGCCTTGCAAGCTGCGGCAACGGCGCGCGGCGAGGGGCCTGCCGGATTCACGTTCACCGAGAAGTCAATGAGGTCGGAGGCGCCCCCTTCGCAAGCGATGCCGAGCGATTGCGTGCTACCCCCATGCGCACGGGCGCGCAGGATTCCCCCGGCAGCCCGGGACGCGGCGTGGTCTTCCCTCATACCATCGCCCCCACGGCGAGCACGACCGCCGCGCGTGCGGCACCGAAGACGACGAGCGCGCATACGGACGCGGCGAGCATGAGCCTCGTCGCCCGGGCGATGTCGCCCCACTCGATTTCGCGGGACGCGTCGCCTATCGTCGGTTTCTCAACGAGCTTGCCGAAATACACCGCGGGTCCTGCCAGGCGCAGCCCGAGCGCGCCCGCACACGCTGACTCGGTCTGCGCCGAGTTGGGGCTCGCATGGCGACGCCTGTCGCGGCGCCAGATGCGCGCCGCCCCGCGAGCATCGAGCCCGACGATCGGGCACACGGCGATCATGAGCAGGGCCGATAAGCGCGAGGGAATCCAGTTCACCGCATCGTCGAGGCGCGCCGAGGCGCAGCCGAAGTCGATGTAGCGCTCGTTTTTGTAGCCCACCATGCTGTCGAGCGTGTTCACCGCCTTGTACGCCATGCCCAAGGGCGCACCCCCGATCATAAGGTAGAAAAGCGGCGCGATGACGCCGTCGCTCGCGTTCTCCGCCACCGTTTCCACGGCGGCGCGCGCAACGCCCTGCTCGTCGAGAACAGACGTGTCGCGTCCCACGATGAGCCCGACGGCTTCGCGAGCCGCGACAAGGCCGCCCTTCGAGAACGCGCGGGCCACGGCCAGGCTCTGGCGGCGCAGCTCGCATGCCGCGAGAATCTGATAGCTCGCCCATGCCTCGGCCACGAAGCGCAAGCCGGGGTGAACCATGCCGCAAAGATGCAGGATTCCCAAGGTCAAAAGCCCACACGCAAGCGGAAGCGCCACGGCAAGCACAAGCCCTGCGGCGCGCGTGCCCGCGGACGTTTGCGGGAATGAGCCCCGCAGGCGGCCTTCGGCCCACGTGATCGCGCGCCCCATGGCGACAACGGGATGGGGAAGCCAGCGCGGGTCGCCGAAGGCAAGGTCGGCTGCGAACCCGGCGGCGGCGGCAAGAATCGTCATCACCGGGCATCGCCCCCCGAAGCGGGGCGAACGTCGCGAAGGCAGCGCCCATCCCAGGTGGCGGCCCATGCGCCGCCCGGCTCGGTATGCACGTCGAAATATCCCATTTTCGGGACAGCTAGCTCGGAGAGCAGCGCTTTCACGGTACCCGCGTGAACGACGAAGACGGCGCGCCCACTCCCCTGGGCGCGCTCCGATTCGCACGCCTCCCGAAACGCCGCGACGACGCGGCGGGTGAAATCGCTCTTGCCCTCGCCATGCGGGCAGCGCGTCTCGCACCAGGAGTCTACCCAGGCGCGGTAGCGCACATCCTCTTTAAGCTCGGCGGCGCTTCGCCCCTCGAAGTCACCGAAATCCATCTCGCGCAGACCGG
This sequence comes from uncultured Collinsella sp., assembly GCA_965141635.1. Taxonomy (GTDB): domain Bacteria; phylum Actinomycetota; class Coriobacteriia; order Coriobacteriales; family Coriobacteriaceae; genus Collinsella. The sequence goes on along the minus strand of CBCSNG010000025.1, from coordinate 19,813 downwards.
GGCACGCCATAAGCTCCGCGTTCGGGAAGAGGATGCGCGCCGTCTGGTCGGTGCGGGCCATGCCGCTCGTGATAACACGGAACACGTCACGATCGCACGCGAGGTCGCGCAAAGCGCGCTCGCCCGCGCTCGACAGGGGCTCGTCGGTGCCCGCCCCGCTGTAGCGATGGTCTTCCGTGCCCGCCGTGGCACCATGGCGCACGAAGACGACCTCCAAAGGCGCGCCCGCGCCCTGCGTCCCTCGAGGAGCATCGGCAAGGTTTCCTTTGATGACCTGGGGAATCCCGCACGTCATGCGCACGACGACGTCGGCGCGCGCAGCGAGCGCGCATCCCAGGCGCCCCGCGCGCTCGCGCCATTGGGCGTCTTCCGCATGCATAGGGACGACCCCCGAGCCGACCAAGGACAGAATCACTGCGTCGAAGCCGATCAGCCGCTCGAGCGCCCGGTCAGCGTCGAGCGCGCGTACGAGTTCCTCAGCATGGTACGCGACGCGGCCGGCAAAAGCCGCGGGCACGCCGCCCTCCGCAAGCTGCGCCGCGTCGACGAAATCGTCCGCCGCGAACCCGAGCTTTTCGCGCACGAAGGTCCTCTTCCCCGAATGCGCGCCGCCTACCACGAGAATCATAGGAGCATACCCCCCGCCACCAGCATGGCAAGCATCGCGAGCTCGGCCCATTGCAGAAACCATCCGGCCAAATCCCCCGTCACCCCGCCGAAGCGGGACAGGGCAACATGACGGTACCACGCGAGCGCCAAAAGCCCCGCCACCGCCATAAGGGCGCCGACGGCCCGAGCGCACGCGACCATCCCTGCAGCCGAAGCCGCAGCGAAAGCGCAAAGCGGCACGACGATCGCCGCGCGCTTCTTAGCAGGCGAGAGTCCCGCGGCCATGCCGTCCGCCCGCGCGGCAGGCCAGCATTCTACGGCGAGCCCCGAAAGCGCGCGGGAGAACACGAGCGAGCACAGAAGCGCGAGGAACGCCCCCGCCGTAAGCGGCAGCGCGGTGAACAGGGAAAACTGCAGAATAAGGTACATGACAACACCGATGACCCCGAAGGCGCCTGCCCGCGGGTCGTGCATGATCTCGAGCTTTCGCTCGCGCGGGGTCCAACTTGCAAGCGCATCGGAGGTGTCGCAGAGCCCGTCTAGGTGAATGCCTCCCGTCACCGCCACAGGCAGCGCCACGAGCACAGCCGCGACGATGGTCGCGGGCACGCCGAGCAGGTTCGCCACGTGCCCCCACGCCGTCATGAGGAAGCCTTCCGCAAGGCCCACCAGGGGAAACGCGGCAAGCGCATGGGCTGATCCGAAATCGGTCCAGGCCGATTTCGGGACGGGGATGCGCGAGAACGTTCCGAACGCCGCGCCGATTGCCTCTGCTATCTTCACCTTGTAGGTCCTTCGCCTTTCATCCACACGGGAATCCCGCATACCACTTCGACTGCGCGGTCGGCCAGCGCCGCCACGCCCGCGTTCACGCGCGCGAGCGCGCGCCTCCATGCCTCGGTCCCCTCATCGTAGCGCATCCCATCGGCGAACACGTCGACGGTGACCACCACCGTATACGCAGCGGCCTGAGCGAGCCGTTCGATGCCTCCGAGCACCTCGCGCGCCGCAGCGTCGGGGTCACGTGGGGACAAGCCGCCTTCCGCGAAAAGCTCGTTTGCAACCAGGTTGCCCACGTCCTCCAAAAGAAGCGTGCAGCCGCGCGGAAGCCCGGACACTGCGGCGCCCACGTCACGCGTGCGCTCGAGGGTGGAAAACCCCTTGCCCTCGCGCAGCGCCCGATGGCGCGCGATGCGGCGGGCGCCCTCTTCCCCGAAGGGCTCCATCGTTGCCAGGTACACGCGAGGGCCATCGTGCCCGAGGCACAGGGACTCGGCGTAGGCGCTCTTGCCGCTCGCGGCGGCGCCGATGACGAGCGTCACCGTCATTTCCCGGCCTCGAAATGCTCGTAAGCAGCCATGCCAGTCGCCGTGAACGTCTTCCCATCCCGGTACACGCGCAGCGCCGAATCCAGAAGGGGCAGATACGCCATGGCGCCCGCGCCCTCGCCCAAGTGCATGCCTGCGTCGAGGGGTGCCTTAATGCCGATCTCGCGAAGGAGCTCCTGGCTTGCGGGTTCGCTTGATGCGTGGGTGCCCACGAGGTAGCCCAAGGCGTTAGGGCACAGGCGCGCCGCGCACAGGGCCGCCGTGCAGGATATGACCCCGTCGAGGAGCGCCGGCGCCTTCGAGGCCGCGGCCCCCAGGTAGAAGCCGCACATCGCCGCGATGTCGAAGCCGCCCACCTTCGAGAGCACGTCGATCGGGTCGGCGGGATCGGGAGAGTTCGCGTCGATAGCGCGCTCGACCACGTCGCGCTTGCGCGCGAACGAGGCGTCCGAGAGCCCCGCGCCGCGCCCGACGAGGCTCCGTGCGTCCGCCCGGAGGAGCACTGCGGCCACCGCCGCCGAGGTGGTCGTGTTGCCGATGCCCATCTCGCCCGCGGCGAGAAGGCGCACGCCGGCGCGGGCAAGCCCGCACGCGACGGCGATTCCGACTTCGATCGCGCGCACGGCCCCATCGCGAGACATAGCGGAACCGTGCGCGATATTACCGCTCCCCCGCCGCACGTTCGCGAGCACCATGCGCGCGTCTTCTATGCCCCGGGCCATACCCACGTCGACGGGCACGACCTCGGCACCCGCGAACGCCGCCATGCGGCAGGCACTCGTGGCCCCCTCGCACATGTTGCGCGCGACGGCTCGCGTCACGTCTTGTCCGCTTTGCGACACGCCTTCGGCAACGACCCCATTGTCGGAGAAGAATACCGCGAGCGCACGGGGAAACTCGGCCACCTCGGCGCTCCCCTGAGCTGCGGCGATACACGCGACGGCGTCTTCAAAGTCGCCCAATCCCCCCAAGGGGTGCGCGATGGAGTCCCACGCGGCGTACGCGGCGGCGCGGGCGCACTCGTCTGCGGGCGCGATCCGGGAGAGCGCGGCTTCGAGCACGGCGCCCGGCGCCGACGAGAACGCGCGCTCGACTTCCTCGCGGATGCAGGCAAGCGCGGTTTCGGTTGCTTCAGCCATGCCGTCTCCTCTCTGCGAACGACGCTGCGGCAGATGCAAACGCGCGCACAACGTCGGGGTTCGCAGGATAGTACACATGCGGGAAGCCCGCAACCAGGGACGGGGTGGTCGTCATGCACGGCCAGCCCTTGTCGCGCCGGGGCTTCTGCGCCCAGAAGTCGCCGCCCGGGCAGGTGGACTGCCAGTAGTGGAACTCGTGCGCGCGGATGCGTGTGCCGCGCGGCCCGTAGAGCCCGTCGCGTTGAGAAGCGAGCTCCACGTACCCGAAATGGGACAGCCTTCCCCCGTTCTCGCTTGCGCCCTCAAGGGCGCCCGCAACAGGCCAGCGCCGCCCCTCGCTATCGGCGATTTCGCGCTGCAGATACAGAAACCCACCGCATTCGGCGACCGTCGGCATGCCGGATTCCACCGCGCGCCGCACCGCCTCGCGCATCGGCGCGTTCTCGGAGAGCTGCCGCGCATGGAGCTCCGGGTAGCCGCCCCCCAGATAGAGGGCGCTTGTCCCCCGGGGCAACTCGCTATCACACAGAGGGCTGAAAAAGGCCAGCTCGCAACCCAGGTCCTCGAGCGCGCGCAGGTTCTCCTCGTAGTAGAACGAGAACGCCTCGTCACGCGCGACGGCGACGATGGGCCGCGCTCCCGCGATCGGCTCCAACCGGTATGGTTCCTCGCGGATATCGGGTGCCGTCGCCGCTATTTCGAGCAAGCGGTCGACGTCGACGCTCTTTTCCACCAGCTCGGCCATCTTGTCGATGCGCGCGGAGAGCTGCTTGACTTCGTCGGCGGTCACAAGCCCCAGATGCCGGCTTTCGAGCGAGAACGCCTCGTCGGCGGGGATATTACCCAAAACCGCGACGCCCGTGTGCTTCTCGATCGCAGGCTTCGCGTAGGCGCAGGCAGCGGCGCTCGTCTTGTTCAGCACGACGCCGCGCACGTTCGCACAAGGCAGGAACTCGGCGATGCCGCGGATTACGGCGGCGAGCGATAAAGACGCCCCGCGCCCGTTCACCACTAAAACGACCGGTGTTTCCGTGTCGCGCGCAACCTGGTAGCTGCTCGCGTAGGCCACGCCGGGCGCCATGCCGTCGTAGAAGCCCATGACCCCCTCGAGCACCGCGACATCCGCGCCCGCGGCGCCGCGTGCGAGCAGGGCGCGCAGCGTCGGGGCGTCGGTGAAGAAACCGTCTAAGTTGCCCGAGCGCGCACCCACGACGCGGCGATGAAAGAGCGGGTCAATGTAGTCGGGGCCGCATTTGAAGGCCGCGCATGCAAGGCCGCGGCGCGCGAGCGCGCGCAGGAGCGCACACGTTACGACCGTCTTGCCGCTCCCGCTCGAGGGCGCAGCGACCATGAAGCGCGGGATGGACGTGCTCACCGGGCACCGCCTTCCCCACCCGCACCACGCGCGCTGACGAGGAACACGGGGTTTTGCGCCTTCATAAGATGATGCGAGCCTACAGCCTCGGCGCGGGCGGCCGACAACTGGCACGCCTCGAACCCCTTAAAGCGCGAACCCGAGAGGAGCGCGCACGCCTCAGTGAGTGTCTCAACGGTGACGCATGGCACGCACAGGCGAACCTGCGAGTTCTTCTCGAGCGCCGCCTCCACGATGGAGAGAAGCTCGCCCGCGCTCCCGCCGACGAACACGGCGTCGGGGACGGGCAGTTTCGCGAGCGCTTCGGGAGCGACGCCGGGGACCGCATACACGTTGCCGCACCCGAATGCATCCGCGTTCTCTCGGATGAGCCGCACGCCGGTCGCGTTGCGCTCGACCGCCCATACCGACCCCGCTCGCGCGACGAGCGCCGCCTCGATCGACACGCTCCCCGTGCCGGCGCCGACGTCCCACACGGTGTCGGTCGCGGTAAGGCGCAGCTTCGCGAGCGCGACGGCTCGCACCTCCTGCTTGGTCATGGGAACGTCACCGCGGATGAAGAGCTCGTCGGGAATGCCCGAGGAAGCGTACGGCCAGCGGGAGCTCGCGGCGCGGGATGCGCCCGCAGAGTCCACCACGGAAGAAGTCGCCGCGGGCGCAGACGCGCCGGCCGGCGCCTCGGAGGCTGCGCTAGAGCCCGCAGGCGACCCGGCGCCGCCTGCGAAATCGATAAGCATCACGTTCAAGTCGTCGAACGTCTGACCTGCGATTTCACTTGCGGTCGCACAGATGATGCGCTCGTCGGGGTACGACAGGCGCTCGGCCACCGTCACGCGCGCGTCCCCGAAGCCCGCCTGCACAAGCTCGCCGGAAAGCCGCGAGGGGTCTTCCCCGCCCGACGTGACGAGGAAGAGCTCACCTGCGCGCTCGCCCTCGGCCACGATGTCGCACGCCACGCCGTGAGCGCTCGCAAAGCGCCAATCCTGCCATGGACGCGCGAGGCGCGCGGCGAGATACGACGCTGAGCTTATGCCGGGAATGACGCGCACGTCCACCTGCGCGTTGCCGGAGAGCGCCTCCACCAGGCGGCGCGCGCCGCTGAACAGCCCCACATCGCCCGTCATCACGACCACGGCGCGCTGCCACGACGCCGCATCGGTGAGCGCGGCGACGATGTCCGCCGTCTTCACGAGCTCGCATCTCACCACGTCGGGCGGCACGTCGATGCCGGCAAGCGCGCGATGAGCGCCGATGACCACATCGGCGATGTCGATCGCGTCGAGCGCCGCGCGCGAGAGCAAGTCGGGGTTTCCGGGCCCCGCCCCGATGATCGTTACCTTTCGCATGGAATCTCCCGATACCCGCGCGGCGTGACCATACGGCCGCCTACGAGCTTCGTGTCCGCGTTGCCGACGAACACGGTGGTGAACATGTCGGCGTCGATCTCCCCCAGCTCGGAGAGCCTGCACATGCCCGACTGCTGCCCCTCGCGCCCGATGTTGCGTACCCAGCCGCAGAGCGTGTCGGGGGCCTTCCATTCGAGCATAATCTTCGCCGCGCGTGAGAGCCTGTCGGCGCGCTTTCTGCTGCGCGGGTTGTACAAACAGATGCAGAAGTCGGCGCTCGCCACGGCGGCGAGCCTGCGCTCGATGACCTCCCACGGCGTGAGCAGGTCGGAGAGCGACACGACCGCGAAGTCGTGGGCAAGCGGGGCGCCGAGCACCGCCGACCCGCTCTGAGCCGCGGTGGCCCCGGCGATAACTTCCACGTCTACATCGGGGTAGTCCTCCGCAAGCTCCAGCACGGGGCTCGCCATGCCGTACACGCCCGCGTCACCGCTGCACACGAGCGCCACGGCTTCTCCGCTCTGCGCGCGCGAAAGCGCCAGGCGGCACCGTTCGACCTCGTGCATCATCGGCGTCGCGAGATGCGCCGCGTCGGGCACGGCGGCGAGCGCGAGCTCCACGTATTTCGTGTACCCCACAACGATGTCGGCCGCCTCGAGCGCGCGCCGGGCCGCAATCGTCATGCCGTCGGGGCCGCCCGGGCCGATCCCCACCACGAAGAGCTTTCCCATCACCGCTCCTTAAACGAAAGTTCGATAGTTACCTTGGAAAACGCGACGGTCACGCCGCCATGAGCGAGCTTCGGGAAGATAAGTTTGCCCCCGTCCGCGAGCGCCGCGCGCTCGCACACGTTGTCAACCCCCACCGTCGCGCGCACGAAATCAGATGGCGAAACGCTGCCTTCGACTTGCGACAACTCATCTGCGGAATACGTCGCAAGCGGAATGTTGCGCGCGCGGCAGAAGGCGAGCAGACCCTCCTCGTGCGCCTTCACGTCAATCGTCGCCGCCTTGCGCACGGCCGAAGGCGAGATACCCGCCTGCCCGCACGCGAGAAGAAACGCCTCCTCGATCGCTTCGGCGCACGCACCGCGACGGCACCCAATGCCCGCAACGATGCAGGGCACGACAAGGCGAAGCGGCTCGGGCGCAGGCGCCTGCGCCCGCACGCCCGCCGGCTTCCCCGTCTCACCGGCGGGCACGACCTTGCCCGTTGTCTCCGCCACGCGAACGGACGCACCTTCATTCGCGCCAGCAAACGGCGACACGACGATATCGGCCCGAGCGCGGTCGGACGCAATGTCAACCCCCTCAGGCGGTTGTCCCGAAATCGGCATGTCGGAATAGAGCGCCACGCGCCCGCCAGAAAGCAGCCGCGCCGACACTCGCTTGATGGCCTCGGGATTCGAAACGGGGAGCCCCGCACAGCGCGCCCACGTATCCACCGCCCACACGCCGCGGACGTCGGTCGCCGTGGTGATGACGGGGATGGCCCCTGCCGCGCGTGCCACAGTTTGCGCAAGCTCGTTCGCACCGCCCAAATGCCCCGACAAAAGCGGGACGGCAAAGCGCCCCGCCTCGTCGATCGCCACAACCGCGGGATCGTTTACCTTCGAGGCGACATGCGGCGCGATCGCCCGCACGGCGATGCCCGCCGCGCCCACGAACAGAAGCGCGTCCGACGCTTCCCACGTGAGCGCCGTCCATGCGCGCAGGTCGGCCTTCCCCTCGCCGAACCCGCGCGAAACGGAAACGTCCCAGCCAGGGTCATCTTCACCTGTCTGCGCGCAATCGGAAAGCGCGCGTGCGGTGCGCTCCGCCAACGCATACCCCCTCTCAGTGAACGCTATGCAGGAAACCCTCATCTAGCGCACCACCATCGTCGAGAAGTAGCTGCCCCGATCGGGCACATCGTCGAGCGAGCGGTACACGCGCTCGCCCGGAAGCCCACAGTCCTCTACGAGCTCGGCACCGTCGAAGGTGCCCTCCTCGCGAAGGATACGCTTCGTGTCCGCAAGCGAGCGGCGCGCCTTCATGACCACCTTCGTCCCCGGCCAGCCGATTGCGCGGCCCACCCCATACAGCACGCCTTTACTCATACGTCGCCCCCAATTCCCCGATAACTGCATCGGCGCCCGACGTGCGGAAAAGCTCACGGCGCTCCGCGTCGAACACGACCGCGGCGATGTCGCATGCGCCCGCCGCGCGGCGGCGCAACCTGTCCTCGATTGCCGCAGCGAGCGAGGCGCGCGCAGCGTCCCCCACGCCGGCGGCCTCGATTACCTCGAGCGCCACCGTGGTCGTGACGGACGTCATGATCTCGCGCACGGTCTTCGCGCCCGCGCCGGCCATGGCCGCGTGGGCGGCCAGAATCTCCGCGCGGCAGTCGGCGGTACGCGAATGGGTGTCCATGATGCCGCCCGCGACCTTCACCAATTTGCCGATGTGTCCCACAAGAAGGACATTGGTGAATCCCTCGCGAACGCAGCAATCAATCGCATCGCCCACAAAGTTGGAGATGAAGACCACCGGCGCACCGTTTAGGTGGAAATGCCCCGAGATGAACTGCCCGCCGTAGTTGCCGGGCGTGAGCACGACTCCGCGCCGCCCCATAGCCGCATGCTGCCGGATCTCGAGCTCGATGCTGTCGCGCAAGGCAGCGAGACTGCGAGGCTCGACGATGCCCGTCGTGCCCAGGATGGAGATGCCGCCCTCTATCCCCAGGTGCGGGTTGAAGGTCTTTTCGGCTAGGGAAACGCCCTCGGGTACCGAAATCGTCACAGCAATATTTCCAGAAAAGCCGTGCGCGGCGCACACCTCGCGCACCGCCGAAGTGATCATCGCGCGCGGCGTCGCGTTGATGGCGGCCGCCCCCACCGGCTGCTCGAGCCCGGGCAACGTCACGCGCCCCACGCCCACGCCGCCATCGACGGAAACTTCCGATTCGTGCGCGGGCACGTCCTTGCTGTCCGCAGCACCCGTGCCCGACCCCGCATGTTCCACGCGCGCGTACACGAGCACGCCGTCGGTCACATCGGCATCGTCGCCCGCGTCCTTACGCACGGCGCACTGGGCGCACCCCTCGCCGATGCATGCGTCGACCACGTCCGTCTCGACGGGCAGCCCGCCGGGGGTGACGATCGACACGAGGCCGACGGGCTTTCGTGACAAGAGCATCTCGCAGGCTGCCTTCGCCGCGAGCGCGGCGCAGCTCCCCGTGGTGTAGCCGCAGCGCAGGCGGGTCGTCCCGGTATATATGTAGTGCTCGAAGGCCACGCTAACTGCTCGCCTTCCGATACCCCGTGGCAAACGAAGGGTCGTAAAGCTTGCTGCGCTCGTACGACTCCGCTTGCGCGCCGTTGTGCGCAAGCCCGCCGCGAGCCCCGAGCACGCGGCCCACCACCACGAGCGCCGTGCGGTCGATGCCCTCTCGCGCGCCCGCATCGGCGAGCGTGCCCACTGTGCATCGCACCACGCGCTCCTCAGGCCAGGTCGCCTTGTACACGAGCGCCGCCGGCTCGTCGGAGCTGCGGCCCGCGGCCAAAAGCTCGGCGGAAAGCTCGGCGAGCATACCCGAGCTCAGGAAGATGACCATAGTCGAGCCGCTTTCCGCCATGGTGCGCATGCCCTCGCCCGCGGGCATGGGGGTACGTCCGGAAAGCCGCGTGATCACGACCGACTGGCTGATTCCCGGCAGCGTGTATTCCTGGCGAAGCGCCGCCGCGGCACCGCAAAAGCTCGACACGCCGGGCACCACCTCGTAGTCCACGCCGCGCGCGTCGAGCGCGTCCATCTGCTCCTGGATGGCGCCGTACAGGCACGGGTCGCCCGTGTGCAGGCGCACCACTTCCTCGCCCCGCGCATCTGCCGCGCACATCACGTCGAGCACTTCCTCCAAGGTCATGTGCGCGCTGTCGTAGACGATGCAGGATTCCTTGCACTCAGCGAGCAACTCGGGGTTCACAAGGCTTCCCGCCCAAACGACCACGTCGGCCGCGCGCAGAAGGCGCGCCCCGCGCAGCGTGATAAGGTCGGCGGCGCCCGAGCCTGCGCCAACGATATGAATCATCCGAGCCTTCCCTTCCCGTTTCTCATCGCAACCGTTTACGCCGCCATTCGCGCAGCGGGCAAAACACGGCGCCTGCGGCGGCAATCGGCGCAAATACGCAGGCAGGAGGCGCAATGCCGCCCGCCCTGGCTTTGACACGTTCACAAGTGCCCACTATCATAGTAAAAGATTCGGCAACGAGCATATGACAATCGGATAAAAGGAAATGACCGGCGCGGCGCCCGCACAGCCCGCGCTGGCTTGCGGAGGGAACCAGGTGGGAATCCTGGGCAAGGGACATTACTGTATAGGACGCGCGGGCGAACCGCCTCGCGCCCCAAGCCAGACTGCTTCGCCTTTTCCTCACGGCATCGCCGTGGCGTTAGCTCCTTGTGAACCCCGAGGGGTGCGCTTTTCTTTCGCTTGTGCCGACAAGCAACTGTCGCCGGGGGACCGGCAAACCGAGGAAAGGAAAAACCATGTCCGACCAGATGTCACGCCGCGGCTTCATGGGCGCCGCAGCAACCGGAGCCGTCGCGCTCGCCGGAGTCGCGCTCGCGGGCTGCTCCAACACCTCCGCGAGTTCCGAGAAATCGAGTGAAAAGGAGAAGGCCGTGAAGCCGGTCATCCTCGTCACGAGCTTCGGCACGAGCTACAACGACTCGCGCCACATCACCATCGGCGCCATCGAAGACGCTATCCGCGAGAAGTACTGGCAGGACTACGACATCCGCCGCGCCTTCACCGCGCAGATCATCATCGATAAGCTGAAGAAGCGCGACGGCATCACGATCGACAACATGACCGAGGCGCTCGACCGCTGCGTGGAAGACGGCGTGAAGGAAATCGTCGTGCAGCCGACGCATCTCATGGGTGGCCTGGAATACACCGACGTGAAAGACGAGCTCGACAAGTACGCCGACAAGTTCGACAAAATCTCGCTCGGCGACCCGCTGCTCACCTCCGACGACGACTACAAGAAGGTGGCCGCAGCCATTAAGGAGAACATGGCGTCCTTCGACGACGGCAAGACGGCGCTGTGCCTCATGGGCCACGGCACCGAAGCCGATTCCAACGCCGACTATGCCAAGATGCAGGAAGTGTTTAAGAACGAGGGCTTGACGCAGTTCTTCGTCGGCACCGTCGAGGCTGAACCGACCTGCGAGGATGTTATCGCCGCCGCGAGCGCCGCAGGCTACAAGAAGGCCGTGCTCGCGCCGTTCATGGTGGTCGCGGGCGACCACGCGAACAACGACATGGCAGACGAGACCGACCCCGACAGCTGGGCTGCGAAGTTCGTGGCCGCCGGCTTCGAAGTGACGTGCCTGCTCCAGGGTCTGGGACAGAACGTCGCGGTCGACGACATCTACGTCGCGCACGTGGACGACGCCATCGCCAAGCTGTAAACTCGCCGCGCACGGGGGCGCCGGTCGCGTCCCCGTGCAACGGGCATGCGCCTTCCCCGACTGACGGCGCATGCCCGTTGCATTCGCATCCCGCCCGCCCACCGCACGGCGCGGGCGGTCGAAGCGATTGAAAGGAACCCCTCCATGTTGAAGAAAACCCTCGCCTTCGCCCTGTCGGCGGCGCTTTTCGCGTTCTCGCTCGCCGGCTGCGGCGGAAATTCAATCGACAGCGCAAAGGCAAGCGATGCCGATTCCCAGGAAAAGACCGAACAGGCGGCCGATGCGCCCGAGAGCGCAAGCGCTGCCCCCATCACCGCCGACAAGGTGGCCGACGGCACCTATCCGATCACCGTAGATTCCAGCTCGAACATGTTCAGGATTGTGGACGCCCAGCTCATCGTGGAAAACGGCTCCATGCACTGCGTGATGACACTTTCCGGCACGGGCTACGGCAAGCTCTTCATGGGCACGGGTGACGAGGCTGCCACCGCGAGCGAGGCCGACTTCATCCCCTATGTGGAAAACGCGGAAGGCAAGTACACCTACGACGTGCCCGTTGAAGCGCTCGACGAGGACACCGCCTGCGCCGCGTGGAGTATTAGAAAAGAGCAGTGGTACGACCGCACGCTCGTGTTCGAATCCGCCGGCGTCGATCTGCGCGCCGACGCACTGAAGTAACGCCATGCGGTCGATTCTTCCCAAGGGGGAAAACAGGAAGCGCCACAGCATCGCGGCGCGCGCGATTGTCTGCGTTCTCGTCGCCCTGCTCGCGCTTCCTTTCGCGGGGTGCAGTGCGAGCCCGAACGCGACCGGTGGCACGGCGGGCTCTCAGGAATACACTGTGAGCGTCTCGCTTTCCGGTGGGTCAGGGCGTGCAAGCATCGCCTCGCCCACCACAATTGTGAAGGATGGCGACACCTACACCGCGACCATCACCTGGTCGAGTTCGAACTACGACAAGATGACCGTCGACGGCGTGGACTACGCGCCCGTAAACGACGGCGGCAACTCCACGTTCGAGATACCCGTCACGCTCGACGAGGACATCGCCGTGTCGGCCGAGACCGTCGCCATGTCGACGCCGCACACCATCGACTACACGCTCCACTTCGACTCATCCACCATGAAGGAGAAATCGGGCGACGAAGCAAGCGGCGGCTCCCCTGCGGGAACGGCTTCAAGCGCCGCGGCCGACTTCCACAACGCCGATTTGGGCTGCGGCTGGAAGCCGACGGGGACGCTTCAGCTTGAATACGCCGAGCACTTCACTGTCGACGAGTACGAAGGCGGCCTGCGGCTTATCTGCATTTCGAACGGGGAGCGCTTCCTCGTGGTGCCGCAAAATGCAAAGGTACCTGATGGGTTGAGCTCCGACATCGCGGTCATAAGGCGCCCCGCCGACAAGGTGTACCTCGTGTCGTCGGCGACGATGTGCCTGGTCGACGCGCTCGATGCGAACGACAATATCATTATGTCGGGCACGAAGGCCGACGATTGCTCGGTCGCGGGCTTCAAAAGCGCGCTCGAAAGTGGGGCGATCGCCTACGGCGGCAAGTACAGCGCGCCCGACTACGAGCGAATATCGGCCTCGGGCTGCACGCTCGCCATCGAGAACACCATGATCAACCACACGCCCGATGTGAAGGAAAAGCTGCAGAAGCTCGGGCTCGTCGTGCTCACCGAACAGTCGTCGAGCGAGCCCGAAGCACTCGGGCGCGTCGAGTGGATTAAGCTTTTCGGCGTCCTGTTCGACAAGGAAGACGAGGCCGCACACCTGTTCAACGAGCAGAAGGCCCGCGTCGAGCAAACGTCGAGGCTCGCGTCGTCAGGTAAAACCGTGGCGTATTTCTACATTAACTCGAACGGGGCCGCCGTCACGCGGCGGGCGGGCGACTACGCGGCGCAGGTGATCGAGCTTGCAGGCGGCAGCTACGCGCTCGATGACGCGCAGACGGCGTCGACGTCAGGTTCGTCAGTAACGCTCGAAATGGAGCGCTTCTACGCGACGGCGAAGGATGCCGACATCATCGTCTACAACGGCACCATCGACGAATCGGTTGCCACCTTGAAAGACTTCGTAGGCAAAAACGCGCTATTGTCGCAGTTCAAAGCCGTAAAGAACGGCAACGTCTGGGTCACAAGCGCCGACATGTACCAGCAGATGACTTCTACCGCCGACATTATCGACGAGCTGCATGGGGCGTTCACCGGCGATGACGCGAGCGACTTCCATTATCTGAGGAAGCTTGGCTAGCGTCATGAGAAGCCGGCTTTCCATGACATACGACGAATCGGGGCGCGCCGCGCGGTGTCGCGTCGTGACGGCGCTGCTCGCTGTTGCCCTCATCGTGCTCGTCGGGGCCAACCTGTGCATCGGGAGCGTGCTCGTGCCCGCAGACCACATCCCCGGTATCCTTTCGGGCGGCGCGGCCAATTCCATGGAAAGCCAAGTCATCTGGGAGATTCGCCTGCCGCGTGTGCTTTCAGCCGTGCTTCTCGGCGGGGCGCTTTCCCTCTCCGGGTTCCTGCTGCAGACGTTTTTCAACAACCCCATCGCCGACCCGTTCATCTTGGGCGTCTCCTCGGGCGCAAAGTTCGTCGTCGCGCTTACGATGATCGTACTTCTGGGCGCGAACCAGGCCATGTCCTCGCCGGCCATGGTGGTCGCAGCGTTTCTGGGCTCGCTTATCACCATCGGCTTCGTGCTCCTCATCGCACGGCGCATAAGTTCCATGGCCATGCTCATCGTGGCGGGCGTCATGGTGGGATACATCTGCTCGGCGGCGACGAACTTCCTCATCGCCTTCGCCGACGACCAGTCCATCGTGAACCTGCACAACTGGTCTTTGGGTAGCTTCTCGGGTTCAAGCTGGGACGACGTCGCGGTCATCGCGGTCGTGGTGATCACCGTGAGCGCATGCGTATTCGCAATATCGAAGCCCCTTTCCGCCTTCCAGCTGGGAGAAGCCTACGCGAAAAGCGTCGGCGTGAACGTCGCACGCTTCCGCATGGTGCTCGTCCTTGTAGCGAGCATGCTCTCCGCCTGCGTGACCGCGTTCGCTGGTCCGGTGTCGTTCGTAGGCATCGCGGTTCCACATCTCGTGAAGTCGGCGCTGAAGTCGTCGAAGCCCATCAGCGTGATTCCTGCGTGCTTCTTGGGAGGCGCCATCTTCTGCGCGGGCTGCGATTTGATCGCGCGCACGCTGTTCTCTCCCGTCGAGCTATCCATCAGCGCCGTCACCGCCATCTTCGGCGCGCCGGTGGTTATCGCGCTCATGCTGAAGAAGCGGGTGAGGTAGATGGGGGAATTCATGCCGCGGCCCAAAACGCTCGGAGGGGAGTCGAACCTCGAAACCCCGGTAAAAACGCAGGCTGACGGAGCGCCGCTTTTCCGCATAAGCGACCTGTCGGCGGGCTACGACAAGAAGGTCGTAGTCGAAGGCGTCGAGCTGGAGGTTCGCGCGGGCGACGTCGTGGCGCTCATCGGGCCGAACGGCTCGGGCAAGTCGACCATCTTGAAAACCATTACACGTCATCTGGCACCGCTTGCCGGCGCGGTCGAGCTCGACGGGCGGGAGATTTCCCGATGGAAGACGGCGGAGTTCGCAAGGAACCTTGCCGTTATGCTGACAGATCGACCCCGGACCGAGCTCCTCACCTGCCGCGATATCGTAGAGGCGGGAAGGCATCCCTACACCGGGCGAATGGGCGCGCTCTCGCCCGACGACCATAGTCGGGTCGATGAGGCCATGAAAACCGCACATGTGGAAGAGCTCGCCGAGCGCGACTTCATGCAGATAAGCGACGGGCAACGCGAGCGCGTCATGCTCGCACGAGCCATCGCGCAGGATCCGCGTGTGCTCGTGCTCGACGAGCCCACGTCGTATCTCGATATCCGCTACCAGATCGACCTGCTGCGAATACTTCGCCACCTTTCGAAATCGCGGAATGTGGCTGTCATCATGTCCATCCACGAACTCGAGCTCGCGCAGAAAAGCGCCGACAAGGTGATTTGCGTGAAGGACGGCCGGGTCTTCCGGGCCGGCGCACCCGAGGACATATTCACGCGCGAGACGATTGGAGAGCTCTACGGCCTTCAACATGGCACCTTCAACGAGCGCTTCGGCAGCGTGGAAATTGGGCGCCCACACGGCGATGCGCACACGTTCGTCATCGCTGGCGCAGGTACGGGGTCGGCTGTGTTTCGCCAGCTCATCCGGCAGGGCAAGGCGTTCTACGCGGGCGTTCTGCACGAAGGGGACATCGACTGCGAGCTCGCGCGCGACCTAGCGACGGAATGCGTGGCCGAGCGCGCCTTCGAGCCAATCGGGGATAAAACCATAGCCCGCGCCAAAGAGCTCCTCGTCCACTGCGCACGCCTTATCGTGTGCCCCGCCGCCTTCGGCACCATAAACGCCCGCAACGCAGAGCTCGTCGAGTTCGCACGCTCGCATGGTATCGAGGTCATGCGAGCGTGCGAAGGCGCATCGGAGGATTCCAATGGATACGCCTAGGCGCGGTCCAAGAAATCGTCCGCATCCCCATCTGACACTATTTCACCGCAACTTAGAAGGTGTCGGCGTATAACGCTTCACCCCAAATTAAATTGATTCGTTGAATAGACACACTACAAATCTTTAGACTTCGTTTATCCACAAGTGGGTATTATCACACATTAAGCACACGTGAAAGGATATACCCATGTCGCTTACACGGTCAGCAGAGCGTGCAGCGCTCAACAAGCTCATCGATTATCTCGACGACAACCCGCAAGAAAACATCGACAAAATCATGGACCTCGTGAACAAGCTGGTCCCCAATCGCGTATTTCCTGTACAGCGAGAGGCATTCACCAATGTCATCAAGAGCCGCGGCAATTGGTATGACCTGATCATGCGTGTGTTCAGCCTTAATCCCCAGATGCGAACCAAACTGCTTAAGACCCTCATTGTCGACGCCAACCTGCTAGCTTGGCCAGAGCAGGAAAAGAACCGCGAAAAGTACCAGTGCAACGTTCCGTGGGCCATCCTGCTCGATCCCACGAGCGCCTGCAACCTGCATTGTACGGGCTGCTGGGCCGCCGAGTACGGCTACAAGCAGAATCTCTCGTTCGAAGACATCGACTCTATCGTTACGCAGGGCAAAGGGCTCGGTACGCATATCTACATCTATACCGGCGGCGAGCCGCTCGTCCGCAAGCACGACCTGATCAGAATTTGCGAAAAACATCAGGACTGCGTGTTTCTCTGCTTTACCAACTCCACGCTGATCGACGAGGCCTTCTGCGACGATATGATTCGCGTAGGTAATTTTGTCCCCGCCATCAGCGCCGAGGGCAATGAGCACACAACCGACGCCCGTCGCGGCGAAGGTACCTACGCAAAGATCGAGCACGCCATGAAACTCCTGCGCGAGCGCGACTTGCCGTTTGGTATCTCCACCTGTTGGACCAGCGCCAATGCCGATACGGTAGCTACCGAGGAGAACATGGACTGGATGATCGGCGAGGGAGCACTCTTCTGCTGGTACTTCCACTTTATGCCGGTTGGCCGCAACGCAACCCCCGAGCTCATGCCCACGCCCGAGCAGCGCGAGCACATGTATCACTTTATCCGCGAAATGCGCGAGAAGAAGCCGCTGTTTACGCTCGACTTTCAAAACGACGGCGAGTTTGTAGGCGGGTGCATCGCCGGAGGTCGCCGCTACCTGCACATCAACGCCGCCGGAGACGTGGAGCCGTGCGTGTTCATCCACTACTCAAACGCCAACATCCACGATGTGAGCTTACTCGACGCGCTGCGCTCTCCCCTCTTTATGAAGTACTACGAAAACATGCCGTTCAACGACAACTACCTCAAACCATGCCCCATGCTCGAGAATCCCGACGTGCTGCCCAAAATGGTTGCCGAGAGTGGCGCAATGAGCACCGACCTAATCGAGAAGGAGTCACCCGAGCAGCTGCGCGAAAAGACCCAGGCTAGCGCCGAGGCATGGTCACCTGTCGCCGACCGCATCTGGAACGACTCCGACGATCCGCTATACGCCAAGCGTCACGAGGATAAGTCACAAGGTATGGCCGATAGCGACATGCACAAGTTCGAAAAACAGGGCCGCACACTCAAAAACGGCGATTAATGCTGCCCTACACGACAAACGCTCAGAAATGAAGCGGAGCAGTCTCGAGGCACATCTTCGAGGCTGTTCCGCCTTACCATCAAAACAGTTTTACTAAGTTGCGGTGAAATAGGGACTAGATCGGCCTTCCAATAACCAAAACAATCCCTATTCCACCGCAACTTCTTTAAGTTGTTGAATTATCGATGCTATTCGAAGCGAGATTCCAGACTCGACAGGCCGTTGAGCGTGAGGTCGTTGGCAACCTCCGAGACGCGCTCGATAGGAACCGAGCCGTCAGACAGTGCCCACGTGCGATAAATACCGATAATACCCGACAGCAAAAACGCCAGATAGTAGTCGAACATCTCGTCCTTGAGACCTTGGGGCAGCAGATCGCGCTCGCCAATCTCGTGCTCGAGCGGCGCACGAAGACGAGCCATAAAATCATCGAGCGGAATGTTCTCGATCAGCTGACGATTGAGCACCAAGTTGTTGCACAGTGCCTCGTTAACGGTTTTAAAGAAGGTCGCCGCCGCGCCAAGAGCGCGCTCGTTGGTGTCACCGTCCATAGAAGCAAGCGTTTTCTCGACCGAGTCGACAATCATCTCCACCACATCGACGGCAATGGCATCGAGCAGGCCGTCAACCGTACCAAAGTGAACGTAAAAGGTCTTGCGGTCGACATTGGCCTCGCGCGCGATGGCACTCACCGTAATGTCTGCCAGCGGCTTTTCCATGAGCAGGCGCTCGAAAGCCGAAAGGATGGCATTACGGCTGCGAACGATGCGGCGGTCAAGACGCGGTTTGCTGGTTGCCATGGGCGTGTCCCTTCGATATGCGAGCATTCATCAACAGATGAGAGATAATCTACGTAAGAGGATTATCCCCCATACGGCACAAATATGCCCCGCATCATGAAGAACGCACGACTGCCCTACTGCGACTTAGGGTGCTTCTTCTTATTGAGTGCCGACGGAGATACGCGAATACCGTCTCCCGTCTGACGCACATAGGCCTTATGAGCCGGCTTAGCGGTCCCAGAAGCCTTCTGAGCGTGCTTCTTGGGATCAACGGTAACAGCATTCGTGGGGTGCGGCTTAGTGGGCGCAGAGGGCATCTGAGGCGTGCGGCCGAGCTTGCGCATCACGCGATCCCAGCGCGCATGGATGCTCTCGTTGTGGGCGCTCTTAAGTCCCAGCAGGGGCGCAGCCAAAATGGTCGGCGCAATAAACGTAATGAGACGCCACAGCAGATAGCCGGCGGTCGAAGCCGACCCAAAGAAATGACCCAAGAACAATGCAAAGCCGCCCTCAGCGCCACCAGTTCCACCGGGCAAGGGAACCGCAGAGCTTAACAGCTGGACAAAGGCGCTCGCGGCCATGACCGAGAAAAAGTCGACCTCGTGGTGGCCAAAGGCAAGCATCAGGAAATACGGAACCAGATAGAAAAACGCGAGCTGCAGCATGGTGATAAACACGGTGAGCAGCATGGAAGAAAAATGTCCGGCCGAAAGCTTGAACTTCTCGGAGAAGGAGTAGATCTCGCCATCGACAAACGTGCGCCAACTCTCGATCTTAGTGGCCGAGACACCAATGCGCTCGAGCCAATTGATGATGCAATGGGCGACGCGCGTGACGGTCTTAGGCATGAGCGCGACGGCGAAGATGCCAAGCAAGATGCAGCAGTGTCCACCAAAGCTAAAGACGCACAGCAGCGTCATGTCGCCGTAGCGTTCGGCAAAAAACGGCATACGGGCGAGCAGCAGGATAGCGCCCCAGGCGACCAGGCCAAACTGGTACACGATAAAACGAGTGAATTGCGTGGCGCCGGCCTCGCCCACGTTTTGGCCGGCCTTGGTCAGGCGATAGATCTGAGCCGGGGTGGAGCCCATCATCATGGGCGTCAGGTTGCCAAAGAAGATGCCACTCGCCTCGACCGAGATCAGGTCGCGGATGCCGACGAGCGAATTGGGATCGAGCCAGACGGCGATCGCATAGGCCACAATGCCAAAGAACAGGTACATGAACATGCAAAGACACGCGACAACGAGCCATGAAGCCTGGACGCTCGACATAGCGGCCCAGAACTGCCCCATCTGCCCGGTTACCACCAGATAGACGATATAACCTACCAGCACGACGCCGATAAAGATGGCGCCGCGGCGTGCGCTCTTATTGTCATCTCCGCCCGAGGCCTCAACCTCGACCTGGGGCTTAGACGTATGCTGAGAGGACTCCGTCATGAGACTCCTTCTAACAGTCAAAATATCTTGGATATTGTACCCGTAAGGGCCATAGGCAGAACGCAAAGCTCTGGTTCAAACGGGAATTGCAGACGGTTGTTTGAAAATAAAAAACCCGGCCTTCCATAGGAAGACCGGGTATCAGATGCGTGGTAGCCCGTACCAGATTCGAACTGGTGATCTCCGCCTTGAGAGGGCGGCGTC
>CBCSNG010000024.1:0-32158 GCA_965141635.1 uncultured Collinsella sp. | reverse complement strand
CGTTTGTCTCCACCCGCGTAGCGGGTGGTTTAAAGCTGGCCGCTGCGCGGCCAGCGGACTAAAGTCTTGAAAATCAAAATTAAGCAATTGCTTAAAACAAAAAAGGTCAGGCACTAGGTGCCTGACCTGCAAACTTCTGGTCGGGACGACTGGATTCGAACCAGCGACCCCTTGACCCCCAGTCAAGTGCGCTACCAAGCTGCGCCACGTCCCGAAGCTTTTGTTTGTTGCTCTGCTCTCGCTCGCAACAGGGAGTATATTAACCCGAAACTTTAGACTTGTGCAAGAACTTTTTTATAAATTTTGAAGCAAGTCCAAAATTGTATCTGCGAGCTGGGGTTTTGTTAGCACGGGAAGCTCTTGCGTACCCGTTGTGCTCACAATCCAGGCCTTGTTGGTATCGGTTCCAAAGCCCGAATCGGCGCGCGAGACATCGTTGGCGATAATGGCATCGCAGCCCTTGCGGGCGAGCTTGCGCTGCGCGTACTCCACGACGTTATCGGTCTCGGCCGCAAATCCGATCACGCATCGCTCGCCCTTCTGGCGCGAGAGCTCGGCCAAAATATCGACCGTCTCGACCAGTTCGATGCGATCCAGGCGCTCGTTGGCCTTTTTGAGCTTATGGTCCGCAGGGGCCGCGGGGGTGTAGTCGGCGACGGCGGCCGCACAAATTGCCGCATCGGCCGTCTGGAAGGCGCTCAGGGCCGCCTGGAGCATCTCTGCGGCGGTCTGCACGCGCACGCACTCCACGCCGCGGAGCACATCGAGTGATGTCGGTCCCAACACGAGCGTGACCGCAGCGCCGCGGCGTGCGGCCTCCCCCGCCAGAGCGATACCCATCTTGCCCGATGAACGGTTACCAATGAAGCGCACGGGGTCGATCGGCTCGTGCGTGGGACCGGCGGTAATTACGATGCGCTTACCTGCCAGGTCCTGTGGCGCGGGGTTGAGCACCTCACAGACAGCCTCTACGATGTCCTCGGGCTCGCTCATGCGTCCCGTGTCCACGTCGCCGCAGGCAAGGTAGCCGCTGCCCGGACCCACCACATGGACACCGCGCTCGAGCAGCGTGGCCATGTTGGCCTGCGTCGCCGGCGCCTTCCACATGCCGTTGTTCATAGCGGGTGCGATCACGATGGGTCGCGGCGTCGCAAGCAGCGTGGTGGAGATGAGGTCATCGGCGACGCCGTTGGCCATCTTGGCGATGATATTGGCCGTCGCGGGCGCCACGACCACCAGATCGGGCTCCTGCGCCAGCGAGATATGGTGGATGGGGTCGGAGGGGTCGTCGAACAGGCCCACAGCGACCGGCTCGCCCGTGAGCGCACGGAAGGTGAGCGGCCCCACGAACTCCGTGGCATGTTCGCTCATGACGACCTTAACGCGGGCGCCTCGCTTTTGCAGCAGGCGCACGATATTGCACGACTTATAGGCGGCGATCCCGCCGGTAATGCCCAGCAGGATCGTTTTTCCCTCAAGTTGCATTGAATTGTTGGGTGCCGCCGTCATCGTTAGGCTTCCTTGCTGGGGAGCACGAGCAGGCGGTGGCAGTACGGGCAGTGCGTAATCTCACTGCCGTCGTGGTTGAGGTCGCTCATGGACGACGCCTGCAGCGCAGTGTGGCAGACCGTGGGGATGTTGCCCTTGATGGTCTCGACGGCCAGGCCGCGGAACTGCTTGAGCAGGCGCTCGTAGTCGGTGAGCACGTCGGTCGGCAGTGTGGCGGCAAGCGCGGTGCGCTCCTTGATGGCGGCATCAATCTGTGCCTGGAGGTCGGCGGCCTTGGCGCGGGCAGCCTTGGTATCTGCCTTCACGCCCTCCTCGAACTTGGCGATGATAGCCTGCGCGCGAGCCTCGCGGTCGAGCGCCTCCTTATGGGCGACAACGACGTCCTTGCGGGTGTGCTCGATCTTGTCCAGACGCTTGGCCAGGGTGGCGAGCTCGTTCTCCAGGTCCTGAACCTCGCGGTAGTCGGAGCCGTCGACGTGGCGCTTCTTGGCAGCCTCGATGGCGTTGTTAGTCTGAATCTCGGTGGTGTTGAGATCGTCGAGCTCAATGTCCAGATCCTTGCGCTGGGCGTAGAGCTTGGTCATCTCGGACTTGAGCTTCACATAGGTCTTGCGCTTGGAAGCGAGCTCCTTGAGCTCCGGCATATTGGCAAGTTCGCTCTTGTTACGGGCGAGCTCCAAATCGATCTGTTGCAGCTTGAGTAGCGTAGCGCCGGCGCTCATAAGTTCTCTCCTTTTGTCACAGTCCACCATTGGCAAGGGTTTAGTATTTTAATCGCATGACGGGGGTCGACCCCGGCGTCAACTGCAGAGTTCATCAATATATCAACGAACGGTTCCTCGGAGCGGTCGTGGCCGAGCAAGATCACCGACAGCCCGCGCAAGGCAAGGTCTTGCGCCACGTGGTATCCCGCCTCGCCCGTCACGACAACGTCCGCGCTCGCGGCGATGGCGAGCTCTCCAAAGTCGCCCAGGGAGCCGCCCAAAATGGCGACGGTGCGGCACGGGCGATCGGCTTCGCCCCACACACGCGGGTCGCTGCCGAAGGCCGTGGCAGCACGGGTGGCAAGATCGCGCAGCGTGTACGGGTCGTTGAGCGTTGCAAGCGCGCCCAGGCCGGTTGCCTCGGGGTCGTCCACGTGCTCCAGTGAGCTCACGGGTGCGGCACCCAGCAGCTCGCTCAGGCAGACACGGGCTTCGTGCGAGCGGTCCAGGTTGGTGTGGAGCGATATGATGCTCACGCCGCAACGGGCCGCCTCATAGAGTGCCGCGCTGCACTGGGGGCGAGTGGTATCCGCTGGACAAAACGCCTCGGGCGCCTTGATATAGACAGGATGATGCGTCAGCAGCACGTTTGCACCGGCTTCTTGGGCGCGGAGAACATTAGCTTCGGTCGCATCGAGCGCGCAGGCAACACCGGTGATCTCAGCAGCGGGATCTCCCACAGATAGCCCAACATGATCCCAGCCCTCGGCGTCCATCTTGGGGTAGCGCGCCAGCAGCGCACGTTCAAGCTCGGCGACGATCATGCGGCACCCACGATCGAGAGCAGCGTCTGGGCAAACTCGTCCAGATCGCCCGGATTCACACGGTCATCGAAGGAGATGCGCAGTGCACCCAGGGCCTGCTCGCGGCCAATACCCATGGCGCTGAGAACATGGCTCGGGTCCATGCTGCCGCTCGAGCAGGCAGAACCGGCCGATACCTCAAAGCCGGCGGCGTCTAGCTTGATGATGAGCTCCTCGGAGTCCATGCCGTCGACGTAGATGGAAACCATGCCCGGCAGACGATCGGCCTGTGCGTAGTCGCCCATGGTGGCATGAATACGCGGATGAGCCGTAAGCGTGGCGTAGAGCTTATCGGATAAGACCTGCAGCGTCGCGCGCTCCTGGGCCACGTTCGGCAACAGCGCGGAAGCGGCAGCGGCAAAAGCAAGCTGTGTACGCAGGTCCTGCGTGCCGGCACGAAGACCGGCCTCCTGTCCGCCGCCAAAGATGCGCGGGCGCAGCGGCGTGCGGCTCTTAAGGTAGAGCGCGCCGGATGCCACGGGGCCGCCGATCTTGTGCGCGGCAACGGTCATAGCATCGACGCCCAGCTCGGTGACATCGAGCGGAATATGCAAGTACCCTTGGATGGCATCGGTATGAAACAGGGCGCCGGCAGCATGTGCGGCCGCGGCAAGCTCGCGGATGGGCTGCGCCACGCCGGTCTCGTTGTTGGCAACCATGATGCTCACGAGCGCCACGTCGTTGCCGAGCAGTTCGACAAGCGTGGCAGGCTCAATGTAGCCCATGCGGCAGGGCTGCACCAAGTCGACGGTAAAGCCGGCGGCACGCAGCAGCGGCAGGTTGTCCAGAATCGAATCGTGCTCGATGGCCGAAACGATTACACGATCGCGCTTGCGATCGCGCTGACGAGCACCCTCGGCAAGACCGAGCAGCGCCAGCTGGTTGGCCTCGGTGCCGCCGTTGGTAAGGATGATCTCGGACGGGCGAACGCGCGCGCCAAAGCTATGGGCGATCTCGCGACGCGCCACTTCCAGGCGCGCAGCGGCCTTGCGGCCGAGCGAATGCAGCGAGTTGGGGTTGACGCCGGCAAGCTCGCTGTCGTCGTACTCGCGCTGCGCAAGGAGCGCCTCGGCGCGCATGGGCGTCGAGGCGGCATAGTCAAGATTCACGGGTATGCGGTTTTGACCTGCGGTCATAAGGGTTTATGCCTCCTGTGCAGCCTCGTTGCCCAGCTTCTGCAGCAGCGCAACCTCAGCGGCGGGATCTTCGGACTTAAATACAGCGGAACCGGCCACGAGCACGTTGGCGCCGGCCTTGACGACTTCGGCAATGTTCTTGGAAGAAATGCCGCCGTCGACCTCAATCATGGGCGACACGCTGTGGCGCTCGCACATGGCCTTGAGCTCGTGGAGCTTGGCGATAGTCCCCGGGATAAAGCTCTGGCCGCCAAAGCCGGGGTTCACGCTCATGAGCAGCACCATGTCGACAACTTCGATGATGCTCTCGAGCACGCAGACGGGGGTGGCGGGGTTGAGTACCACACCGGCCTTGACGCCGCGCTGCTGCAGATGCGTGAGCGTGCGGTGCAGGTGCGTGGAGGCCTCGTAGTGCACGGTGATCATGTCGGCACCGGCGTCGGCGTACCAATCGACCGTCTCGTCGGGGTTCGACACCATCAGGTGCGCGTCGACCGGTACATCGGTGGAGCGCTTGACAGCCTTGAGGATGTCGACGCCAAAGGTGAGGTTGCCGGTAAAGTGACCGTCCATAACGTCGAAGTGCACGTAGTCGGCACCGGCGATCTTGTCGAGCTCGCCCTTGAGGTTGGCCATATCGGCCGAAAGGACGGACGGAGCGATTTTGATGGAACCCATGGTAGTAGCCTTTCTGCGCTAGTCGGTGAGTCCGTAGAACTCTTGAGAAGGGACACGGTCGGTAAGAATCTCGAGCGCCCTATCCAAAGTAACACCGTTGTAGAGCGTTTGCTCCACGGCAAAGGTGAGCGGAATGTCTACGCCCAGTGAACGGGCGAGTTCGCTGACGCTGCGGGCCGCGACGGCGCCTTCGACCACCATATGCGTGCGCGTCTGATACTCGTTGAGTGACACGCCGTGGGCAAACTCGTAGCCAAAGGTGCGGTTGCGCGAATGCTCCGAGGTGCAGGTGGCAATGAGGTCGCCCATGCCGGCGAGTCCCATGCAGGTCATAGCTTGACCGCCGCGGGCGTGCACCAGACGGCTGATCTCGGCCAGGCCGCGCGTCATGATAAGGGCAAGCGTATTGTCGCCGGCACCGGTGCCGGCGGAGATGCCGCACACGATGGCGATAACGTTTTTCATGGCACCGCAAACCTCGACGCCGGTCATGTCCTGCGACAGGTAGATGCGGAAGGCCGTGGATAGGAGCAGGTCCTTAAAGGTCTCCCCTATCTGCGGGTCTTTGCTGGCGATGACGGCGGCAGAAAGCCCGCCGCGGCAGATCTCCTCGGCATGGTTGGGGCCGGAGAGCGCCGCCACGCGCGCCTCGTTGCCGATCTCGCTGGCAATGACCTCGCTCATGAGCAGGCCGGACTCGGGCTCAATGCCCTTCGTGAGGCAGAGCACCGGGGTATCGGCGGCGATGAAGGGTGCTGCCTGATGACATACGCTGCGAAGGTGCGTCGAAGGAACGGCAAAGATGATGGCCTCGGCACCGTCGAGCGCCTGCGCCAGGTCCGTCGTGGCGACGACGTTGCCGGGCAGCTTGTAGCCCACAAGGTAGCGGGGGTTGCGGTGCTCGCCGTTAATGCCGGAGGCCGTCTGCTCGCTGTGGGCCCACATGGTCACGCGCTCGGCCCGCGCGGCGGCAAGGCCCGCGACGGCGGTTCCCCAGGAGCCGGAGCCAATCAGCGCAACATTCATGACTCTCTCCTACTTATCGTCGGGCTCGGTGACGCGCTTGGTAAACGAGAGCTTGGACTCCTTACCCGTCATGAGCTTTTTGATGTTCGCACGATGCGCCCACACCACAGTAATGCCGATCAGCGCCATGCAAAACTTAAGTCCCAGGCTGCTGTACGGAAAGACCGCGCAGACAGCGATGGGAAGACCGATGGCCGCGGCAAGCGAGCCCACCGACACAAACTTGGTGATGGCGACGGCCACGATAAACATGCCCAGCAGCGAAAGTCCGATGGGCCAGTACCAAGCGAGGATGACGCCCAGACCAACTGCGATGCCCTTGCCGCCATGGAAGTTGAGGT
Organism: uncultured Collinsella sp.; assembly: GCA_965141635.1. Lineage (GTDB taxonomy): Bacteria > Actinomycetota > Coriobacteriia > Coriobacteriales > Coriobacteriaceae > Collinsella. Next base: position 25,901 of record CBCSNG010000024.1, on the reverse strand, counting down.
AGGGCGAGAAGATATGGCCCCACACGGCTGCCAGGCAGATGACGCCGAGCATCCAGTCGCCGGCGGCACCGGGGGCCATAATGCTCACGGGGAAGCCATAGCCCAAGTCGGCAATGAGCGGACGCGCGATAAGGACACAGATGGCGCCCTTAAGGCAGTCGAGCAGCAGCGTGAGCGCGGCCACCTTGGGGCCGGCCACGCGCAGGGCGTTGGTGGTGCCGATGTTGCCGGAGCCCGCCTTGCGAATGTCGGTGTGGTTGAACACGCGGCCCAGGATCAGGCCAAACGGAATCGCCCCGATAAAGAACGAGACCACGGCACAGATGGCGGTCAGAAGAATCGGATTATGCATCCTTTTGCTCCTTCTTCCTAAAGAAGAGTCGAATGGGTGTGCCGGCAAAGTCGAAGGTCGAGCGCATGCGGTTCTCCACGTAGCGCTGGTAGGTGTCGTTGACCAGGTCACTGTGGTTGACGAAGAACGTGAACGTCGGCGGGTTGACGCCCGTCTGGGTCACGTAATGCATACGCAGGCGGCGCTTGCCGTCCACCACGGTATGACCGAACTCGCGCAGGTCGGTGAGGAACGTGTTGAGGCGTGAGGTACTGATCTTTTGCGAGCGCGTCTTTTCGGCCGCGTCGACCATCGACCAGATCTTCTCGACGCTACGGCCGGTCAGGGCTGAGATGCGCAGGTACTGGGCCCAGGGAGCCATGACGCCCAGACGGCGGTCGACGGTCTCCATGCAGGCCTCGCGCTTGCGGTCATCGTCGAGCAGGTCCCACTTGTTGAGCAGCACCACGATGGCGCAGCCGCGCTCGATGGCAAGACCCATGACCTTCTGGTCCTGCTCGGTAACGCCCACGGAGGCGTCGACGACGAGCAGCGCCACGTCGGCGCGGTCGATGGCGCGCAGGCCGCGGACCATGGAGTAGTACTCGATGTTCTCGTACACGGTGCTCTTCTTGCGAATACCCGCGGTGTCGACCATGCGGTAGTGCTTGCCGTTGCGCTCCACGACGGTGTCGATGGCATCGCGCGTGGTGCCGGCGATGTTGGACACGATGGAACGGTCGGCGCCCAGGATGCGGTTGAACAGCGAGGACTTACCGGCGTTGGGGCGGCCGATGATGGCCACGTTCAGCGCATCGGGGAACTCGTCGGCGACCTCGTCCTCCTCCTCGGGCAACAGGGCCACGATGTCGTCGAGCAGGTCGCCCGTGCCGTGGCCGTGCAGGGCCGAAAGCGGCGTGGGCTCACCGATGCCGAGCGAATAGAACTCCCAGATGCTGTCATTTTCGCGGTCGGGGTTATCGAGCTTGTTCACCAGCAGAAAGACCGGCTTGTCGCAGCGCTTGAGCATGCGAGCGACCGACTCGTCCTCCTCGGTGACGCCGGTGCGGCCGTCGACCACAAACAGGATGACGGCGGCTTCCTCGGCGGCGGCGAGGGCCTGGTCGCGGATGGACGTGGCAAAGACATCGTCGCTCTTGAGCGGCTCGATACCGCCCGTGTCGACGATGGTGAACTCGCGGCCGTTCCAATCGGCCGTGTGATACGAGCGGTCGCGCGTGACGCCGCGGGACTCGTGGACGATGGCGTCCGAGGTCTGGGCCAGGCGGTTAACGAGCGTGGACTTGCCCACGTTGGGGCGTCCGACGACGGCGACGATAGGTTTCATCTGCTCTCCTTTAATGGGTAGGGTCAGTGGAATTAGTAGAGTCGGCAGGCACAATGCCAAGGATGCGCTCCAGGGTATCGAGCAGCTCATGCGGCATGGTCGACACCACATGAACCTCGGCGCCGCGACTGGTAAGGCTTGCGAGTAAATCGTCACGATGATACTCGTCAAGCGTCATGCCGTCAGCGTTGAACATGAGCTTAGGCACAAAGAGCATAACCCCCGACAGATCTTGGGGCAGCTGCTCCAGAATGTCACACGCGACGATGAGGCCGGTCACGTCCACGTTGCCGCCAAAGTAGCGGTTCTTGATGGCCGTGACAGTGCCGGCGAGACCATACGGCGACTCCACAAAGCGCGCCACGGTGTCGCGCGCGCTGTCGCCGGAGAGGCACAGCAGGCGCTGGTTGCGCTCGGCGATGCCAGCGCGGACGCGGGCCAGACGCTCGGCGTCGGCGGCAAGCACGTCGTCGGTCTCGTCCAGATACGAGCGGATCATGCCGATGCCGTCGTAGTACTGCGGGTAACCGTCGTAAAAGTCCGCCTCGGGAGGATCGATGCCGGCGTCCAGATAGAATTCGTCGCTCATCTGGAAGGTGTGGCGGCCAAAGCGCTCATAGGCACGATCCTGGAAGGGCCTGATCATGGCGATGGTCTCGCGCGCTAGCTCGGGTTTGTCGCTGTAGGACCAGCTAAAACGGTTCTGATGCTTGGTAAAACCGAGCGGCACAATGCCCAGGCTGGTGATTTGCTCGTGCTCCTCGCAAAAGCGCAGGGTCTTTTCTAGCTCCTCGCCGTCGTTCATGCCGGGGCACAACACGATCTGCGCATGAATCTCTATGCCGGCGGCCATGATGGCCTCGAGCACATCCATGCCGCGCTGGGCGTTACGGCCCATCATGCGGCGGCGGACGTCGGGGCTTACGGCGTGGACCGACACGTTCATGGGGCTCATGTTGCGTTGGATGACGTTTTGCACGTCCTCGTCGGTGAGGTTCGTGAGCGTAACAAAGTTGCCCTGCAAAAAGCTTAGGCGATAGTCGTCATCGCGAATATAGAGCGTGGAGCGGCCGCCCTTGGGGAGCATCGTCATAAAGCAGAACACGCAGGCGTTCACACAGGTGCGCATGCCATCGAAGATAGGGCCATCGAACTCAAGGCCCCAGTCCTCTCCTGGGAAGCGGTCGAGCTCGACGGAGGTGACGGTGTTGTCGCGCGGGTCGAAAACCTCGAGGTCGACGGTATCATCGTCGGCCTCCCAGAGCCACACAATCATGTCGGTAAGCTGCTCACCGTTGACCGTGAGCACGCGCATGCCCGGCTCGATACCCACATCCCACGCGGGCGATTCGGGACGCACGTTCTTAACGAGCGCGCCCTCACCCGGCTCGGGATCGCGGCTGCGCCCGTAATCGGCCACCTCGGCGGCGTATGCGGGTACGGTCTGGTCCATGATTAGCGGCAAAGCTCCTTGATGCGCGTGACCGCGCGCTCGATGTGTTCTTGCGGGGTGGAAGCTCCGGCGGTGATGCCGATGTGGTGAGCGTCGGTAAACCACGCGGCCTGGAGCTCGGAAGCTTCCTCGATATGATACGTGCGCTCGCAGGCGTCTGCGCAAATCTGCGCCAGGCGGCGGGTGTTGCCCGAGTTCTTGCCGCCCACCACGACCATGCAGTCGCAGCGGTTGGCAAGTGTGGCTGCTGCCTGTTGACGCTCACTCGTGGCGGCGCAGATGGTGTTGATCACACGCAGCTCCTGCACGCGCGGGGTTATGGCGGCCACGACCTCGGCGAGGTTCTGCGCGGTCTGGGTGGTCTGCACGACGAGGCCTACCTTGCCCTTGAGCGGCAGCGCGTCCGCATCGGCAGCGCAGCTCACGACCTGCGCGTCATTGCCGGCGTGGCCCAGAATACCCTCGACCTCTGGGTGGCCCGGCTCGCCCACGACGATCACGCGGTAGCCTTCGCGCACCAGGCGCTCGGCCGCCACATGGACCTTCTTCACGTAGGGGCAGGTGGCGTCAACCACGGTAAGGTCGCGCTTGCGGGCAGCATCGATCACCTGCGGCACCACGCCGTGGGCGCGGATAATCACGGTGCCGGTTGCGGCGTCATCCAGGGTTTCGGCCAAGCCAACGCCCGCCTGAGCGAGCTCGCGTACCACGATGGGGTTATGGATAAGCGGACCCAAGGTATGAACCTGAGTGCACTCCCCTGCCTGCGGCGCGGCGGCCAGCGCCATATCGAGCGCACGCTGTACGCCATAGCAAGTGCCGGCGTGGGCGGCGATCTCGATGGAAGGCGCGATTGCCTGGTCGGACGCAGTCGCGGAGGTGTTCGTCACGTTCTCGCTCATGGCTAGAACCTGCCCGGATGCTCGTCGCACAGCTCGTCTCGCATGGCGTAGACGCGGCTCATGGCCTCGGACTCAAACCATTCCAGGCGCTCCGTGCGCTTAAGCCCGGCCGGTGCGTCGGAAAGCGAGACGGCCTTGCCGGCGCGGATCCAGCACTTCTTAGGGCGCATGATCTTTTTGCCCGCGGGCGTGATGTCGGACCAGCCGCAGATGGCGAGCGGGTTCACGGGTGCCTTGCCCATCTGAGCGATGAGCGCAAAACCGCCGTGGACCTCGGGCTTGATTTCGCGCGAGCGGATGCGCGTGCCCTCGGGGAAGATCAGGACGTCCTCGCCGCGCTGCAGCGCATGCTGGGCGGCGCGCAGGCACTTCATATCGGCAGTACCGCGCTCCACGGGGATGCCGCCCACGCGGCTAAAGGCCCAGCGCACAATCTTGGACTTGGCAAATTCGGACTTAAAGATGGGGCGGATGCGGCGGCCGCCAAAGAACAGCGCCGTCTCCACGGCCAAGAGTTCGGCCATCGAGGTGTGGTTGCAGATGACTACGCTACCGCGGCCTTCCTGGCGCTCAAACAGCAGGTCGGCGTCCTCGACCTTCCAGCGCCACATGAGCTTGGAGAAGGTCCACAGGATTGCCATGACCACGACAACGGTGCCGCGGATGAGCGCCGGGAACTCGGCGTAGGGGGCGTTGTAGTAATCCTCGGGCGTCTGTTTAAACAGGCGCATGGGCTACCTCCTTTGGTTGATGAGGTCTTCGATGATCGAGACGACCTCGTCGATAGTGTGAGCGGTGGAGTCGACGTGCACGGCGTCCTCGGCGGGCACGAGCGGGGCGACCTCGCGGCTGCTGTCAAGCTTGTCGCGCTGCTTGAGGGCGTCGAGGGTCTCGTCGACCTCGGCTTCGAGCTGCTCGGACGTGAGCGGCTGGGCATCGTTTTGGTGACGCTGAAGCACGCGGCGGCGGGCGCGCTCACGCGGGTCGGCAGTCAGGAACACCTTGACCTGTGCGTTGGGGAACACGACGGTGCCGATGTCGCGACCCTCGGCGACGATGTCGCGGTCCTCGGCGGCGCGGCGCTGATGGATGAGCATGGCGGCGCGGACGCCCGGGTAGGCCGAGACCTTGGATACGTTGGCGTCGACCTGCGGGGTGCGGATGGCGGCTGAAGCGTCCTGACCGTCAATGGTCAGGCGCGTGTCCTCACCGGTGCCGTTGGTAAAGCGGATCTCGATCTGCTCGGCGAGGGCGTCGATTGCCGCCTCGTCGTCCAGATCGATGCCGCGGTCGAGCGCGGCGAAGGTGACGGCGCGATACATGGCGCCCGTGTCGAGCTTGTTAAAGCCCAGCTGGCGGGCGATCTCCTTGGCGATGGTGGACTTGCCGGAACCGGCGGGGCCGTCGATGGCGACGATCATGCAATGCTTCCTTTCGATGATTGACGTGCTGGTATGGTTCGCGGGCGTTGGGGCGCGGCGGATTGCCTAGCCCGTGTAGCGCTCGTGGTAGGTGTTGCGCTTGGGCGCGGAGCCGTGGCTGCCGTGGTGACGCGTGCGGCTGGCGGTGTTGGTCGCCGGCGCGGCGACGCGCTTGGAGCTGGCCTGCTTGGGCGGGATGCCGCCGCTTTTTAGGATCTGCACCTCGCGGTCGGTGAGCTCGCGCCACGAGCCCTTGGCCACGCCCTCGAGCTCCAGGCCGGCAAAGTTGCAGCGATGCAGACGGATTACCGGATGGTGAATCTTGCCCAGCATGCGCTTGACCTGGTTCTTGCGTCCCTCGCGGATGATGACCTCCACGGCGGTGGTGCCGGGCTTGACGCCTTGCGGAGCCACGGCCTCTGCCTCGCGCGCGTTGATGACGCGGCAGATTGCCGGCTGGCACAGGCCGTCGTCGAGCTCGATGCCGCGACGTAGCGGGGTAAGATCGCGGTCGGACAAGTCTCCGTCCACGAGCGCCTGGTAGGTCTTGTAGACGTGCTTGCTCGGGTGCAGCAGGTCCTGCGACAGGTCGCCGTCGGTGGTAAAGAGCAAAAGGCCTGTGGTGTCGCGGTCCAGACGACCCACCGGGAAGAGTCCCGGAAAGCGGTCGCGGGGGACCAGGTCGGCCACGCAAGGGCGCTCCTGCGGGTCGCTCATGGTGGTGAGGTAGCCGGTCGGCTTGTAGAGCATCAGGTACACGGCGCCCTGGTTGAGCTTGACGGGCATGCCGTCGACCTCGATATGGTCGCGGTCGACGTCGACCTTGGTGCCCAGTTCGGTCGCGACCTCGCCGTTGACGGTCACGCGGCCGGCGGTCATCAGGTCCTCCGAGCCACGGCGGCTCGCCACGCCCGCGCGCGCTAAAAAGCGCTGCAGGCGCATGGTGTGCGGATAGACGGGCTGGGCGTCGGTGGCGGGTACTGCGTTGCCCATGGCGCGCGTCTCCCCTACTTCGTTAGTCCTCGTCATGCAAATCCTCCGAGGTCTCGTCGACGACCAGGGTCTCCAAGTTCTCGACTGCCTCAACATCTACAACATCGGTATCGAGCAGTTCGCGCTCTTCGTCTAAGTCCTCGGCTTGCTCCTCGAGCGTGGACTGAATACTGCGGTCGCTCAGACGCTCGCGGATAAACTGGCGCGACTGCTCGTCTGGGGCAAACTGCTCCAGGTCGGGCAGGTCGCGGGTGGAGCGCAGGCCGAACTTTTCCAAGAAGGCGTTGGTCGTGCCGTAGATGATGGCTTGACCGCGCTGGGGATCGCGGCCGAGCTCACGCACCAGACCCTTGTCCACAAGCGACGCGATGACGCCGTCGGAATTGACGCCGCGGATGCCCTTCACCACCTCGCGCGTCACGGGCTGGTGGTATGCGATCACGGCCAGGGTCTCGAGTGCCGCTTGCGATAACTTTTGCGTGTCCCAGCTCAACACATAGGCCTCGACCACGTCGTGGTAGGCGGGGTGCGTAAACAGGCGCCAGCCGCCGGCGACCTCGCGCAGCTGAAAGCCGCGGTTGGCCTCCTCGTACTCAACCTTGAGCTCGGCGAGCAGCGACGCGCACTCGCCGGGGGCGATATCCAGTGCGCCGGCCAGCGCGGGCGCACTCACCGGGTCGCTCGACACCAGCAGCAGCGCCTCGAGGGCGCCTTTGAGGCTGTTTGCCTCCAGCGTGGAAAGGGTTGACATGGTTGCGGCTCCTATTCGGTGAGCTCGGGGCCCTCGCCGGGCACATAGGCCTCGGCGCCCTCGACGCGGTTGATGCGGATGGTTCCAAAGATCTCGTCCTGGCTCAGCGTGAGCGAGCCGCGCTTGGCGAGCTCAAGCATAGCTAGGAAGGTGACAACGAGCTGCTCGGTGGTGGCATCGCCGTCCAGTAGCTCGCGGAAGGTGCAGGTTTGGTGCGCCATGGTAAAGCGGTCGACTGAGGCCACGGTCAGGTCGAGCGGCACGCGATGCGGCGCCACGTGCTCGGCCTCCAGCAGGAAAGTCTGGCGCTTGCCGTCCAGGTCGGCACAGATGACGGCGAGACCGCGCAGCGTGATGCCGGCAAGGTAGTCGGGCATAAGGCCTAGGAACTCCGGGTCGGGACCGGCCACACGCGGGTGCATGCGGCTTTCGGCCTGCATGCGCGCGCCAAGGGCCGCGGCCGCGCCCTTAAACTGCTTGTAGGCAATTAGGCGCTGGATCAGGACCTCGCGCAGGGCGTCGCCGTCGAGCGCGCTGAGCTCCTCGAGGTCTTCGTCGAACTCGTCATCGTCGTCATCGACTTTGCGCGGGGCCTCCTGCGGCACTAGAGAGGCAGCCTTGATGTCCAAAAGGGTTGCCGCCACCAGCAAAAAGTCGCTCGCCACGTCCAGGTCCAGCGCCTCAATGCGCTCTGCCTCGGCAAGGTACTGTTCGGCCACCTCGCTGATGGAGATGGCGCCGATATCTACTTTTTGGCGGGTTACCAGCTGCAGCAGCAGGTCGAACGGTCCGCTGTAGACCTGCGTCGACACGCGATACGACATCTTCGACCTCCTTTGACGGCGCCTTCGCGGCGCGGTTTGGGCGCATGTTCTGACCGTTTTGCACGGTCGACCTGTAAGTTTACCTTAGATGCCGGCGATTGCGAAGTTGAGCAGCTGCTCAGCAAGCGGATACACGGTAACGTCGAAATAGCGGCCGATCACGTCGATGCCGGTCCACATGGGCAGCAGGTACAGCACTAGGATGAGGATGGGCATAGCGTATTGCTGCAGACGATAATAGTTGTTGAGAGCCTTGCCTTTAAGGAACGGCACAATGATCGAAGAGCCGTCGAGCGGTGGGATCGGGATGAGGTTGAAGAACGCGAGTGACAGGTTGACTACGATAAACGTGGCGCCGAAGTTCATGATCTGTGACGCCAGGGCAAAGGACATGCGGGTGTAGAGGTTGCCGTATGCCGTGTGCATGAGGGCGGCCGCAAGGCACGCGAGGGCGATGTTCGATGCGGGGCCGGCTGCGCTAACCAGGACCTCATCGCGCTTGGGGTGCTTGAGGTTGTTGAGGTAGACGGGCACGGGCTTGGCGAAGGCGAACACCGGGCCGCCGGCGGCAAGCATGAGCAGCGGCAAGATGATGGTGCCAAACGGGTCGATATGGTTGAGCGGGTTGAGCGAGACACGACCGCGCGAACGGGCCGTCTTATCGCCGAGTGCCCAGGCCGCGGCGGCGTGCGCACTCTCGTGGATCACGATGCCGACGATGACGGCGACCGCGCTGGCGAGCAGGTTCATGAAGTAGCTGCTGGACATAACAATCCCCTAGCGGACGCGGCGCGAGGCGCGCGTGAGCAGGTAGTCGGCCACAAACAGGATGACGGCCACGATGGCGTAATCTAAGCGGAACACGCCGCCAAAGGGCGAGGTGATGACGCCGTAGCCGGCGATGGCACTCGGCAGTGCGCGCGAAAGCTCAACGACAAAGCCGACGATCTGCAGCTTGGCGGTCAGGCCGCTAAAGCACAGCAGCACGGTCATCGCGCTCATAAAAATGCCGCAGATGCGACAGGCGATGGCGATGATGCTCATCGCCACGGCAGCGGCCTTACGAGAGTTCACGCGCGGTCTCCTCTTCGATCTGGGTGGAAAGCTCCAGCCATTCGTCCTCGAGCTTGGGCAGCTCTTGCTTAAGGCCGTTATATTCCCCCAGCGCGGCGTTGAACTTGTCCTGATCGGCATAAAGCTCTTCGCTGGCCATCAATTCCATAAGCTCGTCATAGCGGGCGCGTTTTTTGTCGAGCTCAGCCTCGATCTTCTTGAGCTGGTTGCGCACGCCCTTGAGCCTTTTGTTGAGCGCAGCGCGGGCCTGGGCCTCGGCGCGCTTTTGCTCCTTGGTCTTTTTGCCCTCGGCAGGCTTGGAAGCAGCGGCGGGCGTATCGGGCTGGGCTGCGGTGACCTTAGCGGACTTGGTCGCGGCCGGCGTACTCTCCCCTGCTGCTTCGACGGCGGCGCGGGCTGCGAGGTCCTCGCGCTTGTAGAGGTAGTAGTCGTAGTCGCCGTCGTAGACCGTGACCTTACCATCGCGGATGTCGATGATGCGGTTGGCCACGGCGCGTACCAGGTGCTCGTCGTGGCTGATCAGCACAATGGTACCGGGGAAGTTTTGCAGGGCGTTCTCGAGCATGTCCACCGAGTCGATGTCCAGGTGGTTGGTGGGCTCGTCCAGGCACAGGAGCGCCTCGGGGGCCACGAGCATCTTGGCGAGCGCTAGCCGCGCCTTTTCGCCACCGGAGAGGACGCGGACCTGCTTCTCGATGGAGTCGTTGTCGCTAAACAGGAAGGCGCCCAGCAGGCTACGCTGTTGCGGCACGGTCCACTTGGGTGTGACGGTGTCGATCTCTTGCAGGACGGTGTTGGACTCGGTCATGCCTTCGAGCGCGTGCTGGGCATAGTAGGCGACGCCGACGTTGGTTCCCAGGTCGCGGGTGCCGGTGGTGGGCGGCTCCAGGCCGGCGAGGATCTTCATGAGGGTGGACTTGCCGGCGCCGTTAGGGCCGACGAGTGCCACATGCTCGCCGCGGTAGAGTTTGAGGTCGATGTCGCTGTAGATGTGCTTGTCGCCGTAGGACTTGGAGACGCCTTCCAAGCCCACGACCATGTCGCCGGAGCGCGGTGGGTCGGGGAACTTAAAGTCGATGTGCTTGTGACCCTCGGGCAGGATGACAAGCTCCTTTTTGATCTGCTCGATCTTGCGGATGCGCTCTTGGGCCTGGGCGGCCTTGGTGGGCTTGTAGCGGAACTTGTCAACGAAGACCTGCATGTGGGCGATGTCGCGCTCCTGGGCGGCGCGCTTGGCACGCATCTGCTCCAGGTTGTCCTCGCGCTGCTTGAGGTAGCTACTGTAGTTGCCGGTGTAGGTGGTCACGCGGCGGTTTTCGAGAGCGGCGACATGGTCGACGCAGGCGTCCATGAAGGCGCGGTCGTGGCTGACGATGAGGACGGCGCCGTCGTAGTTGGCGATAAAGCCGCGCAGCCATTGGACGCTCTCGAGGTCCAGGTGGTTGGTGGGCTCGTCCAGAAGCAGCAGGTCGGGGTGGCGCAGGAAGAGCTTGGCAAGCGCGATGCGCATCTGCCAGCCGCCAGAGAACTCGGAGCACGGGCGCTCAAAGTCGGTGACCTTAAAGCCCAGGCCGGACAGGATTTTGCGCGCGTTGCTCTCGAGCTCGTAGCCACCCAGGTGCTCAAAGCGGTCCTGGACCTGGCCGTACTCGTTAAGGAGCGCATCGACGTCTTTGCCCTGTTCGGAGAGCTCGGTGATCTGAGCCTGCAGCTCGTTGGCGCGCTCGCCCATGCGGCGGATTTCCTTGGCAGCGGCCATGACCTCGGCGAGGATGGTGGTGTCCTTGTGCTCGAGGTTGGTTTCCTGCTCTAGGTAGCCTACCTGGCAGTCCTTGGCGTACTGGACCTGGCCGGCGTCGGGGCTGTCGATGCCCATGATGATTTTGAGCATGGTGGTTTTGCCGGCTCCGTTGGGGCCCACGAGCGCGAAGCGCTCGCCGGGGTTGATCTGGAAGGACGCGCCGCTAAAGAGGACGCGCGCGCCGAAGCTTTTTTCGATCTTGTCGACCAGGAGGATCATGCTGCCGCCTTTGACCTTGTGTTCCTATATGAAAAAAGGCCCCAACTTGCGTTGGAGCCTCATTCAATGCTCGGGTGGAGACGAGGGGGATCGAACCCCTGACCTCTTGACTGCCAGTCAAGCGCTCTCCCAGCTGAGCTACGCCCCCGTGCGAAGAAGTATTATACGGGAACTCGGACGGCGATGCAAGGACAATTTTGGAAAAACTTTCCGGGGGCGCCGTCGCGCCCCCGCGGGGCCGGGCCAGCCCGCGGGGGCGCCCGACCCCCGCACGGCCCGTACGCCGGCCGAATTGGCGCGCGGAACGTGACCCTCCCCGCGCAACCGGATTTCCTATGCGTCGCCAGTCCCATTATCGGGTCCGATTGCGAACCGTCCCTCATCTGCGCCTCAGAACTATGCCGGTTTACTACGATGAATCAGGAATGTTCGACCACGCACGCCTTTTCGTGTAACCGTCGGGCTTTCTACCTGCGGTTTTGCAAACGGAGAACACGCGGTGCTCGGGGGTCGCCGATCCGTCGTAGTAAACCAGCATGGTTTTGAAATGGCATCAGGTTGAATTCACGCAGAAATGTTTTGGAGCCCTGAATTTAAGGCCTTAACTTTTTATAAAACACTTTTTATCTGCGGCGGGCCTAGATTAGCTGTTGTTTAGCATCGAACTTGATCTTGCGTTGTGCGACTTGCTCGTGCATGGTAGTATTTCACGACGTGAAGCGAAGAAATTAGGCCTGAGTTGCCTTTGCTAGAATTGCATTCACCGTTCATAAGGGCTCTTGGCGCAACGGTTAGCGCAGGGGACTCATAATCCCTGGGTTCTGGGTTCGAATCCCGGAGGGCCCACCAGAGTATTTCGAAGCCGGGCATTACGCCCGGCCTCTTTGTTATTGGCGCTGCAGACTAGGTTTGCCATCCAGAAACGTAAAGTTATTAACATTCATATTCGTAATTAACAATGGGTATGTCGCCAAGATGCTGCCCAGTCAACACATGGCGTAAATCGATAGATATGAAAAAAGGCCCCAACTTGCGTTAGAGCCTCATTCAATGCTCGGGTGGAGACGAGGGGGATCGAACCCCTGACCTCTTGACTGCCAGTCAAGCGCTCTCCCAGCTGAGCTACGCCCCCGTGCGAAGAAGTACTATACGGGAACTCCCCCGCCGATGCAAGGACAATTTTGGAAAAGATTTTACGGTGCGTGGAACGGCGCGGGGCCGAAGAGACACACGATGCCCGAAATAGCCCGCGGGGCGCGCCCCGCGGGCAGCGGCAAGCTCGCCCTCCTTCCCGGGGTTCGGCATGTCGACCCAGGTGCCACCGGTCAGAACAAAGCAATCCGCGGTGCTTCCGCGGGAGGGTTTCGTCTGAGCCTCTATCCGCGCCTTCGGGCCAATTTACTGAACCGTGCGTAGCTCGCGCCAGCTGGTCGCTTCATAAACGGACCGGTTTACTACGACGATTCCCGGATTTCCGACCTCACGCCTGCTTTCGCAAAACGGGCAGGTTATCTACCTGCGGTTTTATGAGCGGCGAATTCGGTGTGTTCAGCCACCCTCAATCCAACGTAGTAAACCGGCATTGTTTTAAAATGGCACTTAATTACTGGCAGCATATAAAGTATTAAAAATGCTCACTAGGCCATTATTACTTACCAATACCAAGCCAATTGCACAGAACGTTGGCCCGTAATCTGGTTTCAGCACATCTCATCGCCTCGGTTTTTGGCTTGTAGCGCAACTCCAATCGCTTACACACACTGTGAATGATGGCATCAAGCTGTTCGTGATCATTGAGCATGTCATGAGTTACAAGAAATACGTCGTATCCCATGCTTTGCAATGCTGTCATTCGAGAGGCATCGTGGTCAAGCACAGCGCCCGATCCATGGATAACCTCTCCTTGAAGTTCGATAATCACAGCCTTCATTGTTATTGGGTTTACGATGACGATATCGCCGTAACAGACTTTCTGACCTGCGATTTTCCGAGCTGAATTCGACAGCGGTGTTAAGTCGTTGACGTATATGTTTTTAAACTCCGCTCCGCCGGCACGTCTCGGATGACTTAGCAACATGATTCCAGCAACTTCTAGCGGGGATGCCGCAATACCCATTACCTGCTGTGCGGCTTCGTAGAATTGCTTTCCCCACATCTCGCCCTTAACCTTCGCTGCAAATCTGTGCAGTTCTTCTATTTCAATAAGAGGCTTTCTCATCCAGAGCGATGTTCCCTTTCCGTTAGCTTTATTTCCGGATCCGTTATTCTGCTGCCCACTTTGATTATTCTCACTATCCTTCTGGTGCGCCCGAGCATAGACTCGCTTCCATGGGGCCTCGTCTTGTGTTTCGTCTAGTTCAAACAGACTTTCTGTGGTGTACTGCTCTTCTTCTGATTTTGCCTGCTCAAGTGCCATGTCGACCGCGGGCGATGGTTTAAAAACTGAGAACCATCCGCAGAACTCGTACATAGCCAGAACCAAGTCGCATGAAGAAACGCTTCGAGTCATGGTGTATAGCGTATTAAGAGGGTCTGTGACGCTAAAGCCCATACCCGTGTCGATGGAAACCTTCTCTATATAGGCGCTGTTCCATCGGATGGTCCGTCTTGTCTCGGAATGCAGGTTGCTTCGTGTTGATGCTGCTGTGATGACTGGCGTCTTGAGGACGTCGGTTACGAAAGGGGCTTGGGATAGGGCGCGCCAGCCGTCTTCAGAGTTGGGCAGACGCGGGTAGAGATCGCGCACCTGCGGTGGGCAGCGCCAGTAACGGAATGCGGTGTTTGCGCAGACAATCTCGTCCATGTGGACCTCCCCCTAGCTTCCGGCATGAGCCGTGTGACTTACGGGTCTGATTATCTAGGTGAGCATCATGCGGGTAAGTACCGGAAGCTGACCAAACACTGACCAAAAGAGGGATGGGTTGTGATGAAAGCAGGCGCGATTGATGGAATGCGCAGGTAGTGAAGCCGTGCGTCTAGTCTCAGTCTTCACAATTGCTCGTAGATTGCGCAGAGAATTCAAGGAATGAGCGCAGACGCTTTTCACAAAACGTGCGATGACGTCACCTAGCGTGAGCCGGTACGGGTGCTTTTATACATGTGTAGGAATTGTGAAGGGGACATGCTCAATATAAAACGGGACCCCATTTTAATAAAAATCAAAAATTTGGTGTCACTTTTGGTGTCAGCCTTGGTGTCAAAAAGAAAAAGGTCAGAAGCTTAACACCTCTGACCTGCGCTTTTGATGGTGGGCGATACAAGATTCGAACTTGTGACCCCATCCGTGTGAAGGATATGCTCTACCCCTGAGCCAATCGCCCGTCGCCTTTCGGCAAAAGAGATACTAACATAGCCGCGCGAGGTTTTCCAAGAACTTTTTGCCCTCGATTTTAAATTCGTGGGTGCTAGCCAAGTCAAAACAACCAAAACAATCGGCAAAACCGCAGCTAAATCACCCTTTATCGTTTAATCCACGAGGTTTCGGGGCGGCAGATAAGTCGCGCGTTGTTGTAGGCCATGTCGAGCGTGAGACAGGTGCGCGCGGCGTAGAAACCGTCCTCGCGTTGGATGGTCAGCGCCAGCTCGGGCTTGTCGCCGGTCAGGCACAGCGGTAGGAGTAGCTGGATCCGGCCGCCGTAGAACTGCGGCACCGCGAGCGTATATTTGGCTGCGGCGCGGCGGGCGGCCTCGACGACAGCCCCCTCAAAGGCGCGACGCAGCAGCAGCGAGTTGTCCTCCCCCATCAGGCTAGCAGGAATGCGCGTCAGGTTCTCCTCGTCGCCCAGAATGTGGTCGATGTTGGAGCGGATGGGCAGGCGGTAGTCAAAGACAAGCTCGGAGGGGTCCTCGGCAAAGCGCACGCGGCACGGCAGGTACTCAAACGAGACCAGCATGGGGTCGCTCTCCTTAAAGAAGCCCTTCAAAAACCAGCGCTGGCGCGCGTCGGGCTTGGTGTTGGGCTCAAACAGGCCGTAGATGGTCTCGTAGCGGCGCGTGTACAGGCCGGTGTTAAACAGGCATCGGTCGTCGTCGAACACCAGCGGCAGGTTGGACGGCGCGGTCTGGTCCACGTCGCGCTCGGTCAAAAATACTGCGCGGCTAAACGAAAACGACAGGTAGTTTTTGAGGATGCGGTTGCCGGGACCCCAGTCCTCGGGGTCGGCGAGGTCGGCCAAGCGGTCGTAGCAGGGCTCGGGGCAAAACGCGAAGTCGTATACATTGCTGCACAGGGTGTTGGGGATCTCCATGTGGCGTCCAATCCATCTCATAGCTGGCGTGCGGATGCTTTGATTCTGTACGTGCGACGGGTCGGCCATATCCGCAATGCAACCGCGGCGTAGCTCTTCGGCGAGCCCACTGGTCGTGCGGTTTCCGGATACGAGGTCTTGGATCCAGGCGTAGTACTGGTTGTCTTTGGGCTCGGGGCTGTCGGACAGCTCGACCGGAGTGCCGGCGAACCTTAAGACGGACAACGCAAAGACAAGGCTGGTTCGTTTGTTACCGTCTTCAAAGATGTGGTCCTTGACCATGTGCTCGGCCACGTAGGTGACCTGGTCAAAGATGTCTGCGAAGCGATCGGCCGGCGATTGACCGAATATCGTACAGAATGCACCCGCAAGCACGGACTCGACGCGTCCAAGCTCAAGCGCGGCCCGGTCGCCTGTGGCGTCGGTTGTATAGCAGCGCCCGACCGTCATCAGCGTGCTGTGCAGGCGCATCGCGGCCGCGGCCATATCTTCGAGCGAACCGGCATCATCGAGCACGAGCGGCGCGAACGGACGAGCGCTCCGCCGCGTAGCCGCCATCATGAGTTCTCCAAGAGCCTGAGCGCGTTGGGCATGCCCGTAATGGTTAACTCAACTGCATGGTCGATTGACATAGAGTCGTCGAGCGAAATCGGTAATGTTGAATTTGCCTCGTCCGCTATTGAATGATCTTCTTGTGCAGCTCGACCAGTACCGTCATCTAGCTGAACATAGCTCCAAAGCATTGCTACCTCGTTTACAACTTTTTGAGTTAAAAGACTGCCCCTAACGCGGGTTGAATCACACTAGTTACCCGACCCAAATACGTCATCTACAAGATCAGGCAAGTCTGTCCATACTTGATAGGCGGCAACGTTGTCCGGATTCATTTCTCTTGCACGACGTTTATCATCCGTATTGTGCTTTGCGGCATTGGTCAAAGCCTGGCCCTTGTTGCCGTCAATTATTTCAAGATTTACCGACTTGAACTTTGACGCGGAGGACCTGTTGGGGTCAGTAGATTTTAGAACGCCAAGGTCGCGCGCTCTTTTCTCACATTGTGGCGTCGATGCAAAAGTTTCCGGGCATGGTGAGACATGATCGATAAGCCATACTTCAAAGCATGGATTGGAGATCGCGAGCCTAACTCCTTTTGTCTTTGCTTCTCGTTCTGCTGCGGTTAGGTTTCTGAACTCATCTGAATCGACTACGATCCATGCGGAACTCAATGCTTCGATTTCGCCTGCTTTAACGGCCTTTTTATCTGAATCGAGCTCTCGCGAAAGCTGCTTGGCGACCTTCAAGGGGTCTCCGTCAATATGCCGATAACGCACGCTTCCGCGAACGTCCATTTCATTAATAAGGAAGTTGAAGTATTCGGTTTCGGTCACCTTTCCATTAGACACAATTAGGTGGCGCTTTCTTTTGGCTCTTGTTTGCTTTTTGCGGCCGCGAGCAAGCCCTCTCCTTTCTGCCTTAGCCATTTATGTCAGCGCCTTCCTTCATGAGTTGGGCCACAAGTTGATGAAAACTTGGGTTGGGCAGCGGCACATAGACACCGTTTAAGTAATTGCGCCCCAGATTCTCATTTGCACGAGGCGAATACTCCATCGCAGCAATTAATTGCGAATCACCTTCAGAGTCCTTTTCCACAAACCAGACCTGGTCACGTTCAAGCACCGCTTCCATAGGGCTGGTTCGCGTCATCAAGGTGACATCATGGGTCGAGAAGATTAGCTGCGCGCCCTTTGGATTTGTGTCGGGATCGGCGAACAGTGAGACGAAGTCGCGCAGGAGCGTAGGATGAAGGCTCGAATCAAGCTCGTCAATTACTGTTGTGGCTCCACTGCTTAAAGAGCGTAAGGCAACCGAGAAAAACGCCAGCGCAGCTTTTGTGCCCTCCGATTCATGGGCGGAGTCCAGCCAAAAGCCATCTCCCGAGCCTTTGTGGTGGAAGAACAGATCATAGGCAAACGACCATTTAAAGTCTTCTGCAATTTTATTACGTGCCTCTTCCGGAATCTCATCTAGTCCAATGAGTGAGTCTTTTAAACCCATGACACCTTCCGATTGACGGACATCCATGCCGTCAATTCCAATGTCAGCATATTTAATGAGCTGAGATAGCATCTGAGCTCGTGCGTCATCGTTGATAAACAGCTTTTTAATGGTGGCGAGCTCTGCAAGATAATGCGTTGCATCATAGAGATTGATGTCATTGGCAAGGGCTGCGAATGCGGGTTGAATTACATCACTTCCAGCCGCCGCGGCGGCAGATAAGAACAAAGAATTATTGCGCGTGATATCCCAAAGTTGTTTTTTTGCACCTGTAAAGGTACTACCAAATTTAATTGACTGTTCCCCGTTTATCGAAGAGCGGTCATAGAGAAGGGACGGCTGTTTTGATCGATACACAGTGAGGTTCTCATATGTAACCTCATTTTTGTTCACACCAAATGAAAACTCATACTTTAAGTTGCTAGCGATAAAATCTATCGAGAATTCTGTGTCACTTGATCGCGATTCCGAGTCAAGTAAAAAGGGGACGATGGGTATTTGAGAATTCGCATCGCCTGCCGCATAACCTGTACGAATAAAGTAAGAGACAAAGTAAAGAGCATTTAGGAAATTTGATTTGCCTGACGCGTTTGCGCCGTAAACCGCAGCCACTCGCACAGGCCCAAGTTCCTTTTTGCTCGAAATCGGTTCAAACGAGAACTGTTGAGCATCTCGAAAGCTCTGAAAGTTCTTAAATGAAAAATTGAGGATCATCTTCAGAATCCTTTTCAAAAAAGTTGATTCACCGCAGACATTCTTTAATAACAAGGAAAATTATATTGTTTTAAAACCATTATTTGTTAGTTTCGAACAAATATCTACTTTAAATTGAGATTCAAACTAAAGGTCTCAGCAAGTCCATACAACATAATGTCTGAAACTGATTTTCTACACTGCTTTTAAGAACAATTTTTAATGATGTCCGCACGCGGCTTTAGATTTCTTTTGTCCATCAGAGCTGTAAAACGAAAGGGACGAAATGTTGTTTTGCAAGGACGGGTCCAGTTGGCTGGATGTTATAGATGATGCAGGCGTTCTGGTTCGCCGCCTAGAAATACTTGAGAACCTTCTCCGAAAGTGCACCTTCGATATGCCGAGAACAGAATGCAAGTTCGTGGATGATACCGCTGAGGGATATGACGGAAGCGAAATGTTGCTGTTTCTCGATGAGTCTTTATTGGAGCTAATTGAAGGCTATAGAACTCAGATTGAGAAATACAAAGTTGCATCTAAAAGGGGCCAGACCGACTTTGGAACCAGCACAAGCTTAGGAAGAAAGAAATCGAGGATCCCCGCTATTCAAATTGATAAAGCAGCATAATAAATTTGAATTTGGGTAGGGCTGAAAGGTAACACGGAGGTCATACCTTAACCCTGTTTGCCCTCGTCATTCATTCACTTGTGACGAGGGCCTCGC
Source organism: uncultured Collinsella sp. (assembly GCA_965141635.1). Lineage (GTDB taxonomy): Bacteria > Actinomycetota > Coriobacteriia > Coriobacteriales > Coriobacteriaceae > Collinsella. The sequence goes on along the minus strand of CBCSNG010000024.1, from coordinate 7,065 downwards.
ACCTTCTATAAAAGCGCGAGCTGAATTATGTTATACTTATAAGGGCGGAGGATCCGGCATGAGCAAGAATAAAAGCGACCAGAACGCGCACGAAGAGCAAGTGTTCAATGATGTTCTTAGGCTATCAATGGCCTCGGGTGGATACAAGAAGAAAGCTGCCTTGAAGGTGTGTGGATCTATTAACGCAGGCAGCGAGTGCCCTGATATTGTTATTACCCGCGAAAATGGATCCATTGTTGGTTTGGAACATTTTAGAATCGACCATAACATCAAACATGGTCGAAACGCTCAATCAAAATCTGCTGAGTTCACATCTGTGATGAAAGCTGAGCGCGAAAAGCTAATGCCAAGGCTTAAGGCTGACGATGTTTCGCTGGAGGAATTGGCGGGCATCTTCGCAAACTATGTCTCGTTGGCAAAATACCATCAAAGCTGTGCATGTTGCGATGATTTGTCGCGCTCTCTAGATGCCCGATTGTTTGGTGGAAAAACAGGCCATGCTAGCAAATTACCTAAATACCGCAATCACCTTACTGAACTTAGCGGTGATGATGGCCGCATTGAATTGGGTTATCTAATTGAAATTCATTCAGATTTTCAGGGATTATTCATGCACGATGGAACAAGAGTAGCCCGCCTCGTCAGTGGGCAATGCCCACTTTATGCGGAAATTTACGATCTTCTTTTCAAGTCATCTTGCGAGGTCGATTGGATCCTAATAGGTTTTTACCCATGCCTGACTGACCAGATCGTGAATGCCGCCATCATAGATTGCCGTAACAATATGTTTAAGGAGAGCTGCCGCAGGCAGCGTCTTAAAAGAGCGGAATAATTAGGTCTAGGTAAAACAGAACCCTTTCTTAAGCAAAGCAGAGTTGGAGAAACAGAAATTGAGCTTTGCGGAGATAAGGTAAATATCAAAATCGAAAACCCCGCTGAAGGGATTTCCCCTGATCTCCTATTTTGCACTGCGATAAATGATGCTGCTAGAGCATTAAATCTTGATAGAAGCGGCGAATCGTATACAACAACTATTTCTGTTCAACTGATTTACGAACTCGTGCGGTTGAGGAGTAAGAAGATACGAGGCATCGTAACACTCTATGACGTTATGCGGCTGCTTGCAGAGATTGAGCCAGCTATGTTAAAAGAGGAAATCGAGAGTTTTAGTGAACGGTATAACATTTCCGAAACACCAGACTTTTGCTTATAGACAATCCGGGATGTCACTAAAAAGCCAGCTCATACAGCTCACCAATGAGTTCGGTTTAGTATTTGCCCGCTTTGGCACCGCCGAATATTGCGAAGCAACTCTGATGGTTTTTCGCTTGGGCACCAAGGTCGACAAAGACCCCGGTGCCCCTTCGTTGCCTTCAGTCCAAACTGCGACATTATTGAATGCTTGTATCATTCATGTGGACCTGGGTCGCATGTCACGATTCAGCCCATGGTCGCGTCCGTATGGCCCCGCCTTCGATTATTGGGTGCCAATAAACAAACAAGCATATAGTTATACCTTGTGGATGTCCCTTTCTTCTAAATGGCAGCTATCTCAACAACGACATGCGGTAGCTAGAAACACTATACCAAGAAGGAAAAGCGTCACGGAAGTTGCGATCCAGTTGTTGTCGGCAGTCTTGGGGAGTGTCGCTGCGGTCACGTTGGTGGCTTTAGGCTTGGACGGCGTAGGCACCGTGGTCTTGGTCACCGTCGTCTTGGTCGTTATGTTTGTCTTGGGCGACGTAGCCGCAGGCTTCATTGCGGCAACCGTCGTTGGCTCCGTACCGGGTTGCTCTGCAGCGGGACCGACGCCACCATCAGGCGCGCCCGTCCCGCTGCCCGGCACATCGGACCCATCGTTCTCCCCCGCCGGAGGCATGGCGACATCGGGCTCAATCATCACATGCGGTGCCACGACTCCTGCAGCATCCACAACGCCACTAGTACCAAAGGTCCCGCCAGCAGGCGTCACGAACCGCGCGGACACGAGCGACCCACCCGTGCAAGCAACGCCGCCATCGGCACCGGCCGCGTCGAGCCACGAGGCGTCGACCGAAAGCCCGCACCCGGCCGAGCCGTCGCCAGCGTCCTGCAGGTACAAACCGAAAGCGTACACGCCGGCGGCGGGCGCGGCACCGAAGGCGACGACGCGCCCGCCGCCGCGCACGGCCATGTCGCCGGCGATCACGCCGGCCATGGCCTCGCCCGTGACGTTCGCCCCGTCCGCCCGGGCATCGACGGTGCAGCCGTCCACAACGAGCGCTCGCGAGACGTGGATCGCGCACTGCGAGCCCGATGCCGCCAGGGACCCGGTGCCGCTAAGCGTCAGGTCGCCCCACACCTCCATGCCGCACTGCGAGATGTCCGCATCGGGCGCATTCGACTCCATCACCGAGTTTTACCCGGCGAGCGTCACGACCAGGTCGCCGTCGGCGGCGGTGGCGTCGCCCGCGTAGCCGTCAAGCTCCAGATGGCCGGCATCGGTCCAGGCCCAGCTGGGGCCCGACACGCCCGGCTCGCAGTACGTCGCGCCCGCGATAAACAGGCTCTCCGCGCCCGCGGCACAAGAAGGCCCGCCCAGCAAAACGCATAGGCAGGCCATGGCAGCGATCGCGATGTGATGACGGCCGGTGTGGGACTCGGCGGCAAACATAGCCGCTCCGATCTTCGCAGGAGCCAATAGAATATGCACCAGAAAAATGCCCTGGTAGCAGCACCTATTAGTTTAGCGAGATCGATGCGGGAGCAAAGAGAAATCGCGTGGGCAATGTCCACAATTAGGTGTAAATCGTTTTGCCAGCCGGTGAAAGGGAGAATCAGCTTCCGAATTCGCCCTTCACGTTTCTGATGATGTTGTTTGATAAATGGTTCCGATAGTCCATAAAAGATGGTTCATAATAGATTTAGATGAAAAACCTTCGGATTTGTAAGGCGGGGTCGCTGAGACGGTACCGCCTAGTTTTATCAGCGTGCGCCTAACGATCGAGATCACATTCTCCCTCGCGCGCGAAGAAGTCTTGCCCTGCGAAGACTATGATCGGTTGGACAGGCCCGGCGTATATCGCGTAATTCCGTAGTTTTTCTTCGGAATATCCGTATTAAAAATACGGGCAAATTGACCAATTTGCTAAGCTACTTTATCCTGTGTTTCAAATAGACTCAGAAAGCAGAGGAGCCGTGCCATGCTCAAGAAGTTTTCGGTTTCAAATTTCAAGTGCTTCAATAAGCGAATTACATTTGATCTATCCGATCCCGCCAACTATTCATTCAATCAACAGGTAATTCAGGATGGCATTAAGGCAAAGGGCATCATATATGGTGCGAATGGCAGTGGAAAGTCCAATTTCGCCCTCGCGATATTCGACATTGTTCTGCATCTGACCGACAAGGAAAAGCTGCTCAAAAAATACTCGCCATACCGGTGCCTTAATTCAAAGAGTTCAATTACAGAGTTTCAATACGATTTTGTCTTCGACAATATCGAGGTCGTATACCGCTACGGGAAAACCGACCCACAGACGCTTGTATACGAGAGTCTGTACATTGCTGGCGTGGAGGTCTTGAGCTACAGGTTCGACGCTCAAACGGGCCATGTTGACCTGCCGGGCGCCGAGTCCCTCTCGCTTTCTACCGATCTCCCCACTGAGTCCGACAGGCTGTCGCGTGTCAAATATGTCAAGAGCAATGCAATACTGCGAGATGAGCCGTCTGCCAGGGCGTTTAGAGCCTTCACCTCCTTTGTCGACAACATGCTCATGTTCTACTCGCTCGATGAGCGTGGATATCAGGGGCTTTCGGTTGGCTCGGATATCTTTACCCAGGGCATTATTCGCGAAGGAAAGATGGAGGACTTCCAAGAATTCTTGCGCCAGCAGGGAATCTCCCTGAACCTCGTATCCGTGGACGTGAATGGAGTTCCCGAGCTTTATTGCAGGTTCGAGGGCGGTACCGTTCCGTTTGCGTCGGTCGCCTCGACAGGCACCATGTCACTTGCTCTGTACTACTACTGGTATATCAAGATGAGCAAGGCTTCCTTGGTCTTTATCGATGAATTCGATGCCTTTTATCACTTTGAATTGTCCCGGTCGATCGTGGAGATGCTACGGGACCTTGAGGGTGTCCAGGTTTTCATTACGACGCACAACACGGACCTTTTGACGAACGACCTCATGCGTCCCGATGTCTATTTCATTCTCAAGGAGGGGGAGATTCGCTCGCTGGAAAAGCTAACACCCAAGGAGCTCAGATTGGCGCATAACCTCCAGAAGATGTTTAAGGCCGGTGCTTTCGATGGCTAGCCCGGTCACGCTCTTCATCGTTGAAGGAGAGTCGCGTGACCTGCGCTTTGCGGAGAAGATGAAGGATCTTTTTCTGAAAGGGAGAGATGACCTGAGGGTGATCTGTCTGCCAGCGGCGCAGAACATCTACATGCTTTACGAGCGGCTTGCAGAGGAGGACTTCGATCTGGATGTTGTGGAGGTACTGAGAGAAACGGTGCCTTCTGCTGCAAAATGTCTAGAGGGCGTGGAGAGGGATTCTGTTGATGAGGTCTTTCTCTTCTTTGACTACGACTCTCATCAGAACAATGCGCCTGGATGCGAGTCCGATGCCCTTGTGGAGGCGATGCTCCTCGCATTCGATAACGAGCACGAGAGCGGAAAGCTCTATATAAGCTACCCGATGGTCGAGGCACTGTACGATTATCGCGCAGGGCAGTGCCAGGCGCATTCAGGCTGTTTTGTTGACAACTCGGAAATCGCTCAATATAAAAATAAGTCGGGAGAGGGAAACGTTAACGTGGGGAAGCACATGGAGCTTCCCCAATGGAAAGATGCAATCGCTGCCTTCGTATTGAGATGCAAGTGCCTGCTCGGTCTCGATGAGGTTTCATTTGAGACGTATCGAGAGCTGGTTACGGTCGATGCGATCTTCCGCGAGGAGAAAAGGATGCGGATCGAGGACGGTTCGGTGTTTGTGCTATCGGCTTTTCCAGAGTTTCTGCTCGACTATTTCGGTGATAAGTTCTTTAATTCCATGGCTCCGATGCGCCACCTTAAGTTCGATGATTGCCCCCGAGGAAATGGATGAGACGCAATTAATCTCGCGGGTACAGGTTCTCCTGTCTAAATTGTGAACTCGGCATAAGAGACGTTGTTGGCCATGCCCCGGACAGCATCCAGTCGATGATGTTCTCTTGCCTGATGCCGCCGCGACCTCCCACGTCAACGCGGTCGAGCGTGAGCGGGGTCTTCGGATAGTTGTTCCGAATCGCCTGCAGCGGCGCGAGCTCGGGAAAGTACCTCACTATCAGCTTCCCCCACTCCGACTTCGGGTTCACGCAGGTGATGTGGAACCCGTTAAGCCCAGCTTGGACAAGCTGTTAGGAGACTGGCATTTCGCCTGCGTCGATCTCGAGAGGATCGGCGACAAGGTTGCGAACAAGGACTGGAAAGGTCATTATGAGGGGTAAATAAGATGACAGACAACACGTATTCGGGAACTCTAAAATTCAAAGATGTTGATTTTGTCTTTGTGTTCGATGGCTCTGAGCTTGTTCTCATCCCGCCCAAAGAACGCAAGAATGACATTATGTGGGGTTGGCTAAAAAAAGAAATTTGCCCCGGTGTGTATACATCCGGCGACCCTTTGACTGTTGATGTGCCTTATCTTGACGGCTTCTGCAACGAGACAAGCAAGCGATTGATCTTTTTGACCAGGGAGGAATCGACTGTCGGAAGTCGAAATTCGACTCTGTATATCAACGTTGCTGGGTATCTGGAATGTAGCCCGAATACCAATGGTTTTTGCAGGATGACTCTATCCGGCAGGGCCTTGAATTACATTCATCCGGTTAATAGGGCATTCTCGCAGGTATTTGATTCTGACGACCTTACAGAAAAGGGAATCATCTCTATCAGGACAAATGGATTCGACAGAACTTCGACCGTGAAGAGAGCATTTCGCTTTGAGGGCAGAGATATCGCGGCGTATTTCTCAGTTGGGTGGACATGCAGTATGAAAATTAGTACTCCACCCATCACCCTTAATTCCAGCATGATTTTCGAGTTTGATGAAACGGACGATTACTGGTTTTTCTATCGCCTGTGGCATGCAGCAGAAGACTTCCTCAAATATCTGACATTCAGCAAAAACACACTAATTGAGGATTGCAGCCTGCAGGCTATGTACGACGACTCGCATTACCCCAGCACAGCTGAATTCAAGCTAGCGAGATCCTCAGAGCCATTTGATACCAAGCCTCTTGAAAAAGGTCGATATATTCAGCTGTCTTTGCTGGACCCGTATGAGATTAAAATGTTTGGAGCGATTGCAGACGGAGAAATCTACCTAAGGCATATTCCTGAAACATACGAAAAGGGACATACGCTCGATGCATCGGACTTCGTGCTGACTTCCGCAGCATTTGAATGGGAATTTGACCAAGCGTATCCAAGCGGAGTTGTCAAATCAGAAGCTCGAGTGGCTGCTGAGCAACGAGCATCAGCTCAGATGGATGAATGCATTAACCAAAGCTCCGGAAAAGCTAAAAAGATATTGAAATATGCAAAGAAGAGCATCGGCTTTAGCAATCTGGAATCGAAGATAGTACAGGCTGGTCGAGATTTTCATGAAATGATTGGGGTATTTGGGGAAGGTCTATACAAAAGGAATGATGAGGAATTTTCCTACGAAGTCATTGGAAGCAGGCTGGCTGAGCAAAGAAATGACTTTGCCCATGGAAACATTGACAAGGATTTCAAAGGTGCTGCCATTCTTGATTTGCTGCTTCTACGCTATCTTGTCTATGCAATGCAGCTGAAGCGCATCGGTGTCTCAGCTGCAAATACTCGCAGAGCGATAAATGAGCTATTTGGCTTAATGTATTACCTCCCTGCAGAAGACGGTGACACAGAGACGGTGGCCAAGAACACTGAGATAAATGAGCCGAACAACGAAACCGAAGGCAATGCAGACGAAATCGTAGAGGCGGAATAGAATGGTTCCCGACTGCTGACGCTCCTATTTGGCAAGGTGTTTTTTAGAATCCATTTTGCGCTCGGCCTC